>JBKPTT010000271.1:0-7635 GCA_046735635.1 Acidobacteriota bacterium | reverse complement strand
GCGCGCGTCGAGCAATTGACTGACGAAGGCCGCGACGTCGCCGTCGAAGAGATTGCGCAGCAGCTCCCGCGTCACCGTCTCCCGCACCTCGGCCGGCGACACGCGCGATCGATAGATGTACTGGCGGCCTTCGACGCGGTGACTGACCAGTCCGCGCTGTTCCAGTCGCACGAGCATCGTCGCCACCGTGGTCAGCGCGAGGCGCCGCCCCGTCATCGCGCGCTGGACGTCGGTCACCGACGCCTCGTCGCGCGACCACAGCACTTGCATGACGGCCAGTTGCCGCGCCGTCAGGCGAGGCGGCGCCGCGGCCCTTCGTGGCATGCCTGAATACTACACCCGTAGGAGACGGACGTCGTCACAAAAGGCGCCTCTCAGTTCGACAGGCAGCCTCAAGGTCAACACCTCAAGCCCTCGACGAGCATCGAGGTTTACGGGCGCACACAGAGTGATCGTTCTTGAGGATTACGTCGCTGATCGCGTGTGCGTTGACGCGCTTCGGAGAGGCTCGGTGTTGCTGGCCCGCTTTGCTTTCCAAGCGTGCGTCTTATCCTGCTGAACGTGCCGGGAGGCTTCGAGCGCATGTTCGAGCTCGCTCCCAAGACTGTTGACGACGCCGTCAGCGCGCTGCGGAAGTACGGCGTCGAAGTCGTCGGACCGCATCCGCGTGAGAAGCGACACGCTTGACGAAAAAAACATGCTGAGGGCAGGTCAACGTATGGAACGACGAGCAATCAACCCGTGGAGCTGGCAGGACGGGTTCGGGTTCTCGCAGGCGGTCGAGATCACGGCTGGCCAGCGTGTCCTTTACTGTGCCGGTCAGGCTTCTGTTGATGCTGACCGTCGAAGGATCAGCGCTGGCGGGCCTCGCCGATGCCTGGTGTGCCCGCCGCAACTGTGGTCGCTATCCGCCTCACGGCGGGAAGAGCGTGCGCGTAGAACGTCCTGAGTCCGCGGCACAGATAGTTCAGACCAGGTTCGCCGTCAACGGTGTGGATGATCCGGTTCTTCGGACACTCTCCCCAGCAATCGGCCAGATAGGCGCACTCACGACAGTATTGCGGCAGCGTTTCGTTCTTCGCGTAGCCGAACTTGACCTGCGGCCGAGAGAACGCGAGCGTTGCGAGCGGCGTATCGCGTATCGTGCCGAGGCGATACTCGGGATACACGTAGTGATCGCAGGTGTAGACGCTACCGTCGTGTTCGATCGCCAGCGACTTGCCGCAGAACTCGCTGTAGATGCAGAGTTGCGATCCCAGCCCGGCATGTTGCGAGACCAGCGTCTCGAAGTGATTGACGAGAATCTTGCCCACATCACGGCTTTCCCACCGGTCGAACATGCGGCACAGGAAGTATCCGTAGTCGTCGGGATCCACCGACCAGTCGGTGACGATCGAGTTCGGATGTCCGGGGCGTGCCTCCGGCTCACCGTCCTTCGGTAACGTGCCGTTCTTCCACATATGCGGCGCTGTCCGATCAAATCCCTTGTACTCAACGATGGGAATGAACTGCATGTGGGTGGACCCGACTTCGTCGCGAAGGAAGCGGTACACGTCCACCGGACGCCTGGCGTTGTGGCGGTGAACGCAGGTCAGCGTATTGAACGGCACGCCGTGCTTTCTGAGAAGCCGGACTGTTTGCATCACGCGGTCGAACGTGGGCTGATGCCCCTTGTTGACGCGATGCCGATCGTGGATGTCGCGCGGTCCGTCGATGCTCAAGCCGACGAGGAATCGGTGCTCCGCGAGAAACGCGCTCCATTCCTCGGTGATCAACGTCCCATTGGTCTGCAGGTCGTTGTCGATCCGTTGGTTCGGCTTCGCGTATTTCTTCTGGAGCGCAACCACCTTGCGGTAGAAGTCGAGGCCGAGCAGCGTCGGCTCGCCACCCTGCCAGGAAAACACGACCTGCGGCCCGGTCACACCGTCGATGTACTGCTGGATGAAGCGCTCCAGCAGGTCGTCGGACATCCGCCCGACGCCGGGTCCGCCCGGCAGCGTGTCCTTGGGCAGGTAGAAGCAGTAGTCGCAATCCAGGTTGCACGTCGCCCCGCCCGGTTTGACCATCACGTGGAAGCGGCGCGATGCACCCTGAGCCACGAGGGCGGGAGCGTCGTATTTGTCCATCTGCGTTAGCGATCATGAACTGGACAAGCAGGGTTTGTGCCTGCTTGAAACGTCGAGGAAACTCGCGCATAACCCCGAGGCGCCGAGATTCCGGAAGCAGGCCGGTTCGCCCGATGGAGGCGCGCTCGGGTCGACGCTCAGCGCGTGGCGTGGGGGGGACGTCGCAACGTATCCGACGGCAACTCGCCGAAGCACTCCTTATACGCGTGCGAGAACTCGCCGAAGTGCCAGAAGCCCCAGTTGACCGCCTCCGTGGTGACGGTCGTCGTTCCGTGAGTGCCGGCCAGTAAACCCTCCCGCACCCGATGCAGGCGGAGCCGGATCAGATACGCCACCGGTGTCAGCCGCATGACGTCCCGAAACGCGTACTCCAGCGTGCGCTCGCTGACACCCGCCGCCCGGCAGAGATCAGTCACGGAGAGGTGCTCGCCGACCCTGGCCATGGCGAGCTCCTCGGCCGACTTCACGATGACGCTATGGACCTGCCGCGTTCGATCGCTGCGCGTCGGCTCGAGCTGTTCGGCGCCGCCAAGGACCGGCAGGAGCGTCTCGAACAACTCGACCTGAGCGGCGCTCCGCTCCTTCTTCCCGCCGTTGAACACCGACGGTCGCAGTGCGGCAGTCGTCGTCAGCCGCTTTCCCCACTCGAACAGTCTGCGAGCGCCATCCGGGTTCGCTTGCAGCGCCTCGACGCCGCGCGGCACACGGAAGTCGTGCTCGCGTTGACGCGCCGTCAGGTGTGCGCGAACGTCCTGCGGTGAGAGCAGGAACGTAATGCTCTCCCATCCGGCATCGACGACGAACCTGGCTTCCGTGTCGGGTTCGGCGGCCAGCATGAACCCGGGCCTGACTGGCACTCCGTTCACCGTCCCGTTCGCGTTCGGGCCGAACGTGACGTAGGCGATCAGCGCGTCATGGACGCGGGTGATGGTCCGTAGGCGACGGTTGGTCGAGTGCAGGACGACAGTGGCGCCCGCGAGCCTGACAATCACCCGTCGTGCCCGAAGTGGCATCGACTGCAGTTGCACCGCCTCCTGGTCGATCAACTCCATCCCCTCGTTCACGGCCGAGGGTTCAGTGATCTCGGTAACAGTGACCGCAGGCGGCTCGATGCGCGCGCCGGACTCCTCTCGCATGTTGCGGTAATCCGATAGACGGTCGTGGCGTCCGCATCTAGAGTCGATGAAGAAGCCCTTCCAAGGGCAAGCCACAGTGTAGCAGCCGCGCCAGGCGCGCGAGGAGAAAAGGGAGTCGGGTCATGCAGACCGTTCGGAGCATCATTCGCCTGCTCGTGGCGACGCTCGTGGCGCCCACGATGGCGTTCGCCCAGGACACGGCGCGGCGGCCGAATATCGTCGTTATCCTCGGCGATGACCTGGGGTTCGCCGACATGGGCATGTTCGGCGGCGAGATCAAGACGCCGAACCTCGACGCACTGGCCCGTGAGGGCGTGCGCTTCACCAACTTCTATACGCACGCCAGCTGCTCACCCACGCGAGCCCTTCTGCTGAGCGGCGTCGACACCCATTTGAACGGCCTCGGCAACATGGACGAGTGGACGGCGCCCAATCAACGGGACCTCGCCGGCTATGAGGGTTACCTCAATCACGGCGTCGCGACGTTGCCCCAACTGCTCAGGGGCGCCGGCTATCACACGTACATGGTCGGCAAGTGGCATCTGGGCAAGGAGCCAAACCTGATTCCGGCTGCCCGCGGATTCGAGCGTGACTTCTCGCTGCTCGACGGGGCGGGCAGCTATTGGGACATGACGAACTTCACCGCCGCGTCGCCACAGTCGGTCTTCACCGAGGACGGGAAATATCTGACCGAGCTTCCGAAGAACTACTACGCGACGAAGACGTACACCGACAAGCTCATTGGGTTCATCGACGCCAACCGCGGCGACGGAAAGCCCTTCTTCGCATACGTCGCGCACCAGGCGCCGCACGATCCCTACCATCTCCCGCGCGACTGGCGGAATCGCCACGTCGGTGAGTACGACAAGGGGTGGGATGCGGTGCGGCAGGAACGCTTGAAGCGGCAAGTGGAGCTCGGCATCGTGCCTGCGGGCACGCCGCTGGCCGAGCGCATGTGGTTCGTGCCCGATCCCGTGTTGCTCGCACCGGCAAGCAGGGCCGTCCTCGGGAAGAAGATGGAACTCTACGCCGGCATGGTGGAGAACCTCGATTATCACGTCGGCCGCCTCGTCGATCATCTCAAGCAGATCGGCGAGTACGACAACACCGTGTTCATCGTCTTCGGCGACAACGGCGCGGAGGGCACCGACCTCTTCGCGATGATCGCCGGCACGCCCGGGTCGCGTGACTATCTCTTTGCGGCCAGCAAGTGGTCGCAGACGAATCCCAACGCATGGGGCGATCCCGGGTCGTACGTCGCCTACGGGCCGATGTGGGCACAGGTGTCGATGACGCCGTTCAGTCAATTCAAAGGCTGGCTCGGCGAGGGCGGCATTCGAAACGCGCTGATTGTCAGCGGTCCGGTCGTCAAACGGTCCAAGGGCAGCGTCAACCGGGGTCTCATGCACGTCGCAGACTTGATGCCGACGCTGCTCGAGATCGCGGGGACCAGCTATCCAAAGACCCTTGAGGGGCATGAGCTGCCGGCGCTCCTCGGCAAGTCCTGGGGGCCGGTGTTGGCCGGTCAGGCTGAATCGCCGCGGACCGATCAGGACTCCCTCGCGTGGGAGCTCTTCGGGAATCGTGCGGTGAGGCAGGGCGACTGGAAGCTGCGGTGGGAATTCAAGCCGTACGGCAAGGGCGCCTGGGAACTGTTCGACCTTGCGGCCGATCCCTCGGAGCGAAAAGACCTCGCCGCAGAGCGGCCGGACAAAGTGCAGGCGCTCGTCGCAATTTGGGACAGCTACGTGCGCGCGAACAACGTGGTGCTCCCGAGCCGGTCCGTCTTCGAGACGCTCGAAGACCAACTGCCTTGGCGAACGCCTGACGATCCAGGCTACCCGCCCCTTGTCAACAAGAAGCAGTTCGTGCCGCCGAAGAACATGACGGCCAAGCCAAAGGGAGAGCGGTGATGCGCTGGATTATCGCAGGAATGATCGCGGCCGCGACGTTCGGTCCGCAGTCCGCGTTGGCGCAGACGCCGGCGCGCTTCTACTGGAAGACGCTCTCGGACGCGAACGCGGTGCCGGTCATCTTCCAATCGATCAGCGGGAACTCGAACCCGTTCGACCCGGCTCATGACGTCGTCTCGACGGACGCGAAGGTGGACGCGACGATGGCCTTGGGGGGCTACGCGCGGACCTTCACACTCTTCGATCGATCCGCGATGGGCGCGGTTCTCGTGCCCATGGGTCGCCTCTCGGGCACGGCCACGGTGTCGGGCAAGACATTCAGCGAGGCCGCCAACGGGTTCGGCGATCCCATGTTCGAGTTCGATCTCAACCTGCTCGGCCCGACGGCGCAGAAGAACATCCCCGACGCTCTGCGCTATGAGCCGGGATTCTCTATCGACGTGCTGACCGATCTTGCGGTGCCGATTGGCAAGTACGACAACACGCAGCCGCTGAATCTCGGACAGAACCGCTGGTACGGGCGGCTGGGCGCGCCCGTCGTCTGGCAGCTCGGCGCGTGGGTACCGGGACGTCGCACGACGGTGGAATTCCTTCCAGCCGTGTGGCTGTTCGGCGCTAACGACGACTACGTCGGGCAGACCCTCGAAACCAAGCCGATGTTCGAGCTCGATGCGCACGTGACGCGCGACTTCACGGAGCACTTCTGGGGATCGTTCGACGCCATCTGGTACGCCGGTGGACAGGCGACTATCGCCGGAGTATCAGGCGAGAAACTGAACAACGCAGGCTACGGCGTCACCCTCGGCTACGGGATCAACGACAACCTGGGCCTCACCGTCGGCTACAAGTCAACCGTCAGCGATTTCGCGCCTTCGGACCTGCGCATGGACAACTTCACGATCTCGCTCGTGTACGGGTGGCACTCGCTGATCGAAGGCACGAAACGGCTCAAAGGCGGGAATTAGTACTCGCTGACTTTCAGGTGCTGAGTACTCGAGGTGGTCATGGACGTCGGACTTCGTGCCCGCACAATCGTTGCGGCTCTCCTCGTCTGGCTTATTGCTGCCGGTGCCGCGGTGGCCGGCCCACTCTCGTACGAGTTCTGGCCGGAGATCGACACCTGGCTGCGGCTCTCCTCCACGTGGCGCCTGTCGCTGTTCATCCCGGTCTCGAAAAACCTCGACACCCATTATCGCGAGGGAAACCTGATTGGCCAGGCGGATCGTGAATTCGGAAAGGCTCGATTTCATCGACGCCTGATGGACGAGGACCGTGCGCGGAGCATGGGGTTGTTTCTGGCGCGCGGCGGGTATTTTGGCGGCAAAAGCCTCGGCGACGCGGGGGACGAATACACCGAGTACACGGCCTTCGGCGAACTGCACCAGCGTATTCCCGTCAAAGGCGGCCTCATGCTGTCGCACCGGCTGCGGAGCGAACTTCGGTGGCTGGGTAAGGACAGCCACGAATTCTCGACCCGGTGGCGCTACCGGCTGATGGCGGAGAAGGAGTTCGCCGCGGGACGCGTCTCCTTCGTCCCCTACGTGAACGTCGAGCCCTACTACGACTCACGCTACGACACCGTGAATCGCGTCCGGCTGATCGGGGGCAGTTCGATGGCGTGGTCGTCGCGAACCGCGCTCGAAGTCAACGGCGCCTATCAGTACGACTCGCACTCGTCGACGAAAGAGATTCTCGCGCTGGGCGTGATCCTGCACGTGTTCTTCGATGCGAGCCACACACGCAGCAGTGCCTTGGAGTGATGGCATGTTCACCCGTCGTCGTCTCGTCGTCTTTGCGGCGCTGGCTTTCCCGATGTTTGCATGCGCGAGGGGGTTGCCGGCTGCGAACGTCTCCAACGAGCCTCCGCCTCCGCTCATCGAACAGGAACTCGGGTCCGCGTCGACGCTCGTGGAGCCACGCGCACGGGAGCTCGTCCGACGCATGAGCGATCGCCTCGCCGCTGTGACCACGCTGGCGCTGGAGGCCGACGAGACCTACGACGAGGTCCCCATGGACGGCCCACGCCAGCAGCTGACGTCCGTGCGGCGAGTGGCCATGCGCCGCCCCGATCGCCTCGCGGGCGATGCCTCCGGTGACGCGCGCAATGGCTCGTTCTGGTACGACGGGCAGACGTTCACGGCCATCGACCACGAACAGAATGTGTGGGCGAGCGGCACGGTTCCGCCCACGGTCGATGCGGCGCTCGACTGGGTGTTCGGCCAAACCGGTACCGCTGTTCCGCTCGGCGACTTTCTGTACGCCAACCCATACGAGCGCTTGATGAGCGACGTGCAGCGGGGCGTCTACCTCGGCATCCACGATGTTGCGGGTGTCCCGTGCCATCACCTGTCGTTCGAGCAGGCGACGATCGACTGGCAGCTCTGGATCGACGCCGGCCCCGACCCCCTACCGCGCAAGCTCGTGATCACTTACAAGACCGAGGACGAGGTGCCGCAGTAC
>JBKPTT010000270.1:0-8350 GCA_046735635.1 Acidobacteriota bacterium | reverse complement strand
CATACGCACCATACGAACCTGGATACGTACGAGAGAGTGATAGAGGAGGATGTGAAGAAGGCGGCCGTGATCGTCGCGTCCACGGTTTATCAACTCGCGACCCGCGACGAGATGTTGGCGCGTTTCCCGGCTGCGGACATGCCTCCGCCGCCCCCTCCACGCGCCGGCCAATAACACCGCTCGACGTTCGCTACTTCTCGATCGAAACGCGCCCGTGGTCCACGACGACGCGCGAGCCGGGACGGAGCGGACCGTACGAGGTACCGTTCACCGTCAGCTGTTCGGCGCGAATCAACACGTCGGCGTCGCGGCAAGGCGTGAAACGGGCGCCGCTCGGCTCGGGCTGCGACTGCGGCACGCTCGTGCGGTAACAATCGGTGACGACGACGGTGTGACCGGCGACGGTGGCTTCGACCCGACCGAGGAGCAGGTTATTCGAGCGGCTGCAGCCGCCGACGAGCAACACCGCGTAAAGCAATCCGATCAGCACGCGCAGAAGCATGGCGGCCTCGCTTTCTGCCGGCATCATACTTTGCATTGCAAAGTATGTCAAGGGAACGGGCACCGGTGAGATCACAGCGTTCGTCCCTTGACCCTTGCGGAACGGTCCACCGATAATCGCGCTGGAGAATCCGTATGAAAAAACCGCTCTCGCTCGCCGCGTTCTGTCTGGCTGCCACTCAGCTCATCGGCGCCCAGCAGCCTGCGACCACTACGGTCCAGCCCTCCGCGGCGCCAGCAGCCAGCGCTCCGCTCACCGCTGCGATCCCCCTCGATTCGCAAATCACCACGGGCCGATTTGCCAACGGCCTGCGGTATTACATCCGAAAGAACAAGAAACCCGAAGGACGCGCCGAACTCCGGCTTGTCGTGAACGCCGGATCCATCCTCGAAGACCGGGACCAGTCGGGCCTCGCGCACTTCGTCGAGCACATGGCGTTCAACGGCACCAAACATTTCCCCAAGCAGGAGACGGTCAAATTCCTCGAATCGATCGGAATGCGGTTCGGCCCGAGCGTCAACGCCTTCACGAGCTTCGACGAAACCGTCTACATGCTCCAGGTTCCAACCGACAAGCCGGACGTTCTGGACAAGGCCTTCCTGATTCTCGAGGATTGGGCTCACAACGTGTCGTTCGACGATACGGAAATCGACAAGGAGCGCGGGGTCATCACCGAAGAGTGGCGCCTGCGGCGAGGCGCCGGCGCGCGCATGCAGGACAAGCAGTTCCCAATCCTCTTCAAGGGCTCCAAGTACGCCGAGCGGCTGCCGATCGGCGACATGGAAGTCGTCCAGAGCTTCAAACACGAGCGCCTCAGGAAGTTCTACGAGGACTGGTACCGTCCCGAGCTGATGGCGGTAATCGCGGTCGGCGACTTCGACAAGCCCGCCATTGAGGCCCTCGTCAAGCAGCACTTCGAGACGATCCCGAAATCCGCCGCGACGAAGCTGCGGCCGACTTCCAACGTGCCCGAACAACCCGGCACCTTGTACGCGATCGCAACCGACAAGGAGGCATCGAGCACCAGCGTGGCGGTTTACAGCAAGATGCCGGCTCGCGACCAGACGACGGTCGGGGCGTATCGCCAGCAGATCGTCGAGCGGTTGTTCGCAGGCATGCTGTCGGCGCGTTTCTCGGAAATGGCGCAGAAGCCCGACGCGCCTTTCCTCGGCGCCGGTGCAGGGCGAGGACAGTTCGTCCGGACGCTCGAGGTGTCGACGTTGAGCGCCGGCGTGAAGGAAGACGGCATCGAGCGCGGACTCGAGGCGCTCTTCACCGAGGCGCTGAGGGTCGAGAAGTTCGGGTTTACCGAAACGGAGCTCCAGCGCCAGAAGACCAACATCATGCGGGGCCTCGAACGCGCGGTTGCCGAAAAGGAGAACACGCCATCGGGCTCGCTCGCCGATGAATACGTGCGCAACTTCACCGACCAGGAGCCGTCTCCAGGGATCGAGTACGAAGCCGCGCTCCACGCGCGCTTCCTCCCGGAGATTACGCTCACCGAGGTGAACGGGCTCGCGAAGCAGTGGGTGCCCGAGAAGAACCGCGTCGTCCTCGTCAACGCCCCGCAGAAGGAAGGGCTCGTCATTCCGGACGAGGCAAAACTGGGCGGCGTGATCACCGCCGCGATGCACAAGGAGCTCACCCCTTACGTCGATGCAGTCGCCAACGCGAGCCTCATCGAATCGCCGCCGGCCGCGGGTGCGATAACGAAAACGGCGACGAAGCAGGAATTCGGCCTCACCGAATGGGAGCTGTCGAACGGCGTCAAGGTGGTGCTGAAACCAACGACGTTCAAGGAGGACGAGATCCTTTTTCAGGCGTTCAGTCTGGGCGGCACGTCGCTCGCGAGCGACGCGGACTTCATTCCGGCCGAGACGGCTGCGCAGGTAATCGCGAGCGGCGGCCTTGGCAAGTTCAGCGCCGTGGATTTGCGGAAGGTGCTCACCGGCAAAGTGGCGTCGGCGCGACCGTATATCGGAGAGCTGGACGAAGGGCTGCGCGGCAGCGCCTCGAAGAAGGACCTCGACACGATGTTTCAGCTGATTTACCTGACCTTCACGGCGCCTCGACCCGACCCGGCGATCTTCACAGTGCTCACGACCACGATGAAATCGCAGCTCGCCAACCAGAAGAACTCGCCGGACTACGCGTACGCCGAAACCCTGAATTCGATCATGACGCAGAACCACCCGCGCGGGCGGATGATGACAACCGAAATGGTCGATCAGATGAGTCTCGACAAGTCGCTGGCGTTCTACAAGGACCGATTCAGCGATGCCAGCGACTTCACGTTCGTGTTCGTCGGCAGCTTCGATGTGGACACGATGAAGCCGCTCGTGGAGCGCTATCTCGGCAGCCTGCCCGTGACGCACCGGACCGAATCATGGAAAGACATCGGCATGAAGCGCCCGACCGGCGTCATCGAAAAGCGCGTCGAGAAAGGGTTGGAGCCAAAGAGCCGGGCCGCAATCCTTTTCACCGGACCGTTCGACTATAACCAGGAAAATCGCATTGCCATCCGGGCGATGGCCGACGTGCTCGAGGTGCGGCTGCGCGAGCTGATTCGAGAGGACCTCGGGGGCACCTACAACGTATCGGCCGACGCGAACTATACAAAGGTGCCGCGCGCGGAGTACACGGTCGATATCTCATTCGGCTGCAGTCCAGACCGGACCGACAACCTGGTGCAGACGGTGCTGAAGGAAATCGAGAACTTCAAGACGAACGGCCCCACCGACAAGCAGGTCGCAGACGTCAAGGAGACGTTCCTCCGGGACGACGAGACGAACATGAAACAGAACGGCTATCTGCTCGCGCAGATGGCCCTTCGCTACGAGTACGGGGAGGACTTGACGAGCCTTTTCCACCTGCCGGACTACTACAGGAAGCTGGATGCCGCGACGATCAAGAGCGCGGCGCAGAAGTATCTGAATCCGACCAACCTCGTAAGGGTCACCCTTTTCCCGGAAAAGACTGCCGCGCCGGATGCACTTCGGTAGTGGTAACGTTCAGGCCGGCCTTGGACGGCTCCGGCGGGTCCTGGCCGTGACAGCTCCACGTCGCCCCTGCCCCCTGAATTGCCAGAATTGCCAGAATTGAATTATTAATTCCGGCGATTTTGGCAATTCTGGCAATTGTGGCAATTCACGGAGCTGACCGATGCCTCGTCTCACGCGACTTCTCGTCGTTACCCTGCTCGCGTCCGTTGCGGCAGCGCCGTTTCCCTCCTCGCTCGATCCCCTCGTCGCCAACGGTTTGATGTGGCGCAGCATCGGCCCGCTGCGCGGCGGCCGGTCCATCGCAATCACGGGGGTCAGGGGACGGCCGCGCGAAGGATATTTCGGCGCAACCGGCGGCGGATTATGGAAGACCGTGGACGGCGGCGAGAACTGGTTCCCGGTAACCGATGGACAGGTTCACAGCTCCTCGGTCGGCGCGGTCGCCGTGGCCGACTCCAATCCGGACATCGTGTTCATCGGAATGGGCGAATCGTGCATCCGCGGCAACATCCAGCCTGGCGATGGCGTCTACAAATCGACCGACGCGGGAAAGACATGGCAGCACGTCGGGTTTTCTGACTCCCAGGCGATTTCCAAAATCCGGATTCATCCCACGAATCCTCAAATCGTCTACGTCGCGTCGTTCGGGCGCTACGGCACCCCCAGCGCAGAGCGCGGGATATTCAAGAGCACCGACGGCGGCGCGACGTGGCAGCGCAAGCTGTTCCGTGACACCAAGACCGGCGGCGTCGACATCGCGATCGATCCGCACAACCCGAACGTGATGTTCGCGGCGCTGTGGGAAGCGTTTCGCGTCGAGTATCAGATGTCGAGCGGCGGCCCGGGCAGCGGGCTGTTCAAGTCATCCGACGCGGGAGAGCACTGGACGGAAATCACGCGGAATCCGGGTCTCCCGTCCGGCACCGACGGGAAAATCGGTGTCGCCGTCTCCGGCGCTGACCCGAATCGCATCTACGCGCTCGTCGAGAACGACAACGGCGGCCTGTTCAGCTCCGACGACGCCGGCGCGACGTGGAAACTCGTGAACGACGGACGCAATATCCGTCAGCGGGCCTTCTATTACACGCACGTCACGGCCGATCCGAGGGAGAAGGACACGGTCTACGTGCTGAACGTCGGCACCTTCAAGTCAACCGACGGCGGGAAGACGATGGCCAGCTTCGCGGGTGGGGACTCGCACGATCTCTGGATCGATCCGGACGACACGCAACACATTCTGCACGCGAGCGACAGCGGCGGCGCGGTCACCTACAACGCCGCGTCTCCGCAGCGGACGTGGACCGAACGCGATTACGCGACCGGTCAGTTCTACCACGCGGTCACAACCGTGCACGTGCCGTATCACATCTGCGGCGCGCAGCAGGACAGCAGCACCATCTGCGTTCCGTCTGACATGACGGTGCCGATTCCGGTCGGGCCAGGGGCTGCAAACGAGACAGGTGGTCGAGGACGCGGGGGTCGCGGAGCGTCCCCGAGCTCAGGCCAGGCCGGGAGGGGGCGCGGTGGCGCGCCGCTGACCTATAACGCGGGCGGAGCGGAGCCGGGCTACATTGCGCCCGACCCGAAAGACCCCGACGTCTTCTTCGCGGGCGGGAACAACGGATCTTTTCTGACGCGCCTGAACCGCAAGACGGGGGAGCTTCGCGAGGTCGGTCCGTATCCGCGCATGTTCTCCGGCGAACCATCGAGCGCGCTCGTCGAGCGGTGGCAGTGGACCTTCCCCATCGTCTTCTCGCCTGCGGATCCGAACGTCCTCTTCACTTCATCGCAACATGTGTGGAAGACGACCAACGGCGGGCAGTCCTGGGACGAGATCAGCCCGGATCTCACGAGACACGATCCGAAAACACTGGGCGAATCAGGTGGACCAATCACCAAAGACATGAACGCGCCCGAGGTGTACGCGACGGTATTCGCGCTCGGACCGGGCAAGACCGACGTCAACGTGCTCTGGGCGGGTTCCGACGACGGGGTTGTGAGCGTCACGCGCGACGGGGGCAAGAACTGGGCGAGAGTGACGCCGAAGGACATGCCGGAGTTCGGCCGAGTCAGCCAGATCGATGCTTCCCCATTTGACGCCGGGACCGCATATGTCGCGGTCAAGAAGCCGTTGCTCGACGACCTGCGGCCCTACGCGTTCAGAACGCACGACTACGGCCGCACGTGGACGAAGATCGTGAACGGCCTGGGTCCTACCGATTACGTTCACGTCGTGCGTGAGGATCGCGCGCGGCGAGGGCTGCTGTACTCGGGCACCCAACACGGCGTGTACGTTTCGTACGACGACGGGGACAACTGGGAGCCGCTGTCGCTGAACCTGCCCGACGTGCAGATCTCGGATCTGGTCGTCGAAGACCACGACCTGGTAATCGCGACCCACGGCCGCGGATTCTATGTGCTCGACCACATCGCGCCGCTCCGCGAGGGTCGTGCCATTACGACTTCGACCGACGCGTACCTGTTCAAGCCGGCTGACGCCATCCGCGGCACGACAGGGGTCACGCTCACCTATTTGCTTCGCAAGCCGGCGCAGAACCTGCGAATCGACATTCTCGACGGCCAGGGTCAGATTGTGAATTCGTTTGCAGGGGCCCAGCCGGCCGCGCGGGGACGAGGAGGAGCGGGAGCAGCCGGCCGGCGCGGTGAACCCTCGGCAGACCAGCCGGAGGATGAAGAGGCAGCAGGTGGGCGCGGCGGACGCGGCCGAGGCGGTCCGCCAACAACGAGCATGGCCGCCGGCCTGAATCGCACGACGTGGGATCTCACCTACGCCGGGCCGACGACGTTCCCAGGCATGGTGTTGTGGGGCGCGACGACGAGCGGACCCGCGGCGCCGCCCGGGAACTACCACGTGAAGCTCACCGTCGACGGCCACACGTTCACGCAGCCGCTCGTCGTCAAACGGCATCCGCTGCGGAGTGCGACCGACGCCGATTTGAAAGAGCAGTTCGATCTCGCGCTGAAGATTCGCGACAAGACGAGCGAAGCCAACAATGCGGTGATCCTGATCCGTAACATCAAGGAGCAGGTGAAGGATCGATTGAAGAAGTCCACCGATCCAAAGCTCGCGGATGCGGCCGGCAAGCTCACCTCAGGATTGTCGTCGGTCGAGGAAGCGATCTACCAGGTACGTAATCAGAGCAGTCAGGATCCGCTGAACTTTCCGATCAAAATCAACAACCGCCTCGCGTCGCTGCTGCGCGTCGTGAGCACGGGTGACGGCAAGCCGATCGCGAACGCGTATCCGATCTTCGAGGACCTGAGCGCAGAGCTGAAAGTGCAGACCGACAAGCTCCAGCAGATCCTGGTGGCGGACCTGCCGGAGTTCAATAAAGAGGTAACTCGCGTTGGCTTGAGCCCGCTCGCTGCGAAGTGAATTGCCAAAATCGCCGGAATTGCCACAATTGCCAGAATTGAACTGTGAATGAGCCGGCATGGCCAGCCGAACAAAGGTAGGAGCTGCCGACTATCTGCGGCATAATATAGATTATTCCTGATCATATATAATGGTAGAAGATGGCACTTAGCATCAAGCACCCGGAAGCCGATCGACTGGCGCGTGAGCTGTCCCAAACCACGGGGGAGGGCATCACGGAGGCGGTGCTTACGGCGTTGCGCGAGCGACTTGCACGCGTACGGAAGCGGCGCCGCAGTCGCTCTTTGGCGGCAGAGCTGCGCGCAATTGGCGAACGCGTCGCTGCGCTCCCAGTTCTGGATTCGCGAACGCCCGAAGAGATCCTCGGCTACGACGATCGCGGCCTTCCCAGGTGATGGTGTTCGACACGTCCGCGCTTCTCGCGGTCCTCATGAACGAGCCTGAGTCGAACGCCTTCGCGGTCGCGATCGAGGCCGATCCCGTCCGCCTGCTCTCTGCAGCGAATCTCGTCGAGACATCGATCGTCATCGAAGCGCGCGTAGGCGAAGCTGGCGGGCGGGAACTGGATCTTCTGCTTCACAAGGCGGCCGTCGAGATCGTGCCGGTGGACGGCGATCAGGCCGAACTCGCACGGGAGGCTTACCGTCGGTTCGGAGAAGGCCGTCATCCGGCGGGGCTCAACTACGGAGATTGTTTCGCCTACGCGCTCGCCCAGTCGACCGGCGAGCCGCTCCTGTGCAAGGGTGATGACTTCACGAAGACGGACCTGACGATTGTGCGTTCGTGATCGGGCTTTTATTCGCCTCTCAGTGTCTCCATAGGGTCGACGCGTGTCGCGCGCCAGGCCGGCGTGAGGAGTGCTATTGCACTGACGGTGATAACGAGCCCAATCGCAAGCAGCGCCGTCGACACGTCCGCGTGTTCTTTGCCGAGCAACCACGCGCGCAAAAACGAAACCGCAATCACGGCAAACAAGACACCCAACTCCACGCCCATGAGAACGTGCTTCGCGCCGCGCCAGGCAAGCGGCCACAGAATCGCGACGCGCGTTCCGCCAAGCGCCAATCGCACTCCAATCTCATGTCGTCGAAGTGCGCCCATGCATGGTGAAGGCTTTCGCCGCGGGCAGCCTGAAGACTGGCACTACCGAGTGCCGATTGATGCTCGCGCGGGTGGCCGTGACGGGGCCGCCCCGCGTCGAGCCGCGCGGCGTCTCCCGTATCGCTGCTTTTCGACGCGCGGGTGACGTGGGGCTGTCACGGCCAGGACCCGCAGGAGTCGGCCACTCTACAGGGCCAGCCTGAAAGGCTGGCACTACCGAAGCGCCGATTCACGCTCGCGCTGGTGCCCGCGACGGGACCGCCATGTGTCAGCGAATTGCCAAAATCGCCGGAATTGGCACAACTGCCAGAATTGATCGGGTTAATTACGGCGATTCTGGCAATTGTG
>JBKPTT010000269.1:0-11503 GCA_046735635.1 Acidobacteriota bacterium | reverse complement strand
GGCACGCTGCGCCTGGTCGGCGGGATGACGGTGTGCTTGTACGTCTTTCCCAGTTTGCTGAAGGAGTTCCGGCGGCAGCATCCCGATGTCGACATCAAGGTCATGACGGGCGGCACGCCGCGCCTCATCCGGCAGCTTCGCTCCGGTACAGCCGATCTCGGCCTGCTGACGCTGCCAATCGATGATGCTGCGCTCGTCGCCGATCCGGTGATTCGGGAGGAGCTGCTCCTCGTCTCCCCCTCTGGACATCGGCTCGCGGGCACGAAGGTCGTGTCGCCAACAGCCCTCGTGCGGCAGCCATTCATCCTGTTCGAGAGCGGGTCGAACACGCGGCGCGTGATCGACGAGTTCTTCGTCCGCGCCGACATCAAGCCCCGCGTCGTCGCCGAGACGGAGAACGTCGAGATCATCAAATCGATGGTCGCGTCGGGCCTCGGCATCAGCATTGTCCCGTTCCAGTCGGTCGCGCGCGAGACGCGCGGCGGCAGCCTGTCGGTGGCGCGCATCCAGGGAGAGACCATGGTGCGCGAGACCGGCTGGGTACACTTGCGGTCGGAACGCACGCCTCGGATGGTGCGGGAGATGATGGACACGCTCACCCGCATCATGCCGCGGCTCAAGCTTTCGCAGCAGCCGGCGCGGAAGCGCGGACAAGCGCACCAGGCGCGTGAGGCGCGCAATGCGCACGACGGCCCCGGCCCGCACGCGATTGCCGCCGGCGAGTGACTTTCCGTCATGCGGCTGACCGAACGCGAGATCGATAAGCTTCTCGTCTTCACCGCGGCCGATGTCGCGCGGCGGCGCCGGCAGCGCGGGCTGAAGCTCAATCATCCGGAAGCGGTGGCGCTCATCACGGCCGAGGTCCTCGAAGGCATACGCGATGGCAGGAGCGTGGGCGACCTGATGGTCCTCGGCGCCCAGGTGCTCCGCCGAGACGACGTGATGGAAGGCGTTCCGGAAATGATCCCGGAGATTCAGGTGGAAGGCACGTTCCCCGACGGTACGAAGCTCGTCACCGTTCACGATCCCATTCGATGATTCCCGGCGAGCTGTTCCTGCGCGACGAGCCCATCGAACTGAATGCCGGGCGCGAGACGGTGCGGCTCGGCGTGGACAACACTGGCGACCGACCCATCCAGGTGGGATCGCACACGCATTTTTTCGAAGTGAACCGTCACCTGCGATTCGAACGCGTGCGCGCGTATGGGTTCCGGCTGAATATTCCCGCCGGTACGGCGCTGCGGTTCGAGCCTGGCGAAGCCAGGGACGTGGAACTCGTGGCGCTTGGCGGGGCGCGGCGCGTGTTCGGAATGAGTGGCCTCGTGAATGGATCGCTGGATGAGGACCGCGAGAAGGCGCTCGAACGCGCGACACGGAACGGCTTCATCGGAGACGCGCGGTGACCATCTCGCGGCGCGCCTACGTTGACCTGTACGGCCCGACGACGGGTGATCGCGTACGGCTGGCCGATACGTCGCTCGTTCTCGAAGTCGAACGCGACTACGCGACGTACGGCGACGAGGTCGTCTTCGGCGGCGGCAAAGTCATACGTGACGGCCAGGGGCAATCGCAGGCCACCCGCGGGTCCGGGGCGCCGGATCTCGTCATCACGAACGTCGTCATCGTGGACCACTGGGGGATCGTCAAAGCCGACGTCGGCATCCGTGAAGGCCGAATCGCCGCGATTGGCAAAGCGGGCAATCCGGACATCCAGGATGGCGTCACGCCCGGCCTCGAAATCGCGGCGTCGACCGAGATCATCGCGGGCGAACACCGGATTCTGACTGCCGGCGGGATCGACTCTCACATCCACTTCATCAGCCCGCAACAGGCGTGGGAAGCGCTGTACAGCGGCGTCACGACGATGATTGGCGGCGGCACAGGTCCTGCGGAAGGCACACGCGCCACGACGTGCACGCCTGGGGAGTGGAACATCCACCGGATGCTGGAGGCGGCCGAAGGACTGCCGCTCAATTTTGGGTTTCTCGGCAAGGGCAATGCGTCGCGCACAGAGCCGCTCGCGGAACAGATCGCCGCCGGCGCCATCGGCCTGAAGCTGCACGAGGACTGGGGCACAACACCGCACGCGATCGACACGGCGTTGACCGTCGCGGACGGGCATGACGTGCAGGTTGCCATTCACACCGACACGTTGAACGAGTCCGGATTCGTCGAAGACACCCTCGCGGCGTTCAAAGGCCGGACGCTCCACGCCTACCATAGCGAAGGCGCGGGCGGCGGACACGCTCCAGACATCATGAAGGTGTGCCGCTATCCGAACGTCCTCCCGTCGAGCACCAACCCGACGATGCCGTATACCGTGAACACGCTGGACGAGCATCTCGACATGCTGATGGTGTGTCATCACCTGAATCCGCAAGTCCCCGAAGACGTCGCGTTCGCCGAATCGCGGATTCGTCCAGAGACGATGGCGGCCGAGGACGTGCTCCACGATCTCGGGGCAATCAGCATGATGTCGTCCGACTCGCAGGCGATGGGCCGAGTCGGCGAAGTCATCACGCGCACCTGGCAGACGGCCGGGGTCATGAAGGACCTCCGCGGTGCGGCCACCGGCGATACGGCCCGCAACGACAACATGCGGATCCGCCGCTACGTGTCGAAATACACGATCAATCCGGCGCGCACGCATGGCATCGCGGAGTACGTGGGATCGATCGAGGTCGGCAAGTGGGCCGATCTCGTCCTGTGGTCGCCGGCGTTCTTCGGCGTGAAGCCAGACTTGATCGTCAAGGGTGGGATGATCGCCGCGGCGCTGATGGGCGACCCGAACGCCTCGATTCCGACACCGGAGCCGGTGCGCTACCGCCCGATGTTTGGCGCCTTCGGGCAGGCGCCGAACGCCGTCGCAGCGACCTTCGTGTCGCAGGCGGCGCTTCGATCCGGCACCCTGCCCGGCTCGCTCCGGCGCACACTGTTGCCGGTGCGGAACACACGTACGATCGGAAAGAAAGACATGGCGCTGAACGACGCCATGCCATCGATCGAGATCGATCCGGAGAAATACACCGTCACGATCGACGGTGAGCGAATCGTGCCGAAGGCCGCTCGGCTACTGCCGCTGGCACAGCGGTACTTCTTGTTCTGAAGTGAGAGAATTCAGCGACGGCCGCTGACAAGATCGAACAGGAGGAAGAGAGGAAGCCTTTCTCCCTTCTTCTTGTTTGATCTTGCCAGGGCAGGTTGTTGATTGAGGCAAGTCCCCGATGAAACCCGAACCACCAATCCCAATTAGGATCCTCCATCTCGATGCTGAACCGCCCGCGGGGCTGCCGATCGTCGAGCTCCCCATGAGCGCCCACGATCGCCGGCGCGTGCGCCGCCTGGTCGAGGCGCCCGATGGCGTGGTGCTCGCGCTGGAGCTGCCCACGGGGACGATCCTTCATCCCGGGCAGCTCCTGCATCATGATGCCGAGGCCGCATACGTCGTGGCCGCGGCCGACGAAGACGTGCTGATCGTGCGCCCGCACGATATCGCCGACGCGGCGCGCGCGGCGCACCTCATCGGCAACATGCACCGCGACATTCAGGTGAGCCGCAACGAGATCATCGCGCTCGCAGACGATGTGTTGCTCGACAGGCTGCGCAGGATCGGCGTTGCGGTGGAACGCGGCCGACGGCCGTTTCAGGGCCGGGCGGCTGGGGAGCACGCGCACTGACGCGCGATCTGCAGCTGTTGAAGCTGCTCCATCTGTTCGATTCACAGCTTCCGATTGGTGCGTTCGCGCTCTCGGGGGGCCTGGAAACGTACGCGCAGGAAGGCGCCGGCCTCGACGAGCTGCGTACGCTCGTCGCCAATCAGATCGCGCTCGGATGGGGACGGGCCGAGCTCGCGACCGCCTGCCTCGCGTGGAGGGCTGCCGGAGAGATCGACGGCGCCTCGCGGATCGACCGACTCGCGGCGCGCGCGGACGCGATGAAGCTCCTGCCCGCAACCCGCGACGCCAGCAGACGTCTCGGGGCACGGATGCTGACGCTGCTCCGTCGTCTGTACCCGGACGCCGTCGCACCCCTCAATCCGACCCCGTCGCATCATGCCGTGGTTGCCGGCGCCGCTGCGCGCCTGCTGGATCTGCCGGAGCAGGAGCTACTCCTGGCGCTCGGCCAAAGCCTCCTGAGCGGTGCCGTCGCAGCCGCGACCCGTTGCATGCCGGTGAGCCCGGCACAGGCGCAAGGATTGGTGGTCGAAATGCAGCCGCACCTCGCGCGCGCCGTGGCACGCGCAACCGCGGACCCGGAAACCGCAATGTTCACGTGCACGCCTGCACTAGACATTCGGTGCGACCAACAGGCGCGACTGCACACGCGGCTGTTTCAATCGTGACGCGATTCGCGGTTCGCGATTCGCGATTCGCCGATTGGCGGATTAGCGGATTGGCAGATTAGCGGATTGACAGATTCGTTGATTAGGGATTGTCGGATTCGCGGATGAGGGATTCGCGATGAGGGATTAGGGATTCGATTATGGGCGTAACAATCGGTGTCGGCGGCCCTGTAGGTTCCGGGAAGACTGCGCTCCTCGACGGCCTGTGCAAGCGGCTGCGGGATCAGCACAGCGTGGCGGTCGTTACCAACGACATCTATACCCACGAGGACGCGGAGTTCCTCATGCGCTCCGGCGCGCTGCCGATCGAACGCATACGCGGAGTCCAGACGGGCGGGTGCCCCCACACGGCCATTCGCGAGGACACCTCCATCAACCACGAGGCGCTCGACGAGATGCGCGGGAGGTTTCCAGATCTCGAGATCCTGTTCCTCGAATCGGGCGGCGACAACCTCGCCGCATCGTTCAGTCCCGAGCTCGTCGATGTCAGCATCTACGTCGTCGACGTGGCCGGCGGCGACAAAGTGCCGCGCAAAGGCGGTCCGGGTGTGACGCGAAGCGATCTGCTCCTCATCAACAAAACCGATCTTGCGCCGCTCGTCGGGGCGGACCTCGGCGTCATGAAGCGTGACGCGGAGAGCATCCGCGGCGGCAAGCCAATCGTGTTCACCAACCTGAAGACGGGTGACGGGCTGGACGAGGTGATCGCATGGATTCGGCAGCAAGTGCTGTTCGAACCGTCGTAGGCGCCGTCGATCTCATGTTCGACGCGGGCCGGTTGGGCACCGTGCTCGCCCATGCCCACGTGCGCGCGCCGCTGAAGGTGGTCCGGCCGTTCACGCTGGAGGACGGCCGCGTGCTCGTGCAGATCCTGCACCTCGGACCCGGTCTGTGCGCGGGCGACCAATATCGAATCACCGTCAGGGTCAGGAGGGGCGCTCGCGCGGTCGTCATCATGCAGTCGGCATCGCGCGTGCTCGCGATGCCGCCCGGCGCGGACGCTCTGCAGCACGTGGAGCTGCATGTCGATGCGGGCGGGCATCTCGAGTACTACCCGGGCCTGACGATCCCGTTTCTCGAGAGCAGCTTCGTCCAGCGTATCGACATCGTTGCGGCACCTGATTCGCGCGTTGGGATTCTCGAAACGTGGAACACGGGACGGAGCACGCGGGGTGAACACCTCGCCTTCCGGCGCGTGTCGAGCCGCACGACGATCTCGATCCACGGCCAGATTGCGTATGCCGACGCGATCGAGCTGGACCCGGCGATCGCTGACATCGGGGGCACGGGCGTCCTGGAAGGGTATTCATATGCGGCGTCAGGCTTCTGGCGGAACGCAACGCTCGAGCCACGGGCATCGATCGCCTGCTCCGCAGGCGTCCTCTGCGCCTTCGGCCAAAGCACGCCCGATTCCGTATACCTGCGCGCACTGGCCGCTGACGGGCGCGCGATGCACATGACCACTACGAAGGCGGTTGAAATCGTGAACTCGGCATGGGGCCTGCCGCCGATTCCGCTGCGCCGATTCACATCGTAGCGTTCAGCGTTCAGCTGTCAGCTGTCAGCTGTCAGCTGAGAGCTGAGAGCTGAGAGCTGAGAGCTGATAGCTACTTCTCCGGCTGATCGTATCCGGCCAGGCGGCGAATCCAGACGTTACGGTAACGCACCGGATGGTTGTGATCCTGCAGCGTCAGCGGCAGCTCCGGATCGTGCGGCGTGTACTGGTGAATGGTGGTCGTTGCGGATGTCGATCCCATCACGGGGCGGCGATGCTGCACGAGCACATTGTTCCAAATCACCGTGACGTACGCGGGTGCCACGACCATGTTGTTGTTGAACTTCGGCGCCTCGAAGATGATGTCGTAGGTCTGCCATTCGCCCGGCTTCTTCGCGACATTCACGAGCGGCGGATACTCGCCGTAGATGGCCGCCGCCTGCCCGTCGGCGTACGTGATGTTCTCGTACGAATCCAGCACCTGGACCTCGTACTTGCCCATGAAGACCACGCCGCTGTTGCCGCGATCCTGGCTCCAACCCTTCGCCGGCGACGGCGTCGCCCACTCGAGATGCAACTGCACGTCGCCGAACTTGTCGCGCGTTACGATCGATCCGCTGCCCGCGCCGGTTTCAAAGTAGCCATCTTTCACCGGCCATGCCGCGTCCTGACCGTTCCGCGCGGATGCCCATTTCGACAGATCCTTGCCGTCGAACAGAATGATCGCATCGGCAGGAGGGGCACCCGGGGTTGCGCCAGGCGTCACGATCCGCGGGTGTGGACGCGACGCATCGTGGATCCGCCATGGCGTCCCCGGAATCTCCGCGAGCTTCGTGAAGCCGATGATCGCGTTGTTCGCGTCGCGCACGGGACCCGTATCAGCCTGATTCCCGCGCCCCGCCGCCGGTTGCTGGGCGGGCGCCGTCGCCGCGGGCGGGTTCTGTGCGGGCGCCTGCGCCTGGCGCGCATCGAGAATCACACCAATCGCGAGGACGGCAATCGGAAGCCCCGTCGCTATCGAAATACCTCGCATGTTCATCTCCTCGGCGCGTTGCTCGCACGCGCCGTGTTGAACTAAACTTATAACTTCCCGTACGGGCGCTTGGCTCAGCGGTAGAGCATCGCCTTCACACGGCGGGGGTCAGTGGTTCGAATCCACTAGCGCCCACCAAGTTCGCCAACAGTTTGCAACGAATTTGCTCCCCGAGGGAAAACGGTCCAAACGGCCCGGCGGAAACCGGGCCGTTTTGCTTTGTACCGGCTTTCCTGGTGTCCGGTCACGACGGTCTCCGCCTTGCCACTCGGGCCACTGCTATCACGTTGGATGCGGTCCTCCCCTTGTGCTGGGTCTCTGGCACGCGGGCTGACCGTGCCCTGACACTCAGTACGATAACCGTCTTCGACACTGACGCGATGATGGACCGGTGGTCACGATGAAAAGCGAATCCGGGCACAGCTGCGCGGCGAGAAGTTAGACCGCGCCGTGGTCCTGGCGCGACAGAAGGCAGACGCGGACAAACCTGAGACGCGCGCCTCGATCCCTCGGCGCTGGCGAACGAACGTGCAGACGGATTTGCGCACCGGCGGGACTTACTGGTCTCGGCAGGCCGGAGGAATTGCCGGCTTTGCCCGGTCCGTCCATGACGGTTTTCAACTGGCCGCCGAGGATTGTGGTCCAACTAGAGCAGCTATGGCCGTCGTGTAATCTCGATCCACGCTGCATGGCAGACCGGACATGAGTACTCCAATAGATCATGTGTGCTGATTCGCGGGAGTGCGGGTGAACCGCACACCGGACACACTGCCGTCCGAATACCGTCGAGCGCACGGCGGCCGCCACGTGGCAGTGAGCGGCGATCCGGTTGCTGGCGGCGATCGGGCTTCGGAATCAACTTGACGCCCATGCGGCCGGCGAGAGTCACTGCAGGGGCGTTGCCGTCGCTAGCACCGCAATTTCTGACAGCGGGAGGGCAGAAATCTGGCAGAGACAAGAACCATGTCTGGTCCTGCCAAGGCCGCGAGCGGAACGCGGATCACGGGGTAGGCAGCGTTCCGAAGAGTGCGAGCCGAACTGCGCGAGCAGTGCAGCGCTGCGATGGGCGAGAAGACCTATCCCGGAGTGCTACGTCCAATCCATATCAGCAATCAGCATTCGCCAATCAGCCCCTCGACTCTGCTCGGGGCCGACGCTGAGCACGCCGAAGGGTCAGCAATCCTAGGATCCCGACTTCTTCCCCTTCACCTGCGCGAGCAGCATCGAGAGCATCTTCGCATACCGTTCGTCGGCGTCCGCAAACGCCTTCGCGTACTCCGCGTCGCTCATCTTTGCCTTCTTTCCATCCCCTTCGAACGTAATCGTCTTGTCCGCGTGCTCGAACGTGTCCGCGGCCTGATCGCCGTCCGGTTTGGTACGCAGCCCGTCGGCGCCCGAGTCCTGCACGAACACCTTCGTGCCACGAACCGACGCGGACTGCAGGTCGACGTATACGCCCATGTAATCTTTCGACGCGATCCGATCGGTCAGGAGCGGCGGCGCGGAATATTTGGCCGAGACGACGAGCAGTTGCGTGCCGGGGATGTAGAGCGCGGCCACGAAAGCGCCGGGCTCCGACGGGTCGGGGGCAGCGATGTTTTCCAGCTTCGCCGCGTCGAGCGCCTGCACGAGCTCCTTGGCGACGGGCGCGGACTTCGAATCTTCGGCAGCAATGGCAACCGTGGGTACGACGGCCGCCAGCAGGACGAATGCGGCGGCTAGGCAAGAAGGCCCGTCGAATCGTGGCATGGAGGACCTACCTTTGAAGAGATTGCGGTCCCCTCTTTTAGCACGGCTGGGCTGGCTGGTAAAGCGGACGGTGGATCAACCGATGAACAGCGGGTCCTCTTCCTCGGCTGCGCGGCGGCCCCGTGGATCGGAGTCCCGCAGGCCACGGAGTGCACCGACACCGGCGCGAATGGCCGCCAAGATTGCGAGCCCCTCGCGCGCCGGCGTCACGATGGCTTCCTGCACAATGCCCGCGGTCTGCTCGACCCGCACCGACAGGTCGGTAATCAGGCGGTCCAGCTTCTGTGCCTGCGCCGTTGCGAGCGCGACCGTGCGTGAGGCTTCCTCGGCCATCGCGTTCACCCGTGCGATCAACGGCCTCACGTCTTCCTGAACGGACGTCACGACCTGCTGCGCCTGCTTCGCGATGCGCAGCACCGCGATCACGGCGCCCACCTGGATGAACGCCATCACGAGCGTCGCGACCGCGATGACCGCCAGAAACACGTTGGACCAGTCGTTTGTCACAGACCCTCTCCGCCCCCGGTCACCGGACCGGGACCGGCCGCGCCGCTGCGTGCCTGCTCGTAGGCCTCGCGGCCGCGCTCGATCGCCGAGGCAATCGTCTCGCGCTGGCGCGCCGCGAAATCGCGCGCCTGACGCGCAGCCTGGTTCGCCCGCTCACGTCCCTCGCGCGCCCGATCCGCGAGCATGCGCCGCGTTTCCTCGCCGGAGCTCGGCGCCATCAGCAGCGCAACCGCGCCCCCCGTTATCGCGCCGAGCACGAACGCGACCACCACCGTGGCCGCTGCGCCGCCGTCATCTCTCGCCATACTGCCTCTCCAACTCAGAAGATGCTGACCCGGACGTTCAGGTACTTCTTGGGATCTTTCCTGATGTCCCCAATGAGACTCCGCAGCTCGTTGGCCGCGCCGTTCATGTTCTCATATAACTGCTTGTCGTGGAGCAATTGCCCCGCGGTGCCCCGGCCCTGCTCCAGATCGGCCGCGACCTTGTCCATGCGCGACGCAATCGAATTGAACCGCTCGTAGAGCTGCTGATCCGTCAACAGCTTCCCCGCGGTGCCCTCGCCTTTCACCAGTCGTCCGGTGACCTGGTCGAGGTTTCCCGTCGCCGACGTGAGCGATTTCGCGAGCTGGTCGTCCTGAAGCAGCCGCCCGAGACTCCCCTGGCCCGACGCGATGCGGCCGGTCAGGTCCTGCAGGTTGGCGAGCGCCGCGTTCGCGCGCTGGTACGCCACCGGATCGCGAATGAGCATCGGGAGCGTGCCGTTGCCGCGGTTCAACGACGCGGCGACCGCCTGCGTGGACGACACCAGGTCGTTGAGCTCGCGGTACATCTGATCGTCGGTGAACAACTTCCCAACCGTGCCTTTTCCCTCGCGGATCTGCTTGAGCAGCGCCGTCGTCTGCTCGAGCGCCTGCGTGGCGTTCTCGGCGACGTCGGAGATCTGACCGGGCGTTCGCGCGCTCTGAATGAAGTCGCCGTCCTTCAGCTGCCGCCCCTCGGCGGAAGGGCTGATCTCGATGATCGGCTCGCCCAGCAGGCTCAAGGAGCCGATCGCCGCGCGGGACTGGTCGGTGATGCGGGTCTTGTTCTCCTGGTTCACCTCCATCGTCACCTGCACGTTCGCGCCGACGAAATCGATCGAGGACACCTTGCCGACGTCGACGCCCGCAACGCGGACGACAGCGCCGGATTTCAGCCCCTGCACGTTGACGAACGTGGTTTTCAGCTTGTAGCGCTGCCACGAGAAGCCGGCCTGGCCGCCGACGGCGACGATCAGCATGATCGCGAGCACCAGCGCGACGACGGCGACGATGCCGATCTTCAGCTCGGACCAGGCGAGCGATCGAGTTCTAGGCATAAACAGTCCTACGACAGAAACGCATTGATATACGGGTCGTTCGCCGCGATCGCGCGCAGCTCGCTCGCGTTTCCTTCGAACGCGATGCGCCCGTCCTTGAGCATGATGAATTCCGCCTCGTCGGCTTTGCGAGCGCCCGCCTGTTCGAAACGCACCTCGTCGCGGTCTTTGATCGCCATGTGCTCCGCGACAAAGAACGCATCGCGGAGCTGGTGGGTCACGAGGATCGAGCTGACTCCTTCGAGATCGCGCAGCTTGATGATTTCCTCGTCGATCGTGAGCGACGTAATCGGATCCAGCCCGGTGGTCGGCTCGTCGTACAGGAGGATGCGCGGCTTGGCCGTCATCGCACGCGCAATGGCGACCCGACGGCGCTGCCCGCCCGAGAGCTCTGACGGCATCCGGTCGATGAACTCCCCCAGCCTGACGAAGCCGAGGACCTCCTTGACGCGCTCGTTGACGGTCTCGAGCGGCACTTTTGTTTCCTCGAAGAGCTTGTAGCCGACGTTCTCGCGCACCGTCAGCGAATCGAACAGGGCTCCCTCCTGGAACACCATCCCGAGATCGGCGCGCACGCTCATCATCTCGCGCTCACTCATCTGATCGACGCGCTCGCCGTTCACCCACACGACGCCGACATCGGGCTTCAGGAGGCCGAGAATCAGCTTCAGAATCGTGGACTTGCCGGCCCCGCTCGCGCCCAGGAAGATTTTCGTGTGCCCTTTGATCAGCGTGAAGCTCACGTCGCGCAGAATGACCTTCTCGTCGAACGCGAGGTGCACGCCGTCGAACACGACGACGGGCGCACCTGTCGCGTCGAGGATTTCGCGCTTGGTCAGCTCTGGACCCGGGGTACTCGTCGTCTCCATCCTGATCTGGCTCCAGCCGCGCGTTTCAATCCGGCTAACGCCGGATCCCACGTAGGTCTTCGCTCCCCAGCCGCCCGCCGCCCGCCCCGCTTGCGCCGAAATCCGGCTGAAGCCGGATCCCACGTACCGACTCCGCCCCCAGCCACCT
>JBKPTT010000268.1:0-23109 GCA_046735635.1 Acidobacteriota bacterium | reverse complement strand
ACATGAAGCTCTTGCTGTGAGCGATCGATTGGATCGAGTCCTTGCCTTCGGGAACGACCGTTTCCGCCGTTTTCCAGTCGGGGTGCGCCACTGACGTACGAAGGATCTTGTACTTAGGCGCGCCCGTGTGCGTCACCGCGTAGACGTGATCCTTGTGGAACACCATTCCCCGCACGAGGTTGTCGGACGGCAACGCGAGCACGGACCATTTCACCTTCCTCGTCGGTGTCATCTGCGCGGTTGGCGCGTAGAAAAGCCGCATCTCGTTCTGCACGGTTCCGACATTTCCGACGACATACTCGGGGTACGATTCGTCGATAAACGCCATCGGCATTTCTTTGGGGGAGATTTCGAGATCCGGATAGCTCTCGTTGCTGAAGAAGTCAGTGTCGGACGCGAAGTCGGTGCCGAGCGTATGAAGCCGCGTCTTGCGGTTCAACTCGATCTCCGGGCTCTTGATGTCGGTCACCTTCCCGGCATCGTAAAAGAACGCCTTGCTGTCCATCGTCCAGCTGAGCGCGCCGTAGGACGGATAGATCGTCTCCGACGCGAGCTTGCGGCTGTCCACGTCGAGCGGCCGCAGCTCGGAATACTCGGCGCCGGCCGCAGACAGCGCGAGCACGACGTGCTTTCCATCGGGCGCAGGTGTATAGCTCACGATTGTCGCGACGTCGCCGGGCTTCGCGCCCGTCGGCGCGAACCCCGCCGGATCGAAGAGGAGCTGTTCGGCGCCCTTCCACCCGTCCCGGTAATAGAGCTTGCCGACGTTTTCCCCGCCAAGGGTTTTCTTGTAGAACACGCGCCCGTTCTCATACGTGATCTGCGAGTAGCTGGCGGGCTTCAGTTTGTCGAGCTCCATCCATTCGTTTGCCAGCGCGTCACGCGCCGCGATTTTCCCAAGGACGCCGTCGGTCAGATCGGCCTGCGCTTTGAACCAGGCCTCGACCTCCTTGTCCTTGAGGCTCTCGAGCCAGCGGTACGGATCTTTGTAGGTCTTCCCGAAATACGTGTCCGTTGCATCGCCGGTTTTCGTCGCCGGATAGCTCCAGGGCGCCGGAGCCTGTAGGAGTAGTGCCACCAGTGCGACGGACGAAAGGCTACGAGTCATCACACGCCTCCGGTGAATTGCGATCGGTGGTTGTTCAGCGCAGGTTCGATAGCTTACACCGGGACGGGTGACACCGCATCATTTCCCGTGACCAACGATGTGGCGAAGCGCCTTTTCCAGCGTCACGCTGCGGTGACGAACGGATCTTTCGCGCGCACGCGTCCGTAGAGCCTGCCGTTCTCAAAATCTTCGGACCACAATGTGTCCAGGCCGAATCGTTCCGCATAGGCCCACAGGTGGGCATCGAACCAGGAAAGCCGGTACGTCGCTGCGCCACGAATCGCGATTCTGATCAGCTCCTCGTCGGGATACAACACGTCGAACTGTACCAGCATCTCTTCGACCTCGCGTCGCGCGTCGTCCGGGGACAGCAGTGAGGCGCCGCGACGCATCATCGGCTTTGTCGTCGCCGCGACGAACTCCAGCAGGGCCTGATGAGGAACGCGGATCGAATCCTCCGCGATGCCTGCTCGCAGCAGTTCGGTCGCGCGGGCCTGCTTGTCGGGAAAGCGCGGATCGAAGCGGTAGACGAGAATGTTCGTGTCAACGAGCGCGGCCACGAACGTACAACTGCTCGCGCGTCCAGCCGCGCGATCGGGGCGGCCTGGTTTTCACTCGGCATTCTCGCGTGCGCTGTCGTGCCGTCGCTTCGTCGAAATGTGCCAGCCGAGCTCGCCGTTGCTGTGACCGATCGACGCGCGTGCGCCGGTCGATCTGGATCGACGGACCAACCGTCCGCAATTCCAGCTCGTCGCCGACCCGGATGCCGGTTCGTTCCGCCAGCGCCTTGGGCAGCGTGATCTGGAGTTTTCCGGTGACTTTCGCCATAGAGCCATGATCGCACCCAGCACGGATGCAGTCAAGGAGCGCTCCGTGAAATGTCCTTGACGGAGGGCCGAAGAACCGACGCGGCCCGGTCGGGTGCCTATTGAGACCGGGCGGTCGTGGCGTAACGACGATGAATGCCGGCGGCGCGGAAACCGAGCGCGGTCAGAAGTTCGTCTGGGATCTCCGCCGGGTGCACCTTGAACAGGCGGAGTGAGCCAGTTCCCACTCGATACAGCAGGTGTGCCAGGCGCGCGCCGCCATCTTCCACCAGGGAGCGCAGCGACAGAACCTCGCCGCCCTTCGTATAAAGAAGATATGCCTCAATTCGTTCGTCGGAGGCGACGGCAATGCCGTCGATTTCATCTTTCCTGCCGGTAAGTGTCTGGATCGAGCGTTCCCAGCAAGTTTCCGGAAGGTCCGCCAGCAACCCGTTCGCCTCGAGATCATCGACGGTCACAGGGATCACGAGACGGCCAGGGACAGCCGCGGGGCCTGAAGACCAGGCGCTACGGCCCTCATACATGTAGTCAATCAGTCTCGCCTCCTCGACATACCCACATGCGCCAAAGAGCGCGCACGCAGCGACGAGACTGTCGGGGATTTCCCCGATGATTCGTGGCGGCCCGAGAATAGCGAGCTTCGAGCTGAGCGACGTGAGCAGGTGATGGCCATGACCCTGTCGCAGGTGATCAGGATGAACGGCGATCTTGTAAACGAGCGTAGCCGAGAGTCGCTTGGCGCCGATGAGGACCCCGATCGGGTCGGCGCCTGCGAACGCGACCATGCAGCTGCTGCACCAGACCTGCAGGTCGCGGATCGATCGCTTGAACGCGGCCGCCGTCATCGGCGGCTCGGCGGGAAAGTGCGGCGACCAGCAGCGGTTCAGCGCCTCGACGAGCAGCCCGATGTCATCGGTCCGGCAGAAGCGATAAGCAGACATTATTCTCCCCGCGCATCGTTCCAGCGAGTCGCAACATGGCTCGCTCGCGCGACCTATGGGCGCGCGCCAGCTCGTGTTCGTTCGCGGCTTGATGAACTCAGGCGAGATCAAACGTACATCAATTGTTTCGCGACCCGGGGTGGGTGCTGGCTGTGAGCACGACGCGGAGGTCGCTTCGGCGCACGCGAATCAACGCCGCCAAGCGATCTCTCTGTCGCTGTAATCTGGGCGCACAGGAGCCGAGGCCTCAGGGATCAGTTGCCGCTCGTCGCCGTCGGCGGCGATGAATATTCGCTGGCCGGGAGCCTTCCGGTTGGGTGAGGCAGACCTCGTGAATACCAGCTTTCCGTCGGGTGTCCAGTCCACACTCGTCGCCGGGCCAGCCGCGCGCACCCCCTGGCCGGAGCCATCGGCGCTGGACACCCCAATGCTGCCGGACGGCGTCACGAACGCAATTTCCGAGCTGTCCGGCGACCAAGCGGGCAGCTCGCCGTCATCCGGGCCGATGTGATGCGCATCAGACCCGTCCGGGTTCACGACCCACAGTCCCAGTCCCTCGTCGATGTAGGTGCCGGCGCTGAACGCGATCCGCCGCCCGTCCGGCGACCACGCCGGGTCAAATGCACCGTAAACAGTGTTATAGAGCGCGCGGAAATTGGAACCACTGACGTCGACGACGTCTATTCCGAAGCTCGGTCCACGGAACACTACCGTTCGTCCGTCGGGCGACCAGTCCGGGTCCCATCCGTGCGTCACTGGACTCCGGCCGGAGCCGTCGACGTTGATTACATAGATCTCTTGGTCTTGTGCGCTGAAGAAGACCAGCCTCTGTCCGTCCCTCGACCATGCGGGCGCTGCTCCGGGAGTCAGCCGTGTGACCGCTGAGCCATCCGCGTTGGCGAGGTAGATTTGCTCGATGCCGTCCCGGTCGCTCACGAAGGCGATGGGACCGGTGGACCTTTGTACGCCGAGTGGCGAAGCGCCCGTATCGCTCGGCTGGGTAGGCACACGATGATCGCATCCAGCAGCAAGCACGAGAAGAACGAAGACAGACAGTCTTTGCGCAAGAGACATTCCCGCCTCGATCAGCCCTTGTACAGATAACGTTGGTGCGACGGTATCCGGACAAACGCCTCCTGCGTCGAGCCTTCGGGGTTCCTTAACCGACCTCGATCACTCGTTGGGGGCCTGGCCGGCCACAGTGCGGGCGCTGAGGTCCCTCACCTCGTTGAGATAGCCGCCTTGCTGTGTAGTGGGCGGGAGCGGCGAGGGGGTCGTCGTGTCCGCGGTCGTGACGGCGTTCGAGTAGCTCGCAATCATCTCCGCCATCATCTTCTTGCCGATCTCGATGCCTTCTTCGACTAACGCGAGGTCGATCGTCGATGCAGTGCGCTCTCGCGCGAGCTCTTCAATGCGTTCCTGTGTCTTGGTCCGCATGAATCCGGCCGGCACGCGGAGGATTCGCTGCGCCGCGTCGTCGGTCCAGTTGAACATCGAGATGAGGGGGTTCTTCTTGTCGTCTCGGGCGATCAGGCGGGCCTCTCCGCCTTCGCTGGCCCGCGCTTCGCCCGGTCCCGCCGTAGCGCCTCGTGCAGACGGGGGCGCGGAGGCGGAGCCGGCAATATCGAGCGGGGCCCCGGTCTCGTCCTCGATGACCTGACGGGCGAATTCGAGCGTGATCGCATCGAGCTTCATCATCCGCGCGCGCTTTTCGACGCGCGCCTTGACGCGGCGACGTTGATACGCGTTCTTCATCGTCCACAGCCCGCGTCTGGCGTCCTCCGTCCAGCGGAGCTTGCGTCCGTCGTATGTGGTCTCCTCCTGGAGACCTCCTTCGACAGCGGCGATCTTCTCGATCATCTCCTGCGAGATCACTTCGAAGTCGGTTGCGCCGCAGACGGTGCACTTGACCGGATCGGCCTGCATCGAAGTGACGCCGCAGGCGCGGCACATCGAGACCGGGCCGGATTTTGCGCGCTCGAGCGCCACTGCTTCTGCAAGCGCCTTGGTTGCGGCCGATGCGCTCTTTGGCATGAAGCGATCCATCGCTTCGTCGATGACGGCGCTGGTGACGACGGAGTGCCCCTTTTCCAGGGCGATGCGCAGCACCCCGGTGCGCGCGATCCCCTTGACCTGCTCGGGGACGTGCTTCATGCGCTCTTCGGCTTCCGGCGTCCATCGCACCGTTTCCTCGGCGCGCACGTCCAGACGGGGCACTTCCACCCGCGTCGAGAGGAGCACGTCGCACGGCGCTGAACGGAGGATATTCTCGGAGTTGCTTCCGAGGCCCGTCTCCTCCTTGGGGCTGTGCACGCCGATTCGTCCCAGCACGATCAGCCATGGATTCGTCTTGCGCGCGTGGTCGATGATCTTCTGGAAGGGTTTTCCGTCGAGCAGCGTCTTCTTGATCTCGACGCCCTTCTCATTGGCCATCCGCTCGCCGATTTCGAGATGCGACTGATAGATCTGCGCGAGCCCGGTGTCGATGATCTCCTCGTGGAGCTGATTCTGTTCCTCGAACCGGAACACCTTCGCGGCCTGCTCGGTCAGAACGTTCACGATCCCGTTGAAGACCGAATAATGGAGATATGGATCGTAGACGGCGATGGCCTCGACTTTTTTTCCGAACGCGTGCGCCAGGTCGAGCGCCGTCATGAGCGCACCAAAGGATTGAGGGCTGCCGTCCACGCCAACGAGGATCGTGTCTCGATCGGGCTCGCCCGGCTCGGGCACGTGCTTGACCACCCACACGTCGCGATCGGATTGTCGCGCGACCCGCTCGCACACCGATCCGATCACGCTGTCGCGCGCCCGCCCGATCCCGAGCGCGCCAATGACGACGAGGTCGTGCTGCGAGCCGGCGAGATCCTTGAGTATCTCGATGTGGTGCTTCCCGTCCATCATGCGCGGCTCGAATGCGAGCCCCGAGTCGCCGCAGAGCCGCGACATGCCGTCGAGATAGCTGTCGGAAATCAGCTTCAGCCCCATCGTGATGAGGCTGTCGTGAATCTTCCGTTGCCGCTCCAGTTCAACCTCGTCGAGGTACTCCTCGGGCAGGGTGTACTCCATCTGCTTGAAGCGATAGTCGTGCAACGCCGCGGCATAGACGTGGCAGCCGACCAGCTTCGCGGAGAACGCCTTTCCCATCTCGACGGCGCAGGCAACCGCGCGGTTCGAATGGTCCGAGTTATCGACAGGAACGTAAATGCTCTTGTACATCATTCCTCCATCGACACGCGTTGCGGCGTGCCGATCTAGACACTCGGCGCCGGGTGTTGTCGTCGCTGACCGCCCAAATCATCTCGAGTCCGCGTGGCATTGCGTCGTACCCACCAGATCACGATCGCTTCGAGCGCCAGGATGATGAGTGCGGTCCTGATCATCGGACCGGCGGCTGATGGAACTTTCTCCGGCTCGACATACAGTGAGTACCACAGGGAAAGGCCGCGCCTGTTGCCCCGTTCGCGCGACAAACCGTCCCACACCGAAAATGCGATTGGCATGAACTCGCCGGGCGTGAACGCGGCGCCCGACGTCGGCCGAATCGGCCGCTTCAGGATGACCGACCATTCTCCCTGATCGTAGTTGGCCACGCCCGTGACCTCACCGGAGGTGTTCGGGGAAATATCCGTGCTTCCCTTCGCGGTGAACTGGACGGGAGCGGACTGCGCCAGATCGTAGAACCACAGATCGACCGAGTTCTGTGCGTCCCCAAAAATGAAATACGGCTTTCGCGGTCCCGTGAGCGCCTGCGACGGCAATTGAACGGCGACCGCATCGGAGAACTCCGATGCCGGCGTTTCTGTCTGTCCGGCAGGAGTGGCCCCGACTTCCTCTTCACCGAAGACGTTGCCGCCCGCAGGCGGTCCACCACCCTCGGCCGGTGGTACCGGCGGCGCTTCCTCCTCCTCTTCGGGGGGGACCTGCAGCGACGGTCCATTCGTACCGGTCTTCTGAGCGCTCATGTCGTGCCAACGAACGAGCAGCGCGATCGAATCCTTGTCCCAGATCGCCTGAACCATCACCGAGCTCGCCGGGGGATGGAACGACCGTCCCGGCTGCATGATCTGGCCGATGATCGCCAAGCGCGCCAGGGGAGCAGACGAGAACGCGGCGGTTCCCTTCGTCAGATCGATCGGACCATCGACGTGCTTCGCGATGACGAGATTGGTGTATCCAGGTCCGCTCGTTCCCCCGGACAACGACACGATGTAGTCGGTAATCGCCCAGCGCTGCTCGGGCTTCAACGCATCCAGGAATCCGGGCATCGGCGTGCCGTTCAATCCCGTGGTCATCGCTCGGAAGATGTCCTCGCGAGACGAACCTCCGCGGAAGGTCCAGTTCTGGGACAGGTCCGCCGGGCGTATCGGGTTGCCCCAATCGTCCTTCAACGTCGGCGCAGACGGTCCATCGCCGCGGCCGAGTGTTCCGTGACACTTTGCGCAGCCGGTCTCGTCGTAAACCTTTTTCCCGTCCTGCGCCGATTCCTTGCTGGCGCTCGGACCGCCGCCCAGCTTCACGGGTTCAGGCACCTTCTCGCCATTCGAGAAGTCGGCGGAAAAGGTCGTCAGAAAATATGCGATATCGGAAACCTCCTCGTCGGAGAAATTCGGCCATGCGGGCATCGACGTGTACGGCATCCCGCGCCGGATCACGTTGATGAGATCCTGATGCGTTGGCAGCGCTCCGGTGGGCGTCGTGCGGATCTTGAACTTGCCCGTCGTGAAGTTCCGGGGCCTTGGCCGCAGGTGCGAGGCGGCATACCCTTCGCCGTCGCCCTTCTCGCCGTGGCACTGCGAGCAGTTCCGAAGATAGAGGGTTTTGCCCGCTTGACGCTGCGCGTCCGTTCCGACGTCCGGCGCCGCCGCGCGCACCAACCCTGTCACACCGGCGCCCACCGACACGATCAGCACGACCACTCCGGTACGCGTCGCGAGGCGAGCGTTCATTTCGACGCCGCCTCCTCCCTCGCGCGCGGTCTCCGCCCGGTGAAATCGTACAGAAATAGAATCGCGTCCCAGATCTCGTCTTCTTTCAGGAATTTCTCCCACGCGGGCATCGCGGTATCCCATGGACCGCCTTCCTCGGGAAGGCCCGGTCCCCCCTTCGAAATGCGCCAGAAGAGGAACGTCTCGCGAAGCATAGCGATGGAGCCCGCATCGTTGAAGTTCGGCGGGATCGGGTCCAGGCCGTGCACGAACATCCCGTTGCCCGACAGGTTGTCGCCGTGGCAGAACACGCAGTTCCGGTAATAGACCCTTCGCCCGTTCTCGACGTGCTGGCGGTACTCCGCCGCGTTCGCCGTTTCGAGGCGCCTGAACGGGTTCTCACCCGTGTCCAAATCGATCTTCTTGTCGTGCACGGTGATCTCGGACGGCGAGGCAGGATGCACGGTTCTCGAGAAGAGCGGCGGCTGCAGAGGGACGCTCATTTGAACATACACATTCGCCGCCGCGAGCGCCGGAATCGCGATCACGACTGCCGCCAGGAGCGCCGTGTAGCGCTTCTCGGTCATCAGCCGGACGAGCGGACGCGACACTTCATTGCGGCGCGCCTGGCTGGATGACATGTAGGCCATCAGCGCGAGCGAGACGATCGCCATGTAGAGCGTGACGACCGAGGCTGGAATCGGGGCCGTGAACCCAAACCGCAGCAGGACGTAGATCCCGACCCACCAGCCGATGGCCCAGACGAGAAGATTCACCCGCCGGAACCGAAGGAGCCCGAGCAACACGAGCACGGCGACGACGACCGGGAGCTTCATTGCGTGCCCTTAGGCGCGGCGGGCGGCGCCGTGGCGGGGGCCGCCGCGCCGCTGTTGTAATGATGTTTGGTTTGCAGCGTGACCGACGGCGTACCGCCGAGTGATTGGAGGTAGGCGATTACGCACAGAATCTCCTGGTCGGTCAGGCCGATTGGGGGCTTGTTGACCGGAGGCATCGCCGGCGGAAATCCGGGCACGACAAAGGCGGTCGGCTCGTACAACGACTGCGCGAAGTACTCGACGTCGGTGAGGCCCGGTACGCGAGTCTTCGCGCGCGCTCCGACACCAGCCAAATCGGGGAACCGGTAGGGTCCCGTCGTCTTGCCGATCGTGTGGCACGTGAGACAGAGTCCCTTGCCCTCCATGATCTGGCGCCCGATCCGCTCCATGTCGGCCGTGCTCATGTCGGCCGAGATCTTGGCGTCCTGAGGCGGCTGCACCTCCTTCTGCGGCACCATCTGCCCGACGTAGGTGTAGAAACCTGTCGTCGCGAGCACCAGAGCGCCGATTCGCACGATGAGCGGCACTCTCATGACGACTTGGTCCGCCGGGGGAAGTCGGGCCGGTCATGGAGGCTCGAGATCCAGAACACGACGCCGATCAGCAGGAAGAACAGGAGCACGGTCGTTGAGACGACTTTCGTCGCAAAGCCAAGCGTGGGCGTGAACGCGTCGGGCGACCGGTCCCGGATCACGCCGTATACGTGCCAGTGCTGCCGCAGTCCCGAACGAACGTACCCCATCAGTCCCATGAGCCACGTGAAGGTGACCGCGATGAAGATGAGCACGTATTGCGAGATCGGCGGGATTCGGCCCCAGCGCACCTCCCCGGTCCTGTGCGCGGCCCGGTACAGGAAGATATCAATCGCCGTGATCGAGATCATCGCGAAGAGCACCGAGAGCACCTGCGGCACCGACAGTTTGATCCGGACGGTCGCCTCCACGAAGTACCCGTACACGCCGAGAAAAATCACGATGATCGCAGCTGCTGCGAAGATCGCCAGCTGCGCGGCATGGCCGCTCTTCGACCACGCGACCGACGGCACCTTCCCGGTCCGGCGGTAGAGCAGGAAGCTCATGAACGTCGTCAGGATCAGGATGTTCACCGCGGTGTTTTTCGCCGACATCACCCCGAGGTAGCCCAGAATCGGATGCGAGGTTCCTCCCATCGCCCGGACTTCCGAGACGGTGGCGATGATCGACCGCGGCGTCGCCCACACCATGAAGCAGAGCGTGATGCCGATGAGGATATACTTGATGAACTTCTGAAGCGGCTGGACCCCCTCCACGCGGCCCATCCCGAGCCACAGGTAGTAATTCGCGGCCAGAAACAGGTTTCCGATGAGTACCGCCTGGATGATGAAGAGCCACGAGAACGCGCCGCCCATCATCGTGAGACCGAGCGTCTGCGAGAACGCGTAGATCTCCTTCGCGAGCCAATAGCCGGCAAAGGGAAGCGGCAGGAACGCGCTGATTGCGACGAAATTGCCGATATAGCCCATCCAGTCGTAGTGGGCGCGCTCCTCGTCGGTCTCCGCCTGCAGGAACTTGAACGCCGCGTAGGCGCCCGCAATCTATCCGCCGAATGCCACGTTCGCGATGACGCGGTGGACGTTGATCGGCATCCACGTGTAGTTGAAGATCGCCTCCCGCAGCGACAGAACCGCCCCGGTGTCGGAAACCCCTCGGGGCGACATCATGAACGTGAGCCAGGCATTGGCGATGAACATGATGGCCGTGCCCACCAGATTCAGGCCCAGCCCAAGCCCGAGGTGCACGAGCGGATGGAACTTTCCCCAGCCGTAGTAATACGTGTAGAGGAAGAAGGCCTCGAAGAAGAACAACAGCACGTACGGCAGAAACGTCGGCGAGAACACGCTCATCAGGTAATTCGTGAACTTCGGGTAGAGCGCGATGAGCATGAACGTGAGGAACGCCCCGAACGTCGCCGTGAGCGAGAACGACACGGAGAGCAGCTTCGTGAACTCGTAGGCGAGCCGGTCGTAGCGAACATCTCCGGTCTTGTAGCCGATCACCTCGATGATGAACGCGAAGATCGGAACGGCGAGCACGAACGCCGCGAACAGGAGATGCAGCTGCGCGACGGCCCAGATCGCGACGCGGCTGCCGACGACGGGGAACCTCCGGTATTCAGCTTCTTCGTACGGCTTCGAGCGGTCGTTGCTCTGCGCGGTTGGTTGAGGAGCGGCCTGTGCGTCGGTGGCGGCAGTTCCGCCGCTGAACGCCAGCACGGGCGCGGTGTTCAGCATCCCCGCGATCGTCATCAGGCCGGCGACGCATCCGAGAAGCAGCAGCAGTTTGCGTGGGAAGATCTGGGCCAACGCCTAGGACTCCCGTGCCCTGGAGAGGAGTTCCCCAGGCCGCGAGTCCGCTCTGGATCTGTGACGCCGCATCCTCGACTCCAAGAAATCGCCGCAAGGGGAACGCCGACGTCCCGTCGATTGAGAACGCCGAAAAACCCTCGATCGAGGGCGCAATGTTATCCACGAAACCCGGACAGGGTCAAGGCTGCTGTCCGCTCACGGTCCGCAGGCGAGTGAAGTTGATCGGGTCTACCGAAGCGTGCCGGGAACCCATCCTCGGCTCATGTAATCACCGACGATGGTGAAGAGGAGAAGGAGCCAGAAGAAGCCGGCCGTCGCCACGACCCAGGTGAGCCGCGATCCCCAGCGCACGTGCATGAAGAACAGAATGACGAGCGTCGCCTTGGTGCACGCGATCAGCAGCATCACGACGTTGTTGAGCGGCCCCATGTCCACCTTGGCGGCGAGCACGGTGAGGATCGTGCCGATGACGAGCGCGCCGAACACCTTGTAGTACATGCTCGGCGGCGCGATGTGGCCGTGGCCGAAATGCCCGTGACCGTCTGACATGCTGCCCGCCTCACTCCTTGAAATGGCCGCCGATCAGATACAGCAGCGGGAAGAGGAAGATCCACACGATATCGACGAAGTGCCAGTACAAACCGGCGACCTCGACCGGCGTGTAGTAGTCGCCGTCGAACTGCCGCCGCCAGGCCATGATGCCGATGACCGTCATGATTCCGAGGCCAACGATCATGTGCATCGCGTGCAGCCCCGTCATGCAGAAGTAGAGCGAATAGAAGATCTCGGCCGCCGCCGGGTGCTTGCCTTCCCAGTGGAAGTTGGGCCCGGGCACCAGATTATGGGTGAACTTGTCGGTGTACTCGATCGCCTTGACGCCCAGGAATGCCATGCCGAGCACCATGGTCGCCCCAATCCACCCGACCTGCGTCTTGGGCGGCGCGCTGATCTGCGCCGATCGCACCGCCATCGCCATCGTCAGCGAGCTGACGATGAGGACGATCGTGTTGATCGCTCCCCAGGTGACGTTCAGGTGATGGCTCGCCTCGGCGAAGCCTTCGGCGTAGCTGTACCGGTACACGAGATACGCCGTGAAGAGCCCGCCGAAGAACATGATCTCGGTGACGAGGAACACCCACATGCCGAGCGTGGACGCCTCGATCTGCTGCGCCATGTCATCGAAGTGGTGCTGCAGCTTCGGATGGTGCGCGTTCTCGATGTGCTCGTGCGGCTGGATCGCGTCCAGGTTCGAGACGAGCGGCGGCTGGTGAATCGGGCCTGGAAAATGTTCCGCGCGAAAGTCAGGCAAGACCGACCTCCTGGCTCCCGTGCACGTACTGGTGCGTGCCCTCGGTGACAATCGGCGTCACCGTGAAGTTCTCGGTCGGAGGCGGCGAGGGGATCTCCCATTCGAGCCCACGCGCGCCCCACGGGTCGTTGACGGACTTCTCCCCGGCCAGGAGCGAGTAGCCAAAATACACGAGCGGGATGACGTACCCGACGGCGAGAATCGACGCGCCGAGCGTGCTCGCGACGTTCAGCACCTGGAACTCAGGCGGGTACGCGTGATAGCGCCGCGGCATGCCGAGATAGCCGGCGATGAACTGCGGGAAGAATGTCAGGTTGAATCCCACGAACACCATCAGCGCGGAGAACTTGGCCCAGGGTTCGGAATAGCGCCGGCCGCTGATCTTCGGCCACCAGTAGTGCAGGCCGCCGAGATACCCCATGATGGCGCCGCCGACCATGATGTAGTGGAAGTGCGCCACGACGAAGTATGTGTCGTGGACGTGGATGTCGAGTCCCATCGCCGCGAGCATCAACCCCGTCAACCCGCCGATGGTGAACAACCCGATGAATCCGAGCGCATAGAGCATCGGGGAATCGAAGCTGACCGAGCCTTTGTAAATGGTCGCCGTCCAGTTGAAGACCTTGATCGCCGATGGAATTGCGACACAGAAGCTCAGGAACGAGAAGATCATCCCGGAGTAGACGGACTGGCCGGCGACGAAGAGGTGGTGACCCCACACCAGGAACCCGATGATCGCGATCGCAAGTGACGAGAACGCGACAAACGAGTAGCCGAAGATGTTCTTGCGCGTGAACGCCTGGACGATCTCGCTGATGACGCCCATCGCCGGCAGGATCATGATGTAGACCGCCGGATGCGAGTAGAACCAGAAGAGGTGCTGAAAGAGCACGGGATCGCCGCCAATCGACGGGTCGAAGATCCCGAGGTGCAGCGCTCGCTCAGCGGCGACCAGCAAGACGGTGATCGCGATGACCGGGGTCCCGAGAATCATGATCAGGCTCGTCGCGTAGTGCGACCACACGAACAGCGGCAGCCGGAACCAGGTGAGCCCCGGGGCGCGCATGCGATGCACGGTGACAATGAAATTGAGGCCCGTGAGAATGGACGAGAATCCGGTGATGAACACGCCGAGGGCCGCGGTGATCACGTGGCCGTTGGCGGCCGCGGTGCTGTAAGGCGTGTAGAACGTCCACCCGGTATCTACGCCGCCGCTCAACGCCGCGACGAGCGTGAAGATGCCGCCCAACACGTAGATGTACCAGGACAGCAGGTTGATGCGCGGGAACGCGAGGTCCTTCGCACCGACCATGATCGGTATCAGAAAGTTGCCGAGCGTCGCGGGGATCGACGGGATCAGAAAGAAGAAGACCATCACCACGCCGTGCATGGTGAACATCTTGTTGTAGGTCTCGGACGTGAGCAGGTCGCCTGCCGGCGTCAGCAGCTCGAGCCGCACGAGCATCGCGAAGAAGCCGCCGATCATGAAGAACAACGTGATTGAGACGAGGTACAGGACCGCGATGCGCTTATGGTCTTTGGTCAGGAGCCACGACTTCAGCCCGTGCCCGTTGTTCAGATAGTTCAAGGTTTCCATGATCAATCCTTGCCCGGGCCCTGGGGTGGAGTCGCGGCTCCGGTGGGCGCCGGCGGCGCCACCTCGCCAAGCGAACGCACGTAGGCTATGAGCTGCAGCAGCTGTTCCTCGGTCACGAGTCCCTGGAACGTCGGCATGATCGGCTGGAAGCCCGCGACGACCTTCGCCTGGGGATTCACGATCGACTCGCGGACGTAGGCCTCGTCGGCGACGACCGTTTGCCCGTTCGCCAGCTGCACGGTATGTCCGAACAGCCCCTTCAGCTGCGGCGCCCGGGCCTGCGCGTCGTCTCGGTGGCAGCTGATGCAGACGAGATCCTGAAAGAGCTTCTCGCCGGCGGCCGCCGGCGTCTCCGCGGCCGGGCCGCCCGAGAGCCAGGCCTGAAAGTCGTTCGGTTCCATCACGTCGATCCACCCGATCATTCCCGAGTGCCTCGTGCCGCAGTACTCCGCGCAGAACAGGTGATAACGCCCCGGTTTGGTCGGCGTGAACCAGAGCACGTTGTACCGGCCCGGAATCACGTCCGCCTTCACGCGGAACGCCGGGATGTAAAAGCTGTGAAGGACGTCTTCCGATCCCATCGTCAGCTTGACGGCCCGGCCGACCGGCACGTGAAGCTCGTTGATCTCCTTCTGCCCACCCATGTGCTGCGCCTTCCACATCCACTGCTTGCCGACGATGTAGATCTCCATCGCGCCCGTTGGCGGACGGTACGCGTCGAAAAAGACCTTCGCGCCCCATCCGAACATCACCATCGTGATGCCGAACGGGATGATCGTCCACAGCAGCTCGAGCGCCAGCGACCCGTGGATCGGCACGCCCACCTCCGAATCGTGCTGCCGATGGAACTTGCCAGCGAAGACGGCTATGAGCGTTGCGATGAGCAGCGAGAAGAACGCGGTGACGGCCATCATGAAGAAGAAGATGGCGTCGACCTGGGCGGCGTGGTTGGATGCCCCCTGCGGGAACAGCGGAAAATTCGTGAACATCGTTAGTGGCCTGTCCGCTCCTTGCGCAGGCTGACGAAGATGAACATCCCGAGGCCGAGCATCGTCGCCACGGCGCCGATGCGGATGGCGCCGATCGCCACCGGCCCGTACTTTCCGGTCGAGGGATCGTAGTGGTAGCAAAGCAGCAGGACGTCGTCGATTGGCGTCCCGATGTGCTCGTCAGAGGCTTCGATCACGCCGAAACGGATATCGCGCGCGGAGAATTCGATGCCGTAGAAGTACTTCGAGATGACGCCCTTCGGGGTGAGGAGCTCGATCCCCGCGCCGTGGGCGTACTGCTGGATGGCGGGATCGAAGGCGTACCGGAATCCGACGGCCTTGGCGAGCTGCTCGATGTTCTCTTCTTTGCCGGTCAGAAAGTGCCAGCCGGCCGCGCTCTGCGGCCGCTTGTAGCGGTCGACATACACCTGCTTCTTCTGCGCCGCCAGGCCCGGCGTCTCCTTCGGATTGATGCTGACGGCGACGACGTCGAACTCGCGTCCGACATCGAAGTTCATGACGCTGAGCGAGCTCACCAGGCCGTTGAGGACCTGGGTGCAGAGCATCGGACACTCGTAATAGACCATCGCCAGAATCACTGGCCGTTTGCCGAAGAAGTCGCCGAGGTGCACCTCACGTCCGCTCTCGTCGTTGAAGACCAGGTGCAGCGGCACTTGCTGGTTCAGGTGCTGGTCGATTCCCACCCGCTGCAGCAGCCCGGGCTTCGCCTTCGCGGGATCTGTCGCATCGTCTGGCGCCAGCCCCTGCGCGCACAGCGGCGAGGCCGACGCGAGCAGCGCAAGCGAGAGGAGAAGCCGCTTCATTTCTTGATCTCCTGGCCGGCAGGTGGCGTCGGCGGCGTCCCGGGGCCGGGCTGCCCGTGACCTCCGTCGCCTCCGCCTCCGCGTTCCGTGATCGTCCGGCCGCCCGACGATTCGCCATAGGCGGGCGCATGCGTGCCGACGGCCGGATCATGTGTGGCGTCGGCGCGAACGGGCAGTCCGTGCTGCACGACCATCTTCTTGGCAAGGCCGATCGGCACGTGGGCGAGACCCTGACTCTGATTCATCCACCCGTAGCCTTCGAGCTTGCCCGTTTCCTCTGCACGGAACCTTCGAAGATTCTCCGGCTCGTTGGTCAGCAACCGCGGGCCCTGAGGCGGCTGCCCTTGTGGTGCGGCGATGGGCGAGACCTGCGGATCGCGCGCCTCGGCCTGTTTCTCGAAAACGTAAAACAAGGCCCGCATCAGCCCGGCGGAGAGTCCGACTACGACGACCATCGTGGCCGCGAACGCCAGCAGCATCCGAATGTTCGCATCGGAGTGCTCGTGGGCCATGTCCACGTTGTGCATCTCCTCATCGGTGTACCGATGGGGAGGTCGCGGATCGTCAGTGCGCGTCATGCGCCAACGCCTCCTTGAAGAACGGATCGTTGAGAGGCAGCAGCGGGCGGCTGCGCAGGTTCCGCACGAACAGGAACAGCCACGCCCCGGCAAGACCGAGCGGCAGCGCGATGTCCATCCAGTGGATCGGGAACCGGCGGTGCGGGAACGTCGGCTCGACGTACCAAATCAGATCCACCACGCGCATTACCAATAGCCAGATCGCGACGCGCGCGAGCAGATGCGGGCGGCGCTTCAAATCGCGCGAGAGCAGCAGCGCGAACGGGACGGCGAAATGGCCGAACAGGATCAGCAGCGACACATACTCCCAGCCGCCGCGGAAGCGGTTGGCGAAGAACGTGATTTCCTCGGGGAGGTTGCCGGACCAGATGATGAGGAGCTGCGAGAACGACATGTACGCCCAGAGCATGACAAACGCGAGCAACAGCTTGCCGAGGTCGAGAAAGTCAAGTCCCGGCGTCACGTAACTGGCGATCGGCTCGGTGCGATCGAGGAGAGCCAGAACGATGATGACGAAAGCCAGGCCGGAAAGGCCGTGCGCCGAGACGAAGATGAACCCGAAGATCGTCGAGTACCAGTGCGGGTCGAGCGACATCACCCAGTCGATCGAGGCAAACGTGATCGTGATCACATAGGCGAGCAGTCCGGGAGCGCTGACCGTGCGAAACCGCCGCGTGTCGGATGGATGAACGGCGACTTCGCCGCGGTCCTGGGCCGCCGACCATGCGTTCAGAAGCCATGAGCAGAGATTCCATACGGCGAAGTACAGGACGGCGCGGCCCAGAAAGAATGGAACGTTCAGGTAGATCGCCTTATGCCGGAGCGCTTCGTCCGCCTGCACGGCATCGGGCCGCGCCCATGTGTACAGGCGAGGAAGTCCGAACAGAATCGGGACGAACATCAGGGTGACGAACGGCAGATTGCGGCTTGCCGCCTCGAACACCCGGCGGCTGGCCAGCCCCCAATGGCCGCCCGAGAGATGCTGCAGCATCAACAGCGCGAGCGACCCGAGCGACAGGCCCAGGCAGAACAGGAAACCGATCAGCCACGATCGGAAGAACTGATCGACATCGAGGAACGCGCCGGCCACGCCCGCGAGAATCCCCCAGAACGCGGCGATGAGGCCGTAGCGTTGCAGGCGTGCGAGGCCGGGGACGTCTGCGATTACTGCGTGTGTATCCATGCGATCAATGCTTCCCCGGCTCGGCGCCGCCGGCGGGCTGCTGCTGGGGGACCTTCGTCGGGTCGCCGCCGGGCACGTCGGCCGCGGGCGCGTGCTGGCTGTACTGCAGCGCGCGGATATACGCCACGATCGCCCACCGATCGCGCGGCGCGATCTGCGCCCGGTAGTCCGGCATCGCACCGAACCCGTTCGTGATCACGTCGAAGAAATAGCCGACGTCAGCGTTCCGCAGGCGGTCGATGTGATAGGACGGCGGCTGCTTGTACCCGCGTTGGACGACCATGCCGTTGCCGCCGCCGGTGCGGTCGTGGCACGGGCTGCAGTAAATGTTGTAGCGCTCCTGTCCGCGGTCGACGACCGTGTCGTCGATGGGAAATGGAAATTCCTTGACGGCAACCTTGTCGACTTTGCCGGTGAAGAACGCCTCGTCTTCCTGCAGCGTCCCGCGAGCGATCGTTCCTTCCACGATCGGCCGCGCACTCGATCCGTCGGCGAAGAACGCGCTGGGGCGCAGGCCGCGATACTTCGGCTGGTTATGCATGTCCTGCCGGCACGCGCCGAGGAGTGCGCACATGGCCATTACGAGTGCGGCGCTCGGCGCCAGTCGCGATTCGCGCTTGGCGATTCGCGATTCGATCGATCCGCTGTTCGCCGAAGCGCGCACCGCGAACCGCGAACCGCGCTCACTCGGGCACATCGGTGACCTCCGTCGCGCCGAGTGTCCGCAGGAACGCCGGTGTGTTGTCGCGATCGAACTTCGGATCCTTTGCCTCGATCGCGAGGAAGAACCGGTCCTGGCTCGCGTGTGCCGCGAACCGCTCCACGTTGAACACCGGGTGATACGGCATGGGGAAGCCGTTCAACCCGAACATGCCGAACACCGCCGCGAACGCCGCGAAGAGAATCGTGAGCTCGAAGGTCACCGGGATGAACATCGGCCAGCTGAGATACGGCCGCCCGCCGACGTTCACCGGATACGCCACGGCCGAGACCCACGCCTGGAGCCCGAGCCCGGTCAGCATCCCCAGGATTCCGCCGCACAGCACGAGCAACGGTACGCGCTTGTCGTGAAGGTGCATCGCGTCGAAGGTCTGGTGAATCGGAAACGGGGAGTACGCGTCGAAGGAGCGGTAGCCCTCGTCGTACGTGCGACGCGCCGCGTTGACGAGTGCGGTCGGGTCCTCGAATTCCGCCATGACCCCGTAGAGCGCCGGAACAGTTCGCGTGTGATCCATGGCTCCCGCGTCAGTGCGCTTTCGCTCCCTTCACCTGCGCTCCGGGGACGATTGTCCGCATCTCGAAGATCGAGATCATCGGAAGCACGCGGATGAACAGGAAGAACAGCGTGATGAACAGGCCGATCGTGCCGAAGAACGTCATCAGGTCCCACTTCGTCGGCCAGTACATGCCCCAGGACGAGGGCAGAAAGTCACGGTGCAGGCTGGTGACGACGATTTCGAACCGCTCGAGCCACATCCCGAGGTTGACGAACTGGGAAATCACGAACAGCCACATCGGCGTCGTTCGCACGCTCTTTATCCAGAGGAACTGCGGGGCGATGATGTTGCAGATCATCAGCGACCAGTAGAACGGCCAGTACGGACCGAACATGCGGTTGAGGATCATGAACCTCTCGTACTGGTTGGCGCTGTAGAACCCGAAGAACGCCTCTGTCATGTACCCGTAGCCGACGATGAGGCCGGTGACCAGCATCACCTTGCCCATGTTCTCGAGGTGTCGCATCGTCAGGAAATCTTCGAGCCCGTAGAGCACCCGCAGCGGGATAGCGAGCGTGAGCACCATGGCGAACCCCGCGTAGATCGCGCCGGCAACGAAGTAGGGCGGGAAAATCGTGGCGTGCCACCCGGGGATGATGCCGATCGAGAAGTCGAAGCTCACGACGGTGTGGACCGAGAGGACGAGCGGCGTCGAAAGTCCCGCGAGCAGCAGATACGCCGCTTCGTACCGCTCCCAGTGGCGCGCCGAGCCGCGCCAGCCGAGAGCGAGCCCGCCGAACAGCCGCCGGATGTGCATGCTCTTGGCGCGGTCGCGGAGAGTCGCCAGGTCCGGCACGAGTCCGACGTACCAGAACAGCAGCGAGACGGTCAGATACGTCGACACGGCGAACACGTCCCAGATCAGCGGGCTTCTGAACTGCGGCCAGACGCCCATCGTGTTTGGATAGGGGAACAGCCAATAGGCCGCGAGCCACGGACGGCCCGTGTGGATCAGCGGAAAAATGCCGGCGCACGCGACGGCGAAGAGCGTCATCGCTTCCGCGAAACGGTTGATCGACGTCCGCCAGTCCTGCTTCAAGAGCAGCAGGATCGCGGAGATGAGCGTTCCGGCGTGACCTATGCCGATCCACCAGACGAAGTTGATGATCGCAAACCCCCAGCCGACCGGGATGTTGACGCCCCAAATCCCGGTGCCTTTCAGCAGCAGCCAGGTGATTGACATCAGCAGCATCATCGTCAGCATGAAGCCGACGAACAGGCCGAAGAACCAGCTGTAGGGGTGCCGACGCGTCAGGACGATCGCCGCGATCTTCTCGGTGACCGTTGAGAACGTGTGGCCCGGCTCGATGACCGGCGGCGGCGCGTAGACGGGATGTGCGTCCATCAGTGTTCAGTCGAGTGCGAAGCCGGCTGGGCCAGCTCCGGATTCGGGTTTCGCAGCACCGCGAGGTACGTCGTCCGCGGCCGTGTGTTGAGATCCTCGAGCACGCCGTAGTTGCGCTGCTGCGCCTTGAGCTTCACGACCCGGCTGTTCGGATCGTTCAGGTTGCCGAACACGATCGCGTCCGACGGACACACCGCGGCGCACGCGGGCACGACCTCGCCGTCGCGGATCGCGCGGTCCTCGCGTTTCGCGTCGATGCGTGCCTGATTGATGCGCTGCACGCAGTAGGTGCACTTTTCCATGACGCCGCGGCTCCGAACGCTGACGTCAGGGTTGCGCATCGGATACAGGCTCTGCGTGTCCCAGTCCTGGTAGAGCAGGAAGTTGAATCGACGCACCTTATAGGGACAGTTGTTCGAGCAGTAGCGCGTGCCGACGCACCGGTTGTAGACCATGTCGTTCAGGCCTTCGGCGCTGTGCGTCGTGGCGGCCACCGGGCAGACGAGCTCGCACGGCGCGTTCTCGCACTGCATGCACGGCACCGGCTGGTGATACGCCTCAACGGCGGTGTCGAACTGGTTCCCCGCGAAGTAATGATCGACCCGAATCCAGTGCATCTCGCGTCCGCGCGCGACCTGATCCTTGCCGACGACCGGGATGTTGTTCTCCGAGACGCAGGCAACGGTGCAGGCGCTGCAGCCGGTGCATGCGTTGAGATCGATCGCCATCCCCCATTTGTTCCCGTCGTAGGCATGCTCCGGATACATCGTGAGGGTCTTCGGCGGCTTTTCACCCTGGTCTTCGATGACTTGCGGCTCGTTCTTGTATTCCTCGATCGTCGCGACACGCACCGGATTGCGCCCTTCCATCAGGTGGTGTTCCTGCGTCGTCGCCAACGGGTAGTTATCGCCTGTCTTCGTAATCTCGAGCCCGGTGCCGAACCAGGGCGCGTCGGAGGTACGCAGCAGATACGCGTTGAACCGTTCGGAGTCCTTGGTCGCGTTGCCTACATTGCCGGCCATCTTGCGTCCGTATCCGAAGAACACGGTGACCGACTGCTGCGGCTGGCCCGGTACGCGGAATACGGGCATGCGGGCGGTGTTGCCGCGGTACTTCAGCTCGATGAGGTCTCCATCGTGGAAACCGCGTTCGTTCGCCAGTTGCGGGCTGACCCACGCCGTGGTGTCCCACGTCACCTTCGTCAGCGGCTTCGGCAGCTCCTGAAGCCAGCCGTTGTTCGCAAAGCGGCCGTCCCACACCGTCGGGTCGGGCCGGAAGATCAATTCGAGCCCACCTTGGGGCTGGGGGGGCGAGGACGCCACGGGCGCCGGCTGCGGTGGTTCCGCCGCTGCCGCCGGCGCTGTTGCAGCGGGCGCGGGTGCCGCCGTTGCTTCAGGAGTGGTTCGGCCTGCTGCGGCGGCGGGTGCCGCGCTCATCGGAGTGAACGGCGTCGACGGCCCTCCATCTGCGAACGCCGTGCCTTGAATGAATCCATCGTGCACGGCTCGCCGCCAGAAGGCGTCGACAGTCTTGAAGGGCTGGCCATCGCTGTTCTTGATTGTCCAGCCGCCGGCGCCGTTGAAGGCGCGTGTCCAGTAGTCCTTGACGATCGCGTACGACCGCGTATCGGGTTTTGTCGTGAAGGCGGTCACAATCTCCGCGACGGTACGCCCTTCGTACAAGGGCGCGATGAGCGGCTGAATGACCGTGACGGTTCCGTCGTGCGATCGGGCGTCGCCCCAGCTCTCGAGCGGGTGCGCTTCCGGCACGTGCCAGTGACACAGAAATGCCGTTTCATCCGCGTAGAGCCCGTGATAAATGCGCAGGTTCACCTTCGCGAGCCGCTCGGCAAATTTCAGATCAGCAGGGGCCGAGTACACCGGGTTCACCCCGCCGAGAATGACGAGCACTTCTACCTGGCCGGCGTCCATCGCCTGCGCGAGCTCCGCCAGCGTGCCAGCCTGCCCGGCAGCCGTGACCCCGACCCGCTTGTCGTAGGTGACGGTCGTTCCGACGCCGCCGAGAGACTCGTTCATGGCGCGGGCGAGCTGATGGACCGGCGCGGGCTGATAGTCGCCGGCGACGACGACCGACGTGCCGTGGTGCGCCTGAAGGTCCTTCGCGATGGCCGCGGCCCATTTTGCAATCTCGGGCTCGCCCGGTCTGGCCACGCTCGCCGATGCATTCGGCGCAGCGCCACCAGGGCCGGCGCCCACGTGGCCCGCAAGCTCGCGCGCGAAGTTTTCGATGTCGCCCGCCTTCAGCGCGAGACGATGGTCGGCCTTCGCGCCGGTCAACGAGGGCGTGCTCTCGACGGCGTAAAGACGGTTCAACTCTTTGCGGTCATCGGTCACGCGCCGACGCGCGGAAAAATCCTTTTGATAGCGGACGCTTCCGGGCCCGCACGTCAGGAAATCGGCGTCGAGCGACACGATGACGTCGGCCTTGTCGAAGTGGTAGATGGCGTCGGCGATCCCATCACGCGAAATCGGATCGTACTGATGCCACCGCGCCTGCGGGAAGCTCGCGAGAACCGTCGCCATCAGTTCCGCGAGCGACGGAGACGTCACCGGTCCGCTCAGGAATCGCAGGCCGGCGCCGCCCTTCGCCTTCTGACGCCCGGCGGCGGATGAGACGGCGCCGAGAAAGCTGCCGTACGCCTGAACCTCGCCGCCCCCCGTGACCGTCTTTGCCCGGTCGGGATCGTACAAGCCGAGAACCGCGGCCTGCGTGATCGCATCCGTGGCGCCCAGACTTGCAGGATGCTCGGGGTTACCCTCGATCTTGGTCGGCCGCCCCATGTGACTCTCGACGAGCACCGGCTGGGCGACACCCGACAGTGGAATCGCGCTCGCGAAAAACAGCGGCCGCCCGGGGACCAGATCCTCGGGCTGCTTGACGTAAGGAACGATTTGCTCGGTTGGCTGTTTCGTGCACGCGCCGACGCCGGCGAGCGCGAGCGATGCGCTCATCAGCTTGAGGAACTCTCGTCGCCCCTTCGGGTCGTTCCACTCGGACGCCTG
>JBKPTT010000267.1:0-8828 GCA_046735635.1 Acidobacteriota bacterium | reverse complement strand
TGGTCGATTCGGTCTTCACCATCAGGAACTACGACAACAACACCGGCTTCGGCATCCTCAACGAGACACAACAGCGCCGGTTCGCGATCAACACGCTCGCGAGCGGCGGCTGGCAGATGTATGACGGCGGCAACACGACGTGGAATGCGGGCATCGCTCAGTGGAAGGGCAACATCGGTCTGGGAACATCGAACCCTCAGCGACTTCTGCAGGTCGGGCCCGGTGTCGATGCGATGTTCACGGTGGAAGGTTCCGATGCCAGTCCGAACGCGGGATATATCCGGTTCGGCGACCAGACCGGTTGGAAACTGTATTTCGGCCGCTCTCGAGAATCGAGTGGCGGCGCGCTCAACAGCGGAACGACCGGCGTCCTGATGACACTCCGCGATGACGGTACCGTTGGGATCGGGACACGATTTCCAGCGGCGAAGCTGAACGTGGACGTTGGTGCCGGCTCGACGGATGCCGTGCGCGCCAGGGCGGTGTACGGCGGTGCGCTTGTGCTCGAGGGTCTCGGCTGTTGCACGCGGAATCTTGCAGAGGGCGTGGTCAATGGTTCGACCCCCGTCTTCCACATCACAACATTCGGGACGTACGTCGCAGGGTCGGACTTTGCTGAAGCGCTACCCGTGCGTGGCGACAAGCGCGACTATGAACCCGGTGACGTTCTGGTGATCAGCACCGAGTCGCCGGGAGCCGTCGAAAAGGCCAGCCGCCCGTATGACCCTCGCGTCGCCGGCGTGTACTCCACGCGGCCCGCCATGCTCGGTGCGGATAAGGGCGGCGTCTCGCGGATCGATGCGGAAGATGTTCCCATCGCCATCGTGGGCATCGTGCCCACGAAGGCGACGACCGAAAACGGGCCGATCCAGGTGGGCGACCTGCTGACCACATCATCGACGCCCGGCCATGCGATGAAGGCTTCGCCGGTGTCCATTGGCGCCGCGCAGCTTTACCCGACCGGAACGATTGTCGGAAAAGCGTTGGAGTCGCTGCCGGACGGGTCGGGCGTGATCAAGGTTCTGGTGACGCTGAAGTAGCGCGTGGATCGGATCAGGGCACGGCGATGCGGCGGTCTTTGGCCTCCGCAACCCGTGAGAGGTCGGCATCCACCATCATCGTGACCAGGGCTTTGAAATCCACTTTCGGACGCCAGCCGAGCGTGGCGTGGGCTTTGGATGGATCGCCGATCAGGTGATCGACCTCCGCGGGCCGGAGCAGGGCAGGATCGGTCCGGACGTATTGCTCGAAATTCAATCCAACGTGGCCGAAGGCGATCTCGACGAGCTCCCGCACGGAATGGCTCTCGCCTGTCGCGATCACGTAATCGTCGGCCCTCTCCTGCTGCAGCATCAGCCACATCGCCTGCACGTAGTCGCCGGCAAAACCCCAATCGCGATGCGCATCGAGATTGCCGAGCGACAGCGAATCGGCCAGCCCCAGCTTGATCCGCGCAACGCCGTCGGTGACCTTGCGCGTCACGAACTCCAGTCCCCGGCGCGGGGACTCATGGTTGAACAGAATGCCGGACACAGCAAAGAGATCGTAGCTTTCACGGTAGTTCACCGTGATGTAGTGGGCGAACGCCTTCGAGACTCCGTACGGACTGCGCGGATAGAAGGGCGTCAGCTCGGTCTGTGGCACTTCGCGCACCTTGCCGAACATCTCGCTCGAGGAAGCTTGATAGAACTTGATCGTGCGATCCACCTGCCGGATCGCCTCGAGCATCCGTGTCACCCCCTGAGAGTTGAACTCTCCGGTGAGCATCGGTTGATCCCAGGACGCGGGCACGAACGACATCGCGGCGAGGTTGTACAGCTCGTGCGGCCGCACCTCGTGAATCACTTTGATCAGCGACAGCTGATCGAGCAAGTCGGCCGGACAGAGCCGAATGCGATCGAGCAAGTGATTGATCCGCCAGAAGTTGGGCGAGCTCGCGCGGCGGACCGTGCCGTAGACTTCGTAGCCCTTGTCGAGGAGGAGCTCGGCCAGATACGAACCGTCCTGGCCGGTGACCCCGGTGATGAGCGCGCGCTTGGCCATAAAAGGGAAAATTCTAGGGGACGCTCCTCACCGCGTCAACTCGAGCACGCGGTCGGCAGCGCGGACGCGCGTGCCTGTATCGGCATCGCGCAGGAACCGCCGGAGGGTTGTGAAGTCGGTCGTCGATTTGACGTAAGTGTCCGCCGCCGCCTGCCGCACGGCCGGGTTCGCGTCCGAGAGCAGCGGTTCGATGGTCGCTTTGGCGAGCTCCGGATCGTGCGGCGCGACGAGCTCGGCTGCCTGCCTGCGGACATCCGGATCCGAATCGCTCGTGAGATCCCGCACCGTCGCGAGCCACTGCGCATCGGGCGCGCTCGACGAGGCGCGGGCCGCGGCAACGCGAATCGCGGGATGCTCGCTCGCGAGGAGCTCGCGCAAAAGAGGCATGCCGCTCGTGTCGTTCATCGCCAGCAGCGACCCTGCGGCCGCCAGACGAACCGTCACGACGGGATCATCCAGTAGCGGCTTCAGTTGCGCAACCGCCGCGGGCGCTTTCAGCGCGCCCAGGCCCTCCGCCGATGCGGCGCGGACGATCGGGTCGGGGTCGTTCAAGGCGTTCAGAAGCGCGGTTGCTGCACGGGGACTCCGGGTTCTGCCCAGGGCGACTACGGCGACTCTCCTGGCAGGCCCTGGCTGATTCGCCTGCGCGACGAGCGCGTCGATCGTTGCCGCGTTGTCTTGAGCCGACGCGCGGAGCGCCGCCTCCGCGGGCGCCGACTGCTCGGGCGCCGGCAGGAGCGCCGCAGCGTCCGTCTCGCCATCGGCGATGAGAGCCTCCACTGCTGCCAGACGCGTGGCGCGGTCCTTGTCCGCCGATGCGATTTCCCGCAGCAGCCCGCCGGCGAGCCGCCGCAGCGCATACGGATCTTCGACGGTACGTCTCCCGAGCCAACGTTCGTAGGTCGAGAGGGCCGCGCCCGCGCCCCCGCGAGCGAGATCCACTTCGAGTGCGAGCGCGAGAACGGCGGCGCTCCGCGGATACCGCGAGAGCAGCTGTGCCGAAACTTTCGACGCCTGAGCGTTGTCGCCACTGACGAGGAACGACCAGCCCTGCGCGACCGATACGGAATCGGGGCCGCTCGGCACCGGCCTCTGCGGATTCTGTGCGACTGCCGGAAGGACAAGCAATGGCACAGTTGCGGCGGCGAGCAGAACGATTCGAACGGGGGCTGCGGTTTTCATGACGGGTAAGAGACCTCCGGGCGCCGAGCGGTGATCGTGTATGTGATCATATGACGTTCGTTGCGGCGTGACGGGCGGAATTGTTTGGCCGCGCTGTCGCACGACTACCCACTCAGGAGCGATCAGTTTGAAGGGCACATCCGGCAGGCTCGGCCTGCTGCCCGTTCTGAATGTCCTCGTTCTCGTGGTCGCCTACGCGGGCCTCTTCAGCGCGGCGCACGTATCGAATTCGTACCGCGTTGCGATGCTTGCGGGGGCGGGGCTCGTCGCCGCAGTCGCGATGGTCACCTTCGTGCGACCCGTCCGCTCGCGTGTTGAGGCACTCGCGATCGGCCCGGCAACCAGGATCCTGCTCAGCGTAACGCCGTGGTTCGCACTCGTCGGCATGGTCGGAGCACGGGCTCTGTGGTGGACACAACGGGCGGCGCCGCTCCGTTTTTTCATCCTGTACGGGCTTGCGAACTGGTCGGTCGCACTGGCGCTGAGCAGCGCGGCTCGGCAGCACGCGCGGTTTTCCGGCCCGGGCCGCGCGGCGGTCGTTCTCGCAGCCGGACTCGGCGTTCTCGGTCTCGACGGTGCGGCGTTCGGGGTCAACCCATTCGGGTGCCGGCTCTCGGCCGCGCTCGCCGCTGCGGCGGCGTGCACTTTCGCCATCGCATGCCGCGGAAGCCGCGGCGCGACGCTCAAGCTGCTGACGCTGTCGTTTGCGACGGTCGTGACCGTCGCCACGGTCGAGGGCGCCGTGCGAGTCTTGAATATCGGGCACAACGTCCGGGAGGTTGACAGCCGAGAGTACGCGCGCGAGTTCTACACGCTGACCCCGCCGCACGCGGCGTTCGTCAACGAACCGAACACGCTCGACGAGTTCGGGCCGGCGCTCATCGCGATCAACTCCAACGGAATCCGCGGACCCGAGCTGACCGACGGCCGCGCTGATGTCCTCCTCATCGGCGACAGCATGATCGAGGCGCGGCAGCTTCCCTGGGAGCAGACGCTGGGCCCCAATCTGCAACGTGCGCTGCGGGCGCGCGGCCTCGATCTGCGGGTGGTCGCCCACGGTATGCGCGGCTGGTCTCCGCTGCTCGAATGGAACTGGTATCTCAAGGTAGGACGGACACTCCGCGCGCGTACGGTGATGTTGTTCTTCTTCTGGAACGATCTGTGGACCGCGGGGGATGAAGCCGCGACGTTTTCAGCACGCCTCCGGCCCGATGGCCGGCCCGATTACTTCGACGTGCCGGTCGACTCGAACTGGATCTGGTACAAGCACGTTCGAGTCATTCGCCTCGCCGAAGACGTTCTGCATCGTCTGAGCGTCGACGCGCTGCGGCGATCGTTTGCGGCGATGACCGCGCGAACCACGACGCGAGGCACGCTCGACGGCGAAGCGGCGCAGGCGATGGCGCGCAAGCTCAATAAGCCGCCGCTGACGAGCGCGGAGCTCGATGCACTGCTCAGCAACGCGCAAGATACGTTGAATCCGGAGCTGCGACAGCTTTCGCGCACGAGTCTGTGGCCGGGTCTTCGTGCACTGAATCTATGGACCGACACACAGCGGGCCGCCGCAGCGAAAACCGAGCTGGAGCTGCAGAAGTTCGCCGAGGATGTCGCATCGGACGGCGGGCGGCTCGTGATCGTGTACGTCCCGAACCCGTTGCAAGTCAGCGGAACGGAGTGCAGCGTAGGGCGATTCTTCGAACGTGTAGACACCAACGTGGTGCTGCCGCCCGCTTCCGGCATTCAGACATGGCTCCACGGAGTTGCCGTTCGGAACCGCATCGAATTACTCGATCCGTCGGACGCGATGCGCGTCTACGAGCGGCGCCGCGCACCTGGAGACGACGCGCCGCTGTACTTGCGCGCCGATTGCCACTGGTCGGCACGCGGACACGAGTTCATGGCGAACTACATCGCGGAGTGGTTCCAGAATCGTCCGGCCGCTGAGCTGCCGCCGGCAACCGCGATGCTAAAATAGCCGATTCCCGCAATGACCGCGATTCTCGGAATATCGGCGTTCTACCATGACTCTGCCGCCGCGCTGCTCGTTGACGGGAAACTGATTGCCGCCGCGCAGGAGGAGCGGTTTTCCCGACGCAAGCACGACGAGCGCTTTCCCGTCCGCGCAATCGAGTACTGCCTCAAGGAAGGCGGACTCACACCACCGGACCTCAATTACGTCGGCTACTACGAAAAGCCGCTCCTGAAATTCGATCGGCTCCTCGAAACGTATCTCTCGTACGCGCCGCAGGGATTCACCTCGTTCCGCAAGGCGATGCCGATATGGCTGAAGCAGAAGCTGTATCTCCCTCGCGAGATCCGTCGCGGCTTGGGCGACACGGTCAAGCGGCGGTACGTGTTCGTCGAACACCATGAATCCCACGCGGCGAGCGCGTTCTTCCCGTCGCCATTCGAGGAGGCCGCAATCCTGACGCTCGACGGCGTCGGCGAATGGGCGACGGGCGCATATGGGACCGGTCGCGGCAACCGGGTGGAGCTGTCCCACGAAATGCGTTTTCCCCATTCGCTGGGGATGCTCTACTCCGCCTTCACATACTACGGCGGGTTCACCGTCAATTCCGGCGAATACAAGCTGATGGGCCTCGCGCCGTACGGCGAGCCCCGCTACGTGAACACCATCCTCGAGAAGCTGATCGACCTGAAAGACGACGGCTCGTTCAGGATGGACCTCTCGTACTTCAATTACGCGCAGGGTCTCACGATGACGTCGAAGAAATTCGACGCGCTTTTTGGCGGCCCGCCGCGGCAGCCGGACACGCTGTTGACCCAGCGCGACATGGACATCGCGGCGTCGATTCAGAGAGTCGCCGAAGAGATCATCGTGCGAACCGCGCGGCACGTGCGTGCGGTCACCGGGATGAAGAACCTGTGCCTCGCGGGGGGGGTCGCGCTGAACTGCGTGGCGAACGCACGGATTCTCGAGGACGGCGCGTTCGAGCGCCTCTGGATCCAGCCAGCCGCGGGAGACGCGGGTGGCTCGCTGGGCGCGGCGCAGTTCATCTGGTATCAGCTGCTGAACAACCCGCGTCGGCCGGACGCGCCTGACGGCCAGCACGGCTCGTTTCTCGGCCCGGCGTACGACGACGGGCAGGTCGAGGCATTTCTCAAAAGCGTCGGCGCGCCATACACCCGCGCCGAGACCGAGGCGGCGCTGTGCGACGAAATCTCGGACGCGATTGCCCAAGGCGCAGTAGTCGGGTGGTACCAAGGACGGATGGAATTCGGGCCGCGCGCGCTGGGGGCGCGCAGTCTGCTCGGTGATCCGCGACGCGCGGACATGCAGACGGTGATGAACGTGAAGGTGAAGTTCCGCGAGGGCTTCCGTCCGTTCGCGCCGTCGGTGCTGCGCGAGCGCGTCACCGATTACTTCAGGACGGAGCAGAACGTCGACAGCCCGTACATGCTCCTCGTGTTTCCCATCGCGGAGTCGAAGCGCCGTGCGCTCGACACTGCCGCGCGACAGGCGCGGGGGATCGACAAGCTGAAGGTCGACCGTTCGGAGATTCCGGCCGTCACCCACGTGGATTGCTCGGCGCGCGTTCAAACGGTCGATCCCGTGAGGCACCCGCTCTACCACGAGCTCGTTACCGCCTTCTATCGCAAGACAGGGTGCCCGGTCGTCGTCAATACGAGCTTCAATCTCGGATGGGATCCGATCGTCTGCACGCCGAAAGACGCGTTCGACACGTTCATGCAATCGGACATCGACGTGCTCGCAATGGGCCGCTGCATCGTGAAGAAGACGGCCCAGCCGGCCTTCATACCGGAGGAACACGTCGTCGCGGCGCGCGACCCGGTACTCCAAACGCTGTGGACCACGCCGTGCTGCCAGGCTGAGATTCGTGACGCCGGGAGCGACCGGATCGCGTGCAGCCGCTGCGGGCGTCAGTTCGCGATTGAGGACGGCATTCCGCTGATGTTTGCGCCGCACGAGGGATTCGGGACCACCGGCGACGTGACCGAGATGGTCAAAGCCTTTTACGAGGAGACGCCGTTCCCTAACTACGACGATCACGACTCGGTTCGCTCGTTAATCGAGAAGTCGCGGCGCGGGCTGTACGCGGACGCCCTGAACGCGTCGATTCCATTCAACACGACGGTGCTCGAAGTCGGATGTGGAACGGGGCAGCTCAGCAACTTCCTCGGCATCTCCTGCCGCCGCGTCATCGGCACCGATCTGTGCCTGAACTCGCTCAGGCTGGGGGACGGGTTCCGGCGCCAGCACCACCTGTCGCGGGTGCGTTTCGTGCAGATGAATCTGTTCCGGCCGTGTTTCAAGCCGGGGCAATTCGACGTCGTGTTGTGCAATGGCGTCCTGCACCACACGAGCGATCCTCGGGGTGGATTTCGGTCGCTCGTGCCGCTCGTGCGGCCCGGCGGTCACATCATCATCGGGCTGTACAACAAATACGGGCGGCTTGCCACCGATATGCGCCGCGCGATTTTTCGCGCTACCGGGAATCGTGCGCGGTGGCTCGATCCGTACCTGCGGACCAGGATCGGCTCGGAGAAACAACGCGCCTGGTTCGCCGACCAGTATCAGCATCCACACGAGTCGACGCATACCATCGACGAGGTGCTCGGCTGGTTCGAGCAGGCGGGGCTGCGCTTCGTGAGAGGCATCCCTTCGGTGTCGGGCGGCGACGGGGAGATCACGCGCGGCGATCTCTTCCGGCCGGTGCCTGCCGGCACCCGGCGCGATCATTTCATCGCTCAGGCCAAGCAAATCGTGACTGGGAACAGGGAGGGCGGATTCTTCCTGATGATCGGCCAACGTCCGCCGTCGAGCAAACTGACAGAAGGACAGACGCGCGAGCATGCTGGACATCAACTGGAATCCGTCGCCCCGTGAGCTCCGGCAATTTGCCGGCATCTGGCTGCCTGCGTTCGCCGCCATAGCGGGAACCTTGATCTACCGGTCGGGAGGCGTGTGGCTGGCCGCGGCCATCTGGGCCGTTGGCGCTTTGACGGCGCTCGTTGGTGTATTCCGCCCCCGCAGTGTGAACGGCCTCTTCGTTGGATGGATGCTCGCCGCCTATCCCATTGGCTGGATCGTCTCGCACATCGTGCTCGGCATCGTGTATTTTGTTCTCTTCACGGTGGTGGGTCTCATCATGCGGGCCGTCCGGTACGATCCGCTGGAGCGGAGCGCGGTCAGCGGATCGTACTGGCGTCAGCGGCCGCATCACCGCGAGGCCAGTGAATACTTCAGGCAGTTCTAAGCGAGCGCGCACGAATGGCTAAACGAGCAGAGAGTTCACCGTCTCAGAACGACTTCGCGGCACAGGCCACGCTGGCACCACGCGGATTCGCGCGCGAGTTGTGGGACTTCATGCGCACGAACAAGAAGTGGTGGTTGACTCCAATCATCATCGTGCTGCTGGTGCTCGGCGCGTTGATCATCATCGGTGGAACCGCCGCCGCGCCTTTCATTTACACACTATTCTGATCCCGGGCAGACAACCGTACGACAAGCTCGGGTGTCAAAAAAGCTTGTATTCAGGCCGGAACTCTGTAAAATTTTGACACCCGGCAACTAAAGTTTGAACGACGACTCGCCGAAACCCTGTAACGCAGCCCTGCGA
>JBKPTT010000266.1:0-6902 GCA_046735635.1 Acidobacteriota bacterium | reverse complement strand
ATCGTCGGTCTCCTGCCCGCGATGCGGTCCACGCGCGCGCTCGAAGGAGCGCTCAGCGCCGGTACGCGCGGAAGCGGCGGCACGCCCCCCCGCTCACGGATCCATCAATGGCTGCTCGGCTCGCAAGTCGCCCTGTCGGTGGCGCTGCTGGTTCTCGCCGGGCTGTTCGTGCGCACTCTTCAGAATCTGCGTGGAGTCGATGCCGGCTTCGACCGGAAGACCGTCGTGCTCGTCACCCTCAACAGCGGCGCGGCGACGACGGCGATCGCGCGCAAGGTCGTGCCGGCGCTCGAAACGATACCGGGGGTGCAATCGGCGACGTTCTACGCCAACCTCGGACTGCTCGGCGGCGGATCCGCGATGTCCGATTGCATCATCGACGGTACGCTGGCCGGCACATCGACGGAAGTGACGTGCGCGATGATGCAGGTCGGTCCGCGCTTCTTCGAGACCACATCGACGCCGATCGTGGCCGGCCGCGCATTTGCCACGGGCGATGAGCCTCCCGCGCAGGTCGCCGTCATTAACGAGACGATGGCGCACCAGTATTTCGGCCGCGCGAGTCCACTCGGCCAACGCATCCAGGGGAAGCTCGTCGTCGGCGTGGCGCGCGACACGAAGTACACGAGCTTGCGCGAGCCGGCGCCGCGCATGATGTATACGCCGGTGGGGGCAGGCTGGGCGGTAGCCGATGTGCGATTTGCGCTGCACAGTAATCGGACGATCACCGAGCTCACCGGCCCCATCAAGCGCGCGATCGTCGACGCCGGCGTGACGCAGCCGGTCACGGCGATCGAGTCGCTCGGCGCGATCGCCGATGCCACGCTCGCGCGCGAGCGGCTGCTCGCGGAACTGGCGTCATGGTTCGGAGTGCTCGCGCTCGTGCTCGCGTGCATCGGGCTCTACGGCACGATGTCGTTCGAGGTCGCACGCCGGACCAACGAAATCGGTACGCGCCTGGCCCTCGGCGCCACCCGCGCCCGAATTATCGGCGGTCTGATGATCGAATGCGCCATGCCGGTGGGGTTCGGCGCAGCCGGTGGCATCGCGGCGACGCTCGCAGTGTCTCGGCTGCTCGCTCGCTTTCTTTTCGGACTCGACGCGACCGATCCCATGACCATCGGCGCCGCCGTGCTCGTCCTCGGCCTGGCCGCCGCGACTGCGGCCTTCCTCCCTGCGCGCCGTGCGAGTGGGACGGATCCGCTGATTGCGCTCAGAGCTGAGTGAGACAACGAACCCACTCACAGCCGCCTGGCATCTTTGAATCCGACGCGCGCGCTGACGTGGAGAGCTGGACGCGCCGGAACCGAGCCACCGAGGCCCGGCGACTTGTCTCCAAGATGCGCCTCCATCGATCAACGCTTCGATTCGGCCCCATCACCCGCCGCGCGTGACATCCATCTCTCGATGGCCTCGACCGCGACCTGATCCCGCACGACGGTCCCGAGCGGCGGCATCTGCGACGATGGACGGCGGGAGCGCATGCGAGCGAGCATCGCGCTGACATCCGGCGCCGCAGGGTTGAGCATGACGCTCACGCCCTCTGGCTGGCCGGGAACCTGCCAGTCGGTCCTGTGCACCGCGAGTCGCCGAACGACGTCGTCTCCATCCCCGACGAGATCGGAGTATTGAAGCGACGGGGCATTGGGACCCATCTCGCCGCTGCGGTTGTGACAATGGCCGCAGTTCGCGCTGAAGTAGCCCAGGATCGCGCGGGTGTCGGGATCGGCGGTGTGAATGCGAGGCGGCGACCACACGAGCTCCGGGCGTGCAGGGGAGAGCAAGCCTGCTGCATTCAGGGTGTCCAGCGTTGCCATTCCCGATGACACCGGCTCACCGTGAATCGCGTTCGGGTCGCGATCGGTCGAGAGTTGAAGCGCGTTGAACCCGAGCGGCCCCGGATTCTTGGTGCCGTGGCATGCCGTGCAATCGGCCACGCCGGGAATGCTATGCGACCGTCCTGCCGCGACCTCGACGACGTCGCGCGCACCTTCTGCCGGAACCAGCTCCGCATCCGTCTGCGCGTCGTTCCAGTGATAGCTGGCGAAGATCCATCGCGAGGGCGATGCACGCCAGATCATGCGCGTCTCGACCTTCCGGCCGGCGAACCGGAACTCTTTCCAGAATCGTGTCCCAACGGGAAACACCCAGCCGTACGGATTCGTCGTGTCGATCGTGGTGCCAGGCGGCAGATAGAACCACCGTGATTTCGCCGCGCCGTCGGTCCACAACGGATACTGCGGCGAGAATGCGCGATTGCGAGCGTCGATCGTGCCGACTGCGCCTGCCACATACAGTCCGGTCTCGCTGAGATGCGCAGGCGCGTCCGCGGCCTCCTCACCATGCGCCGCGGCGCGCACGAAGGTGGTGCAGACGGCGGCGCAGATTACAACCGGCACCACGCAGGAGGCCACGGTGCGCCGCATTACCGCTTCTCCTCTGGATCGATGGGCGCCGGCACGCGATTCTTCACGGGCGCCAGCGACTGCAGATACGCAAAGATGCTGCGCAGGTCCTCATCGGCAAGATTTCCCAGCATCCAGTACGGCATCGGCGGCAGCAGCGCGCGACCCTTGCCCTGATGACGTCCCGTCCGCATGGTGGCGATGAACATGTCTTCGGTCCATTTGCCGAGGCCGGTCTCCGGATCCGGCGTCAGATTCGCCGTGAAGCTCACGCCCCACGGACCCGCCCATGCCGTGTTCGTGGCCGCGATGTGACCGATCCATGGACCCGAGGCCGGCGGGGGAGGCGGCAGGACGAAGTCGGCTGGGTGGCCAGTGAGCGCGCGGGTCATGTCCGGCTGAGGGCCCTTCGGTCCCATCTTCCACGGTGTGTGGCAATCGTTGCAGCCCATCGTACTGACGAGGTGTGCGCCTCGCTCCACACGGGTCGCCTTCAGCTTGGCGGCGGCTGCGGGATCGTCTTCGCGCGGTGCTATTGCGCGCACCAACGCGCCGGATGCTGCCGCCATCGAGAACACCACCAACGCCGTCGTGATTCGGTTTCTCATCGTCGTCCCACCTCGCATAAGTTTCAGATCCGATGGTTTCCGCGTCCGAAATGTAGCGAGATAGACGACGAGGCGGGTCTTAAACCTTCCTTACGCGATCCTAAGATTCCCTCCGCGCAATCTTAAAAACTCCTTAACCGCGCGATATACTCGGCGTTCCCCGATGATCGACAGGAACCTTTCATCGTTTCTCGAGGAAGGACTGGGCGTGTACGTGGGTACACGCAACGCGGCGCTCGAACCAAACGGCGCGCGCGGGGCAGCTGTCCGCGTCGAGGAAGGCGGCACACATGCTGTCGTCTACGTGGCTGAGATCTCAGCTCCGCGAATCCTCCCGGATCTCGAATCGAATGGGCAGATCGCCGTCAGCGTCGGCAGGCCGAAAGATGATCGTGCCTGCCAGGTGAAAGGGCTGTTTACCGGCGCACGGCCCGCCGCCGAAGAGGAGCGGGATGTCGTCATCGCTCAGTGGGACCGGTTCCGCAGCGCGCTCGAGTACATCGGCATCCCGCGGGCAATGACGGCCGCGTGGATGGCGTGGCCGGCGGTTGCTCTGCGGTTCAAGGTGACAGCAGTATTCGAGCAGACGCCCGGGCCCGCCGCCGGAACACCGATGCGATGAAGGTCACCCTCGAATCCCTCGCCTCCTGTTTTCAGGGAATCTTCCCCGCGCAGCTCTTCACGTGCTCGAGCGACGGCGTGCCGAATGCCGCGTATCTCAGCCAGGTCGAGTATGTCGATCCGGGCCACGTCGCGCTGTCGTTCCAGTTTTTCAACAAGAGCAGACGCAACATCGCCGAGAACCCGCACGCGCTCGTAATCGTCGTTGATCCCGACACGGGTCAAGGGTGGCAGCTGCGGCTGCGCTACGTGCGGTCCGAAACATCCGGACTGCTGTTCGACCGCATGGCGCTCAGAATCGAGGCAATCGCGTCGTACTGCGGGCTCAAGGGGATTTTCAAGCTGCGCGCGGCGGATGTTTACGAGGTTGGAAGCATTGAGCCCGCGCCTGAGGAAACCGGGATGCCCGCGGCAGAACGCAATCGGATGGCGCTCGCGGTGGCGCCGGCTGTGTTCACCGCGAATGCCCTCCAGAGCCTCTCGCTGCACATCAACCGGGCGGACTGCCTCGAGACGCTTGTCGATGCCGTGCTGAAGGCGCTCGACGATGTTTTTGGCTTTGCGCATTCGGCGATTCTTGTGCCGACAGAGGAAGAAGGTGTGCTCGTGACCATCGCCACGCGCGGGTACCCGGAGAGCGGAGCCGGTGCGGAGGTCCGATACGGCGAGGGGCTCGCGGGGATCGTTGCGGAATCGCGGCAGCCCATTCGAATCTCCGGACTGATGCGCGGCATCCTGTACGCGTACGCGATGCACAAGGCAGAGGCCGATCCCGGGAGCGCGCGCCCGATGAGAATCCCGTTTCCGGGCCTCGCAAACCCAGAGAGCCAGCTCGGGATTCCGCTCCTCGTGCGCGGCGATCTGGTCGGCGTCCTGTGCCTCGAAAGCGACGTACCCTATCGGTTCCACGAGGAAGACAAGGCGGCGATCGAGCTGCTCGGAAGTTACATCGCGCTCGCGATCCAGAACGTGCAGATGTACGAACGATCGTCCGAGCCTGGTCCGGAGCACCCTTCAGCGGCACCCGAGTCCGAGAAGCCAGTGAATGGCCGACGAGAGATCGCGTTCTACGAGTCGGATGAGTGCATTCTTATCGACGGTGAATACCTCATCCGTAGTCTTCCCGCCAAAATTCTCTGGAAGCTGCTGACCATCAAGAAGGAAACCGGACGGACTGAGTTCACCAACCGTGAACTGCGGCTCGACAAATCGCTGAACCTGCCGGGCTGGAAGGACAATCTCGAAAGCCGGCTCCTCCTCCTGCGCCGTCGCCTTCAGGAAAAGTGCTCGAACGACATCAAATTGGTTCCGCTGGCGCGAGGGCGCTTCGGCCTCGAGCTCGGCTGCGAGCTGACGCTGCGTCGGATCTGACCAGTCGCGTCGCGACGGCACACCGTTCGCTTTGACTTTCCTCAGACGCTCCAGCTGGATTGCGTGGAGCGCAGGGAGGAATGCCGTGCGTAAACTGCTGTGCGCAGCGCTCATGTCGGTCCTCGGTGCCAGCGCATCTGCGCTGGCCCAGGATGCGGTCAAGAAACAGAAGACCACCGTCTCGGTGGAATCGGGCAAGGACATCACCGTCACGGGGTGCGTCGCGCGCTCGAACCAGGATCACGATCAGTTCGCGCTGACCAACGTGGCCGGCAAAGATGGCGCGCTCGGTTCCTATCTGCTCGTCGCCGACGGCAAAGACCGCGACGACCTCGACAAGCACGTGGGCCATCGGGTTGAGATCAAGGGCAAGGCGGCGGATCGCGGCGACGGCAAAGTGAAGGTGAAGACCGAGCGCGAGATCAAGACGAGCGACGGCGACACGAAGAAGACCGAGAGCACGACCAAGGTCGAGGGCGATCTCGACGGCCTGCCGTTTCTCGGCGTGAAATCGGTCCGGATGCTCGCGTCCGTTTGCCCGTAAGAGCGAAAGCTGTTCGCGCTACTCCGATCGGAGAGCGCGAATCGGATCGACGCGCATCGCCCAGCGTGCCGGTACGTAGGACGCGACGAGGGCGACGATCATGAGGACGCCGCCGACCAGGCCAAATGAAACCGGGTCGGTCGGCGTCACTCCGTACAGGACGCTCGACAACACGCGGCTGACCGCGAGCGCGCCGGCGAAACCGATCCCGAGCCCCAGGGCGGTCAACCTGAGACCCTGCGACAGCACGAGTCGGACGACGTCGGCGTCACGTGCGCCGAGCGCAATGCGCACGCCGATTTCACGCGCGCGCTGGCTGACCGTGTACGAGATGACGCCGTAGAGGCCGACGACCGCGAGCAGCAGCGCCAGCGCGCCGAAGAGCCCGAGGAGCGCGCCTGCCGCCTGGGCCGGAAAGAGCGGCAGCTGCATGTGTTGCCGGAGCGTTTCCAGGCCGACGAGCGCCAGACGTGGATCGAGCGATCGGACGGTCTCGCGAAGCGATCCTCCAACCGTGGTTTCGTCCACGGCCCGCACGATCAGCTGCGCATTCGGCCCGTACTCCTGCGCGAGGGGCCGATAGAGGTATGGCTTCGGGCTCTCTCCAAGGCTTTGATACTTTCCGGTCCTGACGACGCCGATCACCTGCGCGCGCGTGCCCTGGTTGTCCCGGCCTGCGAGCGTGATGAACTCGCCCACCGCGTTCTGTTGTGGCCAGTACCGTTTCGCCATCTGCTCGTTGATGACGACGACGGCGGGACCGCGGGGATCGTCATTGGCGGTGAAGTCGCGCCCGCGAACGAGCGGTATTCCCATCGCCTCGAAATACCCCGGCGTCACGATGGCGAGCTCGATTCCGATCGGTTCAGTGCCCGCGCCAGGAACGACCACGCCGGCCATGCGCATGATCTGTCCGAGCGGCAGATGGTCGGCCAGCGCGGCGGCGCGCACGCCTGGGACCGTACGGACACGCGCCAGCAGATTGTCGTAGAACTCGCGTCCGCGTGTTTCGTCGTACCCGAATGTCTGTACGTTCAGCGACGCGGTCACGGCGTTTTCGATGGTGAATCCGGGATCGATGGAGCGCGCGTTCATGAGGCTGCGCAGGCACAAGCTCGCGCCCACGAGCAAGACCACGCACGCGGTCACCTGCGCGACGACGAGCGCGCTCCGCAGACGCGACTTCGAGGCGCCGCTCTGCTGCGATCCTTCCTTGAGGCCGTCTATCTGATCGATCCGCGATTGCTGAAGCGCCGGCGCGAGGCCGAAGGCCACGCCAGTCATGAGCGATGCCGCGAGCGTAAATCCACGTACGCGAACGTCGGGCGACACGTTGAGGAACAACGGCAACGA
>JBKPTT010000265.1:0-8044 GCA_046735635.1 Acidobacteriota bacterium | reverse complement strand
AACCATCGGTTGATGGCGACGGGTGGAGTGCTCGGCGACGAGTGCCGCGCGCTGATGCAGCAATTCTTTCAGGATCGCCGGTCGGGCGCGAAGCAGTTGTAAGGACGGAGAGGTACCGAAGTGGTCGTAACGGGGGCGCCTCGAAAGCGTCTTGTCGGGTAACCGGCACGGGGGTTCGAATCCCTCCCTCTCCGCCAGCCTTCGCGCACGCCTGCCGACACGCGCGTGCGCTACGGCTGGCAGGGCAGGCGAAGGCTGGCGCGCCGAAGCGGCGCGAGCCGCGAAGGTGGACGGATCAGCGCGCCAATCCCCTGCGAGTCGCAGATCCGCAACTCACCCACCCTGCAACCGCTCGACTAGTCCTGCCCGATTCAAAGATTCGTCGATTCAAAGATCCTGCGATCGAGGATTCATGATTCGACGATAAGGGATTCGACGATGAGGGATGGGGGATTGACGCTCTACGCCTCCCACCTCAACGCAACAGACGGATCGAGCCTCGCGGCGCGCCTCGCGGGAACGTAGCTCGCCAGGAGCGCCGTGGCCGCAAGCACGCTGGTGACTGCCACGTAGGTCAGCGGATCGACGGCGCTGACGCCGAACAGCAGCGTCGACATTACACGTGTAGCAAGAGCTGCCCCGGCGAGGCCGGCCGCGATGCCGATGGCGACGATGACGCTTCCCTGCCGCAGGAACAGCCCGCTGACGTCACGCGCCGCGGCGCCGAGCGCCATGCGGATTCCGATTTCGCGAGTTCTCTGGGTCGCGACGTACGAGATCACTCCGTAGATGCCGATCACGCCCAGAAGCAGCGCGACGGCGGCGGCTATGCCCAACATCACGAGCGCGAACGACGTCTGCGCCATCGACGACGACCGGATCTGATTGAGCGTGCGGACGCTCGCCACCGGCAGATTCGGATTCACCGACCACACCGCCTGCTGAACTTCTTTGATGAGCATCGCCGATTGCGGGCGACTGCTGCGGATTGCATACGCGAGTGTCCGCTGGGCTCGCAGGTCGTCGATCCAGTAGTTCGCGATGAGCGCGGGCCAGTACGCCGTCTTGGGCGCCGGCTTCGCCGCACCGTCGTCGCGCTCGTCGCCAACGACGCCGACGACGGTGCGCCATGGATTCTTCGGACTGTTTCGTACCCGGCGACCGACAGCGTCAGCCGGATTCTTCCAGTAGTCGCGCGCGAGGCTCTCGTTGATGACGACGACCGGCCGGCGCTCGTAGCTGTCGGCCCACGTCAACGTCCGGCCCGCGATCACGGGATTCCCCATCGTCTCGAAGTAATTCGAGCCGACGTACTTGTAGCGCCTGATCGGCGGCAGGCGGCCCGACGTCTCTGGAAAATCCTCCGCGAATATCGGATCTCCACTCATCGATCCGTCCATCGTGATGCCTGAGGCGAGGCCAACCGACGTGATCCCTGGAATCTGCGCAATCCGGTTTTGAATCTGCTCGTGCATCCGCACGGTTGCCTCTGGATCCGGGAGGAGCGATGACGGAATCGACACGCGCATGGTCAAGACCTGCTCGGGATGTGTGAAGCCCGGATTGACGCGGCCAAGGGCGAGGAAGGTACGAATCATCAATCCCGACGCGACGAGCAACACCACGGCGAGCGCGATCTCGACCGTGGCAAGCAGGTTGCGCGCGCGATGACGCGAACGGCCGGCGCTCGAGAGCCGGCCGCCCTCCTTCAATGCGCCAGCGACCTGTGGCGTCGTGAGCTTGAGCACCGGGATAACGCTGAAGAGCACGGCAGCGATCAACGAGAGGCCGCCTGTAAACAGAACGACGATCGGGTCGACCCCGATTTCCTCGAGGCGAGGGAGGCCGCTCGGTGCCATGGCGACCAGCGCCTTCATGCCGACCGTCGCGAGCAGCAATCCCGCCGCGCCGCCGCAAAGAGCAAGCCCCAGCGTTTCGGAGAACAGCTCCCACGCGACCTGAGCGCGCGTCGCACCGAGCGCGCTGTGGACCGCGAGCTCCTGCTGGCGGCCTTCAGCGCGAACGAGGAACAGATTCGCGACGTTCGCGCACGCGATCAGTAGCACGATTCCAGTCGTGCCGAGCAGCACCCAGAGGATACGCGCGACGTCGCCGATGACGTCGGCTGCGAGCGGCCGGATACTGGGGGCCATCCTGGTCTCTTCATACATCTGTTTCGAGAAACCGGGCACGAGCGGGAACCGCTCCACGACGCGCGGGATCAACCGCGCAATGTCAGCGTTCGCCTGCTCGATCGTGACACCGGGCTTGAGGCGGGCGATGCCCTCGTACGAGAAATCGCCGACGAATACCTTCGCCGGATCGAGCCGCATCGGCAGCACGAGTTGCGGATGCTCATTGAGAAAGATGAAGGATCGCGGGAGTACGCCGATGATCTCGCGCGGGATGCCGTCGACCATCACCTGGCGCCCAACGATTGTCGGATCGCCGCCAAACTTTCTCTGCCAGTAGGGATATGTCAGCAGCATGCGCTGTGGCGCCTGCGGCGTGTCGTCGGCGGCGGTGAACAGCCGCCCTGCGATCGTCGGCACGCCGAGCGCGCGGAGCGTCCCGTCGGTCACCTCGATTGCGTCCACGCGCTCCGGGTCTCCGACGCCGGTCACCGACACCGTCGGTGTCGACCAGATCCCGAACTCTTCGAACGTCCTCGCCTCGTCGCGATAGGTCAGGTACGTGGCGGGCGATTGCTCCAGATTGCGGATTCCAAGCCCGGGAGCGAGGTGCGACACGCTGACGAGTCTGTCGGGGTCGCGGAACGGCAGGGGCTTCAGCAGGACGCCTCGGACGACGGTGAAGATGGCGGCGTTGGCCCCGATACCGAGCGCGAGAGTGAGAACAGCAATGAACGTAAACGCCGGAGCGCGCAGCAGCCGGCGGGAGATCAGCGTAACTCGACGGGAAAGTAGTGTCACAGCGAGTTTAGACGCGGATCCGCGTCAACGGTTCACTTCAATGGGCGCTCTCTTTGCAATCGGCGTCTCAGTAATCGAGGAGGGTTTCATGCGTATGAAAGTTCAGCTGGCCACCGTGGCAGGGGCCATCGCGTTGCTCTGCGGCACCGCCATGGCTCAAATGTCGAATCAATCCGGTCCGACGCTCTCCGGGCCGCCGGAGGACATCTCGGCCGCGGTGATCGCCAACAACGAGCTCGCCACGGGACTGGGCACGATTCAGATCCACATCAGCCATTGGTCGACCGACGCCGATCGCACTCGACTGCTGACGGCACTCCGCGAGTCGGGACCGCAGGCGCTCTTGAAGGAACTGCAGAACATGCCGGCGGTTGGCACCATCCGAACGCCAAACTCCGTGGGGTACGACCTGCACTATGCGCGTCAATCGCGCGTCGGCGAGGGCCGGCGGATCGCAATCGCCACGGATCGCCCGATTCAGGCCTGGGAGGCCACGGCGCAGCCGCGATCGATCGATTATCCGTTTACGATCATCCAGATGCAGCTCGACAACAATGGCAAGGGCACGGGAACGATGTCCTACGCGACGAAGGTCGTCGCGAACGACGACATCATCGAGCTCGAGGACCTCGCCTCGACGCCGTTTCGTTTGACGAGCATCGAGGCGAAGCCCAGTAAGAAATAGACCGATCACTCCTCGATGGAAACGGTCAGCGGCGCCGCCAGTCGCACCGCGAGCAAGGCACCACGACCGACGCGCACTTCTTTGCCGCGCGTCGTGAGCACGGCCGCCGTGCCGGCGCCGCCACCGGCCAACGCGCCAATGCCCGCGCCTTTCTTCCCGCCGACGATGCCGCCGATGGCCGCGCCGCCTGCCGCGGGCAATCCAATCGTGAGCGCGTCCTTCTTCTTGGTCGCGGGCGCAATACCCACCCACGGCCGCGCCTGGATCGCATACCGATCGTCATGGCCCGCTGCCGTGATGCGGGTGAAACGCACGGCCACTCTGGCGCGTCCCTTCACTTTGCCGGAACGCGTTGCCTGAGACACGTACCCCGACGCTGCGCTGCCTGCCGGGAGCACGGTGCGCCCTCCGACGACAACGGGCGAAGTGAGAGTCGCCGAAACCGGATCTTCGATCCGCGAAATGTCTGACCCGAACCCGCGGTCGACGCGGAGACGCAGCAGGGTTCCCGCCGGAATGGTCACCTGGCGCACGACGTGACGCGGCACAGGCGCCGACTTCGTGGGCGCCGCGCCGTCGACTGCGACTCCACCGATCAGCACGGCGGCTGTCACGGCCGTGATGCGCGCGACGAAGTTCGTCATGACTTGCCTCCTGCACCGTAAGGTGGCAAGGGGTGTACCGCGCCGGCGCTGCTCCAGGCGTTTGCCAGAAACGTTGCATTTTCAAGTGCTTACGCCCATGGCAAAATCGTAATTTGGCTTCGTTGGGGGTCAGCTTTGAAATGCTGACGTCAAGAGTGGACGCCCGGCGGGTAGAATCCGTCAGCTATGAGAATCCGACTTGGGCGGCTCGCGTTTTTCGTGATCGTATCGGCTTGCCTCAGCCACACGCTGGCGCAGCAGCCGGCGCCGGTTGCTGCACAGCCCGCGACACCACCCGCGCGGCCGACGCCGCCGACTCGCGATCCGAGCACGCCAGGGTACGTCGCCGCCAAGGAATTGCCGGACGGCACACTGCCGTCGCCCGACCAAGATGGAAATTTCATCATCGGCCCGACACACAATCCAGCTCCCGAAGCGGCAGTCCAGGAGGGCGTACCTCAGGGAACGGTGTGCAGCCTCACGATGAATTCCGCCGACAGCAAGATGTATCCCGGCATCGCCCGTGACGCAGGCACGTTCGGGACGCCCGATCCGAGCGATCCCGCGAAGCTCGTCGTGACGACGAGTCATCCAGCTCAGTACACGCGCCGCGTCGCGGTATTCGTCCCCGCCCAATACGTCGCCGGCACGGCCGCGCCGTTCATCGTCGGAGCCGACGGACCGGATCAACTGCTGTTCACGGTGCTGAACAACCTCATCGCGCAGAAACGCGTTCCCGTCATGGTGGCCGTGTCTATCGGCAACGGCAGCGGTGATGCACAAGGCAGCGAACGCGGCCTCGAGTACGACACGATGTCGGGACGTTACGCGGAGTTCGTCGAGACCGAGGTGCTGCCGCTCGTCGAAAAGCAATGCAACGTGAAACTCACGAGAGATCCCGACGCGCGTGCGACGATGGGCGGGAGCTCCGGCGCGGCGGCGGCGTTGATCATGGCGTGGTATCACCCTGACCTCTACCGCCGGGTGCTGTCGTATTCAGGCACGTACGTGAACCAGCAGTGGCCGCCGAGCGGCGAGACGCCGCACGGGGCTTGGGAGTTCCATGAGCACCTGATTCCGAACAGCCCCGCGAAGCCGATTCGGATCTGGATGGAAGTCGGCGATCGCGATCTGTTGAACCCGAACGTGATGCGCGACAACATGCACGACTGGGTACTCGCGAACGAGAACATGGCACGCGTGCTCGCGGCGAAAGGGTACGCCTATCAGTTCGTCTTTGTGCGAAATGCCGGCCACACCGACCGCACGGTGAAGCAGCAGACGCTTCCGCTGGCGCTCGAATGGTTATGGCGCGGGTATCAGATCAAGTGAGTACGGCCAATGCATACGAATCTGACCGGCGTCATCGCTCCCGATCGCGAAGCCGCGTCGCCGCCAAAGCCGGGAGACCGGCCGCCCCTCGGCTCGACGATTAGAACGCGCATCGCATCTCTCGACGCGTTCCGCGGCCTCGTCATGTTCCTGATGCTCGCGGAGGTGATGCGACTCTGGACTCTCCAGCGCGCGTTCCCGGGGAGCACGTTCTGGTCGATCGTTGCGTTCAACACCCAGCACGTCCCATGGCAGGGGTGCTCGCTTCACGACCTGATCCAGCCGGCGTTTTCGTTCCTCGCCGGCGCATCCCTGCCTTTTTCAATCGCGAGCCGCCGCAATAAAGGCGAGAGCTTCAGCCGACTGCTCGCGCACGCGATCTGGCGGAGCGTCGCGCTGATTCTGCTGGGCATCTTCCTGCGTTCGCTCGAGAGGCCGGTGACGTATTGGACGTTCGAAGACACGCTGACGCAGATTGGCCTTGGCTACACGTTCCTGTTCCTGATCGCCTTCGCCTCGGTGCGCGCCCAGGCCGTCGTGTTCACCGCAATTCTCGTGGGATTCTGGGGCGCGTTTGTCGCCTATCCGCTGCCCGGTCCGGATTTCGATTACACCAGCGTGGGCGTGTCCGCCAACTGGCCGCATCTGTATACGGGGTTTCTCGCGCATTTCAACAAGAACTCGAATCTCTCGTGGGCGTTCGACGTGTGGTTCCTCAACCTGTTCCCGCGCGAGACGCCATTCCGGTTCAACAGCGGCGGCTGGTCGACCCTGAGCTTCATTCCCACGCTGGCGACGATGATGCTCGGATTGTGGTGCGGCCAGTGGCTGATGACTTCCCGCACGACCCTCGAAAAACTGAAGGGCCTCGCCCTCGCGGGCGTCGCCTTGACGTTCGCCGGGCTCGTCTTTCAGTGGCTGCACATCTGCCCGATCGTCAAGCGGATCTGGACCTCGTCGTACACCCTTTACAGCGGTGGTCTGGTTGTTCTGATGCTGGCCGGGTTCTACGCGCTGATCGATTGGAAGGGATGGAAGCGCTGGTCGTTTCCCCTCCTGGTGATCGGCATGAACTCGATTGCCATTTACGTCATGAGCTGGACGATGGAGCATTTCGTCTCGTCGGCGCTCGTTCGTCATCTCGGAAACGCGGCGTTCGCGATCGCTGGTCCGCCGTTCGAGCCGGTGCTGCGCGGCCTGGGCGTACTGATCGTGTTCTGGCTGATTCTGTTCTGGATGTATCGGCGGAAGATCTTTCTGAGAATCTGAGACGGGATCCGGGGTCCGGGGTCCGGGGTGCGTTCTATTGATAGATGATGACCGACGGCGATGGTGTCAACGCGAGGACCTGCGCGGGCTGCAGCAAATCGGTATCCTGGCGGTAGAACAGCTTGAACCCGCTGTACGCGAGTGAATGCTGGCGAAGCACGGTCGCGTAGGTATGGCGCTTCAACGCGGGTGAGCCAAATCCATCGGCGACCAGCACGACATCCAGCATGTCGGTGCTCCAGATTTTTTCCTTGTCCGGCAGCATGGCCGTCGTGAACTGGTGCACGATCAGAACCTTCGGCGGGAGGTGATATCGCTCCTCCAGGCACTCCAGCACCGCGATCGCGTCGTTCACGTCATCGGCGCGCATTTCTCCAATCCGCTGTCCCGGCACGCCGCCGGCTCCCATCGAGAATTCAGGATCGAGCGCGAGATAGACGTCTGGCTCCTGAAGGTAGGGCGCGAGATAGGACAGCTCCGTCAGAACGGTTGAATGGCCGGTCTGAACATCGAGGATCAGTTTGAACCCGGCAGTGCGCGCTTCGCGAAGCAGACGGTCGATCACCTCGCGACTCTCCCGCCGTCGATACCCTCCGTCACGTCCTGGTTGCGGCTGTCCGATGATCGCGACGAGCTCGTACGCAGGAATGACCTGCTTGCTCGTGACCGCCGCGTACGCGGCAGCCTGACGCGTCAGTCCTTCCGCGAGCGCCTCGCCCTCCAGACGTCCGAGAATCCCCATCCGCTCCGACCACGGATTGCCGTACCACGTGACGAGCAGGTTCGCGTCGAGCACGCGGGGCAATCGTTCGGCTGACGCCGGGCGAGGCGGGCGTGCGGGGGCCCGTGGAGGCGGCGGCGGAGGCGTGCCGGACGCGAGGGAACTCAGGACAGCCAGCGAGACGAGCGCAAGAACAACCAGCGGTAGACGAGCGGATCGCATCGGCGGTGCGCTATCGCAACCCGCGTACCCGCCTCAGTCGCCCTGAGGCGCCGGCGAATCTTCGCGGTTCGCGTTTGCGGCAATTGCAGATCCGCGCGCGCGATCACGATGTCGTGTGCGGGCCAGACCAGGGTCAGACCGGCGTCAGACCAGGGTCAGACCGGGGTCAGACCCAGGGTCAGACCAGGGTCAGACGCCATCGAGACGACGCAGCCTCGCCGCGAAGTCGCCCAGGAAC
>JBKPTT010000264.1:0-4548 GCA_046735635.1 Acidobacteriota bacterium | reverse complement strand
TCGTTACGCAGCGCGACCAGAAACGCCTTGTAGCCGTCGAACGCAGCACTCGGTGTGAGGTCCTGATCCAATGTCGTGGGATTGCGTGTGTAGTCGGAGATCCCGGTTGTCCTGTCGAAGGCTGGATCGGCCTGCGAAATGAACATGACTGCGACCGAGCCGTCTGCCTTGGCAGCCGCGAACGTGTCCTGCATCCAGACGATGTTGGCGGCATTGCGGGCCGCGTATTCGGTGGGGTCGGGAGCGGTATCGCAGAGATTGTTGCAGGAGCCCTGGATGTTCAACGTCGCGTACATGACGCGGCCAGCGGTCCAGCGGCGGTTTTCTACGCATGGAGCCGGGCCGCCGACGCCCAGACAGAGCGGTGAGGACTGCACTTCCTGTTGAAACGGGTGTCCGCCGAGCGTGAACGGCGTGCTGAAGAAGACCAGCCGCTCATGGTCGAGCCGCTCTAAAGAGTTGTACGTGGGATCCCGGTCACAGTCGGTCCAGTCGTTGTCGCCGGGAGTGAAGATCGCGGGCGCGTCGAGCGAATTGAACCTGGTGAGGGCGTCGCTGTAGAGGCTATCTGGACAGGGTCCCGAGCCTGCCTTCAGGTCGCCGTCGTGCACTGTGAAGGCCAGATTCTGCGAGTTCATGTCTGCGATCAGGTTCGGAATCCCGACCGTCGCCTGTTGAGACGAGTACGGCAAATCACCCCACAATCCGATCGCATAGGGATTATTGCCATTTCCCCCGATGCCCGTTTGCTCGTCGCCAGCAATGAAACTGGACGCCAACCCGACGATCATCGCGAGGCAGAACATGATCGCCACGCGAAACCGCGTCCCCCCATCCCCTCGAGTCGCTCCTGGCCGCCGGGTGCTCTCCATGATTCATCTCCTGAGTCAGGTTGGTCCAAACGATCCGCTCCGACGGGATAGTAAGCCCGTTTCGAGTAACCGGACAATGAACGGACGGTGACAAGCAGGTGCACGGCTCTCGATGTGTCCTTTTCCGGGTCGGGCTGCGACCGCTGCCGTACAAGTCGAATGGCAGGTCGGACCCCGTGGCAGCCTGGTATGTGGAGTGGACTCTCCCATGCGCCTGACGACCCGCATCCCAAGATGCAGGGCTACGGCCGGGCCAATCGCGAAGACCGCGTACCGGTCACGGTCGACACTGTCTTTAAGATCGGCTCCGTCAGCAAGCAGTTCATCGCTAGCGCCATCAAGAGGGGAATGAGCTGTTGACACATCGCGTTGTTCGCCAGCGGGACCAAGATGATCTGGACGGTCGCTCTCAGTCGAGAAGGCGGCGTTTCCTTCGACGGCACCAGCGCTCCCGCATGAGATACCGCGGGAGGTGATCGCTGGCTGCTGCAGTCTGTGATGCAGACGCGGCCTTCGAGGCGCGAAATCGCGGTGCCACGCGATTCTTCAGCGCATCGGGTTTGTCCGGCGCTGGCCGCCAATACCTGATACACTGAGGGCTCGTCCACACGCCGCTTCTACGCTGAGCCTGAACTGCATTCGCTTCGCCCACGCTTCCTGGTGGGCCGCACGAACCCCTTCTGGACCACGCAGACGAGTCGGAAACACTGGCGCGGGATTCTCCGTGCCTCGGTCCGAGAGGCGTTTACAGTTCAGATGAACTGGGAGCTTCACATGTCATCCAAGGGCACCATCAAGCGTATCGTCTCGGAAAAGGGCTTCGGCTTCGTGGCCGACGAGTCGGGCCAGGAGTACTTCTTCCATCAGTCGGCGTGTCAGTCGTTCGACTCGCTCCGTGAGGGTCAGAGCGTGACGTTCCAGACCGGGCAGGGCCCCAAGGGCCCGCGCGCCGAAAACGTCCGCGAATCCTAAGACCATCGGCACCATTTCCTGGGAGGGCGCCCATGGCGCCCTCTCCGCGAATCCCCGGCCCTCTACTGCCACTCGCATCTGCCGCACCTTTCCTTCCGTGGTACACAACTCTTACAATCCGCCGGCGGGAAGCCTGTTACGGTGAGCGCTTCGTCCACTGAAAGGCAGGCGAGCCCGTTGACGACACCCGCTGCCACGCGCTCCGTCTATACGCCGTCGAGCATCAACTGGATTACCGCCGGATTCATGGGCGCGTTCCACGTGCTGGCCGTGGCGGCGTTGTGGCGCTTCTCCTGGACCAACCTGATCGTCGCGCTCGTCCTGTACTGGCTGGCCGGCGGACTGGGGATATGCCTCGGCTATCACCGGCTTCTCACCCACCGCGGGTTCAGAACGTCGAAGGTGTTCGAGTATTTCCTCGCGGTCTGCGGCACGCTTTCGTTCGAAGGCGGGCCGATCTTCTGGGTCGCCACGCATCGGCGGCACCATCAACTGTCCGATCACGACGGCGATCCGCACAGCCCGCGCGACGGAGGCTTCTGGGCGCACATGGGCTGGATCCTCTTCGGCGATACACACCACAACAGCACGAACCTGATGGCCAGGTACGCGCCCGATCTCGGCCGCGTTCCGTTTTATCGGCGACTGAACAGGCATCACTACGTGCCGCTCGTCGCTCTCGGCATTCTCCTGGCCGTGAGTGGCGGCCTGTCGTTGGTGCTGTGGGGCGTCTTCCTGCGCACGGTGGTCGGGCTGCACGCCACGTGGCTCGTGAACTCGGCCACGCACATGTGGGGCACGCGCCGCTTCGACACGCGTGACGACTCGCGCAACAACTGGTGGGTCGCGCTGCTGACGTTCGGCGAGGGCTGGCACAACAATCACCATGCGCATCCCGTCTCGGCGCGGCACGGGCTCGCGTGGTATGAACTCGATCTCACGTGGATCGCGCTGAAGGGCCTCGATCTGGTCGGTCTGGTCGACGACGTCAAGGTCGCGTCGGTTCGCGAGCGCGCACCGACGGAGTAGAGGCCCGTGGATGGCACCCGCCAGCCTCGGAATCAGATTCACCATCATCTTCACGAAGTCGTTGTGGTACGGGCGGTTGGATACCACCACTTCCCACTGTCACGGCCGAGGTGCTGTGCAGACAAATCGGGGCCGTCCGCAGATCACGGTTGACGTACGAAATGTATGAGAGCTTGTTGAGCGTCGACTGCCGCCGGCTCCTCGTGGACCGTACTGGCTGAAGCAGGACCGATGCGGGCGCCCGCATCGGTCCTGCCGCCCGGCAGCCCACCAGTCGTGAGTGGCCACTCGCCGTTACCGGGTACGGCGACTCACGCCCGGCGGCGCCCGCCGTGCGTCACCCGCGCAGCCCGCCGACGGTCCTGTTGATGCGTCCTGATCGGGCCTGCCTCAGCCGGGTGGCCGCGAACGGGGTGCCCCGACGGGGGCGGAGGACGTCACCTGTTACAGTGTTGTTCGTCCGAGCACCCGGTGGGGCTGTTCGCGGACAGGCCCCGGTCCGGCAGTCCTGATTCAGCGTGTACAGGCCACTAGTGGCCTGTATCCGTTGAACGAGGACCAGATCGCGGAGCGCGGCGCCCGGCTGGCAAGGCGCGACGACCGCGAATACCGGGAGTATTTAAGGGAGGAGCAACGCCGCCAGACGGGATGCTCCGCCCGCGAGGTGGTCCTTGATCAGCGGATACAGGCCACTAGCCTAGCCTGATATGGAATGACCCTTCGTCAAGCCCCGATCTCGATGGTGGCTTGGCAGTCGCCGAGCAAGCGTCAGCTTGCTCGCATAGCAGCGTCCGCGTCAGAGAGCGAACGCGGGGTCCAGGGGCGCCGAAGGTGGCGCCCGCAGGGCGCAAAGCCCTGGATGCCGTGTTCGCTCTCTGATATGTCTGGGGCGCGCACGACACAGATCGCGGACCGCTTCCTCGTCCGGCGTCGGCGGCCGGACCTCCGTCAGCAGCCCGGCGCGCAGCAGCTCCAGCTTGCGGGCATCCCGACGATTCGTTTTGACACGCTCGCCGGGTTCGCGGGGCCAACGCGGGCGCGATCACCTGGCAGCTGACGCGCGCGGTGGACATCTGGCGCTGCAACGCATAGCCGCACGGGCCAGCCTCATAGCACGCCCGCACCACACCCGGCGCGTCTCGCTCGAGCTTCCGCACCAGGCGCCGAACCGCGTTCGCCTCGTTCGCGACCGTCCACGTCACCGGCACCGCCTGCGACCCCACGAGCATCGCGATGAAAAGGTCTTTCTTGTGCGCGTCAATCCCAACGTACGTAGTAATCTGTTTCACGACCGGCTCCTATCGATGCGGCTCTGGCGCCGCGAGGTGTTAACCCGCGTTTTCGGTGGCACAGACCACCTTGTCGAGTGCGATAGCACTACGACCTTACGATAGCGGGCCGGTCATTCCATATTGTCTAGTCTCAGTCTCAGAATCGTCCGATCGACGATTGCGTCGAGCGATCTGCCGGACTCGCCTCACGTCGAACCACACCTGGTAATCGACCCTCAGAATCCCAAACACCTGCTGATTGCGTCGATGGCATTTCGGCGCGATGGGGACCGTGGCGCGTCGTGCGATTCGCTAATGTCGATGGACGCGGCCACGCTCCTGATTCAGGCGCGACTCGTACGGGAAGTAGATCCCGCTGTTCCCATCGTGCGTCTCCGCGACAT
>JBKPTT010000263.1:0-7075 GCA_046735635.1 Acidobacteriota bacterium | reverse complement strand
GTTCGAGTAGCCCTCTCGAACATACGCGGCCGCGGCGCCGGAGGACGACGCGATCACCGACACGAGGGATGCGCCAATCGCGTAACGAATATCCACTCCGAAGAGCAGCACGAGCATGGGCACAAGCACGACGCCACCGCCGAGTCCGGTCAGCGCACCAAGGAATCCCGCTGCGACCGACCCGACGGCCACGGCGATTGTGAACGTGATGACAGTCATCTATGCGCGATCCGGACCGTCTGCAATCGTCTGCACCTCACCGGCGCGTTGCAACGCCGCCTTGAAGAGGATGGGACCGATCACCGTCACGAGCAGCGGACGCGATTCACGCGACATGCGGCCGCCGTGCGAGCTCGGGACGCTCATATCCGCATGGTACGTCGGGAGCGCGAGGCAAGCGAGGAGCATGCGCTTCGCGAATGCCATGTGGTCCCAGGTGGCGCGCCTTCCTCTCGACGAGTCGGCGTATTGAGGATACGCCGCCCGTCGGAATAGACTTCTGACAGCGGCGTTCCGAAAATGTGGCGTTTCGATGGCGGTCGCGGCGCTCGGACTCTCCATTACGGTGTCGCGCTGATCACGCCAGCGTGCGCAGCCGCCGTCAGGCTCTCGCTCAATCCGTTCTTCGCCGACCGGAACCAGTTGGTGATGTTCTACCCGGCAATCATGCTGACGGCGTGGTTGGGCGGCGTGGGGCCAGGCATCGTGGCGACCGTGACATCGGCCGCTCTCGACGGATACCTGTTCTTGGAGCCGGTATTTACTCTCCGGCTACCGAGCCACGGCGACAAGCTGGCGTTGGCCATCTTCATTGCCACAGGCGTTGTCATTAGTGTTCTCAATGACAACCTGCGCCGCGCGGCAGTTCGTGAGCAGAGAGCGCGCGCTGACGCTGAGCGGGCGCGCGCCGACGCCGAAGCAGCGGATCGAACCAAGGATTTCTTCATCGCGGCGGTCTCGCACGATTTGCGTACTCCGATGAATGGTGCCCTCGGTTGGGCAGACATGTTGACAAAGCAAGTACTCGACGAAGCGCAGCAGCGGCACGCCATCGAAGCCATTCAGCGGGCGCTCAACCGGCAGAAAGTTCTCGTGAACGATCTGCTGGACAACGCTGCGATTCTCTCGGGCAACTTGCGAGTCGAACACAAGCCGGTCGACGTCGTGGCTGCCGTCCGCGCCGCTGTTGAAATCGCCGAGCCGTTGGCAGCTCCGAAGCACCTCAAGCTGCACGCGGAATACCATGGAGCCGCGAATGTCGAGGGGGACGCGGCCCGCCTTCAACAGGTGGTGACAAACCTGCTGACGAATGCGATCAAATTCACCCCCGAGGGCGGAGAGATCGGCGTCTGTGTCGCGACAAGGAATGCGTCAGTCGAAATCCAAGTGACGGACACGGGTAAAGGAATCGCTGCAGATGCCTTGCCGTTCGTGTTCGAACGATTCTGGCAAGCCTCCTCGTCGACACGGCCGGACATCGGAATCGGACTGGGTCTTTCGATTGCGAAGCACCTCGTCGCGGCGCACGGCGGCACGATCGACGCATCAAGCCCCGGCGAAGGACAGGGTGCGACCTTCAGGGTTCTGCTTCCTGTCCACGGAATGCCAGCACCCAAGGCGGATGTTGTCCACGAAAAGGTGTCGAAGGTGTGAGGCGTGCCGGTCAGCGTCAACCCACTTTCCATGTCAGCGCTCTTTTCCGTATCGATCGAGGAGTTGCCGCACACTCTCACGGGCACGCTGCCGAATGGCGTCCGGCAGCGGCACGGTCGCGGCTTGACGACAGAGCCCAACGGTTTCCCGCAGACCGTTGACCAATCCCGCACAGCTCGCACATTCCTGGCAATGCGTTTCAATGGCATCGCACGCCGTCGTATCGAGCTCTCCGTCGAGGTACCCTGAAATGTTCGTGAGGACCTGCTGGCACGTGTTCGTTGGTGCGCTCATACGTGTTCCAGCTGCTTCCGCAGCATCAACCGCGCGCGATGCAGCCGCGTTTTCACACTCGCCTCAGAGACGCCAGCGATCACCGCGGCCTCTTTCGTCGAGAGGCCTTCGATCTCGCGCATGACGACAATCATCCGGTACGACGGTGGCAGGCGCCCCAACGCCCGACGAAGCCGACCATCTACCCATCCATCGATCAGCCGTTGATCGATCGAGCGAGCCGGATCCGCCACGTCCACGTGAACCGTTCCGTCGCCGGTCTCGGTGCCGCGTTCCACCGACACGAAGTTCGAGGGTTCGCCGACGCGCCGCCGCCGTTTCATCAGGCAGGCGTTTCTGACGGTGCTGTACAGCCACGTCCGAAAGGCCTCGGGCTCGCTGATCGTGGCCACGTGCTGATACGTCTTGAGCAACGCGTCCTGCATGACGTCTTCCGCATCTTCCGGATGACCGCACACCAGCAGGCTGAAGCGGTATGCGACTTCTTGCGCTCTCACGAGGAGTGCTTCCATCGCGCCACGATCGCCCGTGGCGGCTGCCTTGACGAGTCCTGCGTATTCCGCCTTGACGTCGGCGCTCGACACCACTCCATTGTACGAAGTTCAACCAGGCACTGCCTTACGCCGCTGGCGGTGCCTGCGATTCCAGGATCGGCAACAGTTCGGCCATCAGCATCGCTTCCGGCACGGCACCCTCGATATGAACCGTGTCGTTGGCGATCGTACGCGGCACACCGCGCACGCGGTAACGGTCAGCGAGTTCGGGGAACTCGGTCGCGTCGACTGCGTCGGCGGTCACCCAATCGCTCACGAGCGCCATCTTGTGCGCCAGCAGCGCGGCGCGCGGGCAATACGGACAGGTTGGCGTCACGAAGACCTGCAGATGCAGCGGGGTGGTCAGATGACTCAAGGCCTCGACAGTTGCTGGCGAGAGATCGGTCGTGCCTCGGCTGGCTATTCGAATGTCTTCGATCAGCGTCGCGAACTCGTATCCGGCCGGCGACCCGTAGAAACGGATGCCGAAATCCCGCCGCCCGGTCTCATCGCCGAGCACGACGATGGCTGGCGCCTTGTCGATGCGATAGAGCGTCGCTTCCGGGGGATGCGCGTCCAGGTCGTGCACTTCGAGTCGAACCGTGCCTTCGGAAATCGACGCCAACTCCTCGACGAGTTCGCGCGTTTCTCCACAGGTGTCGCACGCGGCGCCGACGAAGACGAGCAGTGTTACCGGTCGCGGCAGCGCGACCAGGACGGTCCGTAATTCGGTCCGCAGCGATGCATTCAACAGGGCCATCGTCAAGCTCCTATCAGGCGTGATGACGTTCGGTTTCGCAATTGGGTCAGCGGCCGGCCGGCGTTTTCACGGTAGAAATCCCGAACAGCGTGTACGCCGGGCACCACCCGAGGATGCCGGTTCCAAGAGCGATGGCACCAATCGCGAAGAGCGCGACGCCCAGCGCATTCGACGCCAACGTCCACCCCGCAGCCACGAGAACAAGGCCCACGAGCATTCTCACCGCGCGATCCGCCTGACCCTCGTTCAGAAACTTCATAACGACCTCCTGATCGCCTCAGTCAACCGCTGTCAATTCGCTGACGGGTTCCGCCGCGATCTCGATTGTTGGAATGAGATGTATCGCCCCGCTGAGCGAGTTCGAAATCAGGCAGCTTCGTTCAGCCTTCTCGAGCACCTGTCGGGCGCGGTCTGGATCGGTCCCGGCCGGCACGTGCAGGCGAGCGCGGACGTCGAACGCAACGAAGCGCGTGGTGCGTTCGATGCGATCCAGGGTCCCCGTGACGTCGCATTCGAGTGACGTCCAGGCGAAGCCTGAGGCACGTGCGACGGCGCGGAAGGTCAGGATCAAGCAATCGCCGACGGCGGCGACGAGAAGTGTTTCGGGCGACCATCGGTCACCGGGCCCGTCGAACGGGATCGGCGACGCCGACCTCAGTGTCGGCAATCCGTCGGCCTTCAGTTCGACGTCGCCTGTACCGGAGCCGTTCGTCGCGACGGTGTAGTGGTGTGGAAACGCCTGCATGTGTGCTCCACCTCGGAGTTCTGCTAAAGAGATGCACGCGCACCCGGCAAGGTGACAGAAGGGAGCGCCGGATAGCCGGCGCTCGCCCTGCCGGCGAAGAGGACTACCGGCGAAACGACGTGTCACCGAGGGCCAGCTTTGTGCATCTCTGTTAGGGGAGTTTCTATGGAAGACACGCGCTACGGCTTGAAGGTATCAGTGCCGGTTCCCTACGACGAGGCGATCGTGCGAGCGACCGACGCGCTCAAGGCACAAGGCTTTGGCGTCCTGACGACAATCGACGTCAAGCAGACGCTCAAGGCCAAGCTCGATCGCGACTTTCGGAAGTACGTGATTCTCGGCGCGTGTAATCCAGCGCTGGCGGATCGCGCGCTGCACGCCGAACTGGAAGTCGGGCTGCTTCTCCCGTGCAACGTGATCGTCTACGAGACGAGCCCTTCATCGGCCGTCGTTGCCGCGATGGCCCCGCTTGCCGCGCTCGGCGTCGTCGGTGAGAACCTCGCATTAGCGCAGGTGGCGCGCGAAGCCGATCGCCGGCTCCGTCAGGCGCTCGCGTCGCTCGAATCGCCGGTTACGACGGAAATAGGACCCTCCTCAGGCCGAGGGTAATCGCACTCAGAGGGAGAGTTATATGAACATCAAGGACGCTGCGGTGCTATTGGGTGTCGCCTCGTTGGCAGTCGTGTTGACTGCCGGAGTTGCGGCGCAAGGACGCGGGCGCGGCGGGCCCGCCAATTACAGCGTGGCAGCGGAGACGACCGTCAAGGGCACCGTCGAAGACCTGAAGCCAGGCCCCAATCAGGGCATGCATGTCGTGCTCAAGACCTCCGACACGACGCTGGAACTCGCGCTCGGCCCATCTTGGTACCAAACTGAGAAGAAGTACGTGATCGCGAAGGGCGACGAGATCGATGTGATTGGCGCAAAGAGCACGGTCGAGGGTCGTGAGGTACTGCTCGTGCGCGAAGTCAAGAAAGGCTCCGAGACGATGACGTTTCGCGACGCCAAGGGTTTCCCGATGTGGGCCGGCCGCGGCCGTCAGTAGCGGGTGCGGTGAGCGAGCACCCTCTGCTCGAGCGTCGCGCTTGCACGGTGCCCATTGCCAGCTCGGAGGCACTTTGACCGTGCAGAGGCCAACCCAGAGACTCACGCACGGGTCAAAGACATCTCATCCTTCATCAAACCAACTGCCTGGCCGCGACGGCTGTGCGAGCAGTCCTTGTTCTCACTCAAGACTTCACCACCCGACGGGCGAGGCTCCACTTCAGCAGCGGCGGCGTTGCCATCGTCGTCACAATCACCATGATCACAACCGCCGAGAAGAGTGCCTGATCGACGATCGGCTGCCCGGCGAGACTCAGCCCCAGCCCGATGTTCGCGAAGATCAGGCCGACTTCACCGCGTGGCATCATCCCGATGCCGATCGAGAGGCGATCGAGCGGGCGACCGATTGCGCCGATGGCGCACGCCTGCTTTCCGATCATCGCGGCAAGCGTCAAGAGCGCGGCGAGCCCGAGGACATCGGTTCGGGCGAACGCGCTCACATCTACGCGCATGCCCATCACGACGAAGAACAGAGGGACGAGAAACGTTGACAGCGGGTGAACAAGATGCTCCAACTGCTGTTCGCCGCGGTTCGCAAACGGCCGGAAGTGAGCGTCCTCGAGAATTAGGCCGGCGGCATAGGCACCGACGATTGGCGCCAGTCCGATAATCGAGGCGAGGTACGCCAGGACGAAGCAGAACACGAGGGCCGTGACCAGCAGGACGCCTTGACCGCTGAGACGTGACGCCAGACTGAATAGTCGCGGCGAGAGATACACACCAAGAATCAATGAGCCGAACAGGAAGACCACCGCCTTGCCCAACGTGAAGCCGATGGTGGCGTACGACAGCGAGTCGCCTTGATCGGCAGCGCCGATCGCGCCGGCGACAACCGCAAGGATGACCAATCCCAGCACGTCGTCGATGACGGCGGCCCCGAGAATCACGCGCGCCTCGGGAGACTGCGATCGATGAAGATCCTGCAGCACCCGCGCAGTGATGCCGACGCTGGTTGCCGTCAGGGTCGCTCCGAGGAATGCGTGAACGTACGCGGACTGATCCGGAAGCATCCATGCGCCCACACCCCAGCCGAGCGCGAACGGAGCGAGGACGCCCAGCACAGCCACGACGACAGATGTCAGCCCGACCTTGAGCATGTCGCGCACGGTCGATTCGAGACCGACCTCGAAGAGAAGGATGACCACTCCGAGACGCGCGAGAATCTCGACCGTCGAATCACCCTCGATGCCGCGAAACCAGTTGATTCCGATCAGGTCGGCGCTTCCGAGCATCACGCCGGCCACCAGTTCTCCGAGGACGGCGGGCTGGCCGAGTCGAACGGCCAGGTGTCCACCGAGTTTGGCGGCCGCCAGGATGATCGCCAATGCCAGCACGAGCGACGTGACTGCGTCGGTGTGCGGCGCGATACCCTCGTGAGGCTGCCCGGCGACGAGCGCGGGGAGCATGACGAAGACAACGATACCGAGAACACGAACGAGCGAATGGCGGCGCCGCTGCACCCTTCTTCTCCGAACAGTACTCAACCTTGCTTGGATCGCGTTCGATGGGACATCGGCGCGTCAAGCCTTGCTGCGGATTCGGCGACGTGAAGCTTTCCGGCATCATCGACGACCTGACGGAGCAGAATCCCAATCGTTTGGCGATTCTCAGCGATCACCTTCAACTGCTGCCGAAATCCATCAGCGGCCGTACGAAACGCGTCTGTATTCTGCGCGCCTCGACAGCGTAAAAGACATTCTTCGGCACGTCGAACCGTTCTGAGCTGGGCTTCGAAGTGAGCCCGAAGATCCGTGAGGCTCAGTTCCAGCCGTGCCGTCGTGTGGTCAGTTTGCCTAGAACGATTGGGCATTTTCGGTTCACTTCGCAGATTTCGTTGCGACTCACTTCAGGCGCCGGTTTGGAAATCCTTCAGGGATGAAGAGCGGTGGACCCGAGTTCCGCCAGTTCTTGGCCTCGAGCTGCCGTTCGAGCAGAACGAGACGCGCCCTGAAGGCTTCGATGTCTTTGAACCGCTCGGTGTCACGG
>JBKPTT010000262.1:0-18599 GCA_046735635.1 Acidobacteriota bacterium | reverse complement strand
CCGTCCGGGCGCCCGCGCGGAGGCGCGCGACCGCCTCGTTGGCGGCGCGCGCACGCTCCCGCGCGGCGTTCACACGCGCCGCTGCCATCTCGCGACGCGTCGCCGCGTCGTCGCGCTGCTTGCGGGAGCCCGCGTTCGATGCGAGGAGCGCCTCGAAGCGCTTGAGATCGTCGGTCGCCGACTTGAGGTCGGATTCGGCGGCCTGCACCTCCGCCTCGGCGGAGTCCGCCTGCGCGCGCGCCTGGCGGACATCTTCCGCGCGCGCGCCCGCCTGCAGGAGACGGAGCGCCGCGACCGCTTGATCGCGCTCCGCTTCGGCGCGCCGGATCGCGAGATCGACATCGCTCGTGTCGAGGCGGGCGATCAGGGCGCCGGCATTCAACCGATCGCCTTCAGCGACGGCAACGTCGGTCAGGCGGCCGCCGACCTGGGGCGCGACGCGGACCTCGGTCGCCTCGACGTATCCGGAGGCGCGTTCCGGCCCTGAGCCGGCGCGCTTGCCGCACGCCATCACGACGAGCACGAGGCTGCACGCGACCATCGCGCATGCCGCGCGCGTTTTGCGGGGCGTCATACGCCCTCGCCTTCCAATGTCATCACGGCCACGCGCTGCACGTGAGCCACGACGGTCTCGCGCGACAGTTGCGCGACGCCCGGAACGCCGGCCCTGGCGAGCCGCTGACGCAACGCCGCGCTGGCGAAGTACATCAGGACGGGGCCGATGATGCCGGCATGAATCAGCATCGGATTGATCCGCGCGAACCCTCCCTTGGACTGTCCTTCGCGCACGATGCGGCCGAGTGTCTTGACGACCGCGGTGACGTGCGACAGCGTGCCCGGGTCGAGATGCGCGCCCCCCTCGGCGATTTCGCGGAACCAGATTGGCGGGAAGTGCGGACGGGCCTCGGCTGCGTTGGCGATGGCGTCGACGAAGGCGCGGATCTTGTCGGCAGGGGGGGCGGCCGAGGCGTCGACATCGGCGACACGCGCGGCCACGGCGGCGAACATGTCGCGGAGAATCTCCTGATAGAGTGCCGCCTTGCTCCGGAAGTGGTAGTAGATCATGGCTTTGTTGACGTGGGCGGCCCGGGCAATCCGGTCCACGCTGGCGCCGGCGAAGCCGCGTGCGGCGAATTCCCCCGCGGCGGCCGCGAAGATCCGCTCGCGCGACGAGGCAACTAACCGTTTGGTTAGACTCACTGACTGGTTAGTTAACAACGGATGATGGCGGATGTCAACGCGGCTGCTATTTCGGCGGCAGAGACGAGACGTAGGCGACGACGTCAGTCAGGTCGTCGAGCGACAGCTTCGCGACGACCGGCTGCATCAGCGGGGCCCACTCCCCCTTCCGCGTCCCGCGCTGGAAGTCCCACAGCTGCCGCACGAGATAGCTCGGCGAACGGCCCGCAATCCCCGGCACCGGGCCGAGCCCGTTCAGATCCGGACCGTGGCACACGTTGCACGGCAGCGTCTTGTTGCCGCCGCTCGACGCGAGCGCCGCGCCCCGCGTCAGGCTTCCCTTCGGCACGTAGGCGACGAACCCCGAGTGCGGATCGCGCAGCTCGAACCGAGCCCCGTCCTCGGGCGTCTCCACGATCCGCTGGCCGAGCGGTTCGGTACCACCGTCGGGGATCGCAAAGAACACATTCCCCGCAATGCGCATCGTGGGGATCGTGTCCGCTTCGACGACTCGAATCCACGGCGTGTACGTGAGCGACGCGATGTAAGAGGCGGCAGACTTGACTTCCTCATCGGTCATCGCCTTCGCCGCCTGGATCATCTGCGCCGTGTTCGTCTTTCGAGGGTCCGCGCTCGAGCGCCGGTCGTTCTTGAAGTCGAGCAGCTGCTGGACCACGTAGCTGTAGGGCAACCCCGCGATTGGCGCATTCTCCGGCCGCCCCTTCCCGTTGGGCATGTGGCACATCCCGCATCCGCGTACGTCGGGCTGCCGTCCGTGCACGAACACCTCGGGCATCGGCGGATGATCGTTGGGGAACCAGTCGGCCACATTGAAGAAATCGCGCAGCTGCTGAATCGTGAATGCCTGCGTGCTGTCCGGAATATGTTGTGGCGAAGGGTCCGGCTGGCGAGGGCCGGCGCCGCGCGGCCCGTTCGCCGGCGGCGTATTCGGGACGCCATACGCCCACGCGGGCGAATCGACGGCCGGAGACTGGGCGAGCAGCCCAGGGATGAACGCTGATGCAGCAGTCAGAACAATCGACGCCGAAACCGCAGCGCACGCCGAGCACGTGCGCCCCGCGACGAGCCGTGAGAAGAAGAATCGCATGCGCGACAGGCTACAACAGCTTGGCCAGACGCGCATACCCCGCGCGGCTCACGGGCAGCCGCGTGCCGTCACGCAGGATGGCGACTCGGCTGTCCTTGGCGTACAACTCCACACGCCCAATCCGTTCGACGTTCAGCAGGTACGACCGGTGAACGCGCACGAATCGTCCGGGATCCAGCGACGCCTCCACCGACCCCAGCGTCTGATCCTTGAGGTAGGTGCGCCCCTCCGACTTGAATGCGACGTAATCGTCCTGCGCCTCGACGTAATCGATGCGTTCGACCGGCAGCACGTGCACCTGTGCACCGTCCCTGATGAGGACGCGCGCGAGCGGCCCCTGACGCGGTCGGACCTCCGCAAGCAGCGCATCGACGGGCGCGGCGTCCCGTCCGGCAAGCCGTTCACGCGCCCGCGAGAGCGCTTCCGCGAACCGCTCGTCGCTGAACGGCTTCAGCAGGTAATCGACCGCGTGCACCTCGAATGCGCGCAGCGCGTATTGATCGTACGCCGTCGTGAAGATGACGGCGACGTCCCGTCCGATCAACTCGAGCACCTCGAAGCCGCTGAGCTTGGGCATCTGGACGTCGAGGAACAGCAGATCCGGCGACAGGTCGGCGACCGCCTTCACGGCCTCGAAACCGTTCGCGCACTCCGCGACGATTTCGACCCCGGGATGCGCCTGCAGCGATTGCCGCACCATCGCCCGCGCCAGCGGCTCATCGTCCACGACTACGACGCGAAGCGTGTCGCCCATTCAGAAGATCCTACATGCGCGATCCGGACGACGCGCGGCCAACGTCGACAGGCAGCAGGATCTCCGTCCGCCACAGGCCGCGCTCCTCGCCCGCCCGTACGAGCGCGTCATTGCCGTGGAGCGCGCGCACGCGGGCTCGCACGTTTGCGAGGCCAAGGCCCGGGCCGCGGCTCGGCGGCCGATCCGGATCCGCCGGATTCTCGACCGCAAGCGTGAGCGTGGCCTCGCTCCGTCGAGCGGTGACTCGTACGGTTCCCCCGTCCACCACATGCGCGATGCCGTGGGTAATGGCGTTTTCCACAATGGGCTGGAGAAGCAGCGGCGGAACGAGACACGCATCCGCATTCCCGGGTTCGACGTCGACGCGGAGACGACCACCGAATCGCACGTGCTCGATCTCGAGGTAGCGCCTGACGAGATCGAGCTCGCGGCCGAGCGGGATCCGTTCCTGCGCGCCGAGCGCGAGACTCTCGCGAAGAAAATCAGCGAGCAGCACGCACATCCGCCGCGCCGCACCGGCGTCCACCGCCGTGAGCGACGCAATCGAGTGAAGGGTGTTGAAGAGGAAATGCGGGTCCACCTGCGCTCGGAGTGCGCGCAGTTCAGCCTCACGCGCGAGGACCCGTCCCTCGAACGCGCGACGCTCGGCTTCGCGCGAGTGCTCGAAAGAGGCGAGCAGGTAACTGGTTGCCAGGGACAACAGGTACAGCAGCAGCCCGAATCCGAAGAAGACGGTGTCGTTCCGATCGAAGGTGGCGCCGGCATCGGCGACGACGCCGCGGCGCGCCAGCACCCCGATCCAAAGCTGCGCGAGCAGCAGCCACACCGCGGCCGTGATCAGCGACGCGCCGGCAATGCTGGCGATCAGGCGGATGGGCGTGGTCGTCGCCAATGGCGCGCTGCGTGAGACGTACCAGGCGGACAGGCAGAAGAAGGCGTACGCCAACGCCATCGGAATCGCGATGGCAAGCGCCTCGACCGAACCAGGCCCTCCGGGACGCGCGACTAGCGACGACAGCAGCACGCCAGCGACGACCCAGCCGACCAGATACAGCGCGAGCCGCCCGCGGCGTGCGAGAATCGGGTGCATCGCGCGTCAGTTCTTGACCTCGATGCCGCCCATGATGGCAAACCCGCGGATCAGCAGCCGGTGCGCGACCGCACCGCGTTGCGGGCGGGTCTTGTCTTCGAAGCCGCCAAGAACGGGAACGACGCGGCTGGCGATCGTCCACTCCTCGGGCACTTTGATCTCGATGCCGCCCCACAACGCGAAGACGTCGATGACGGCGTCGCCATCGATCGCGGCCTGACGAAGATCGATGTCACATCCGCCCATGATGGCCGTCAGGTCGCCCCCTCGAAACGCGCGCGAATTGCTCCCGCGATGCACACCACCGAGAACTGCGAGCGCACTGATCGTGGAGTGCCCGTCGGTGCCGGCCCGCTCGCTCGGGCCGCGCACGCCGCGCCAGACGAGCGACGCTCCAAAGAAGACAAGCAACAGCGGCCAGAGATCGACGAGACTGATGGTAACGATGCGGAATGCGTCCAGGAGCAGCCAGGCGCCGGCGATGACGAACAGAAAGCCCGCGAATGCGCCTCCACCGGCGCGCGCCTGCCAGATCTTGAGCACTCCGACCAGAATCAGCGCCGACGGCCAGAAGCGCACATACCGATGCGCATCGATCAGCGCGAGGTTGTCGAGCGTGAAGAGCACGCCGACGACGATGATGATCATCCCCGTGAGCAACTGCGGCGTGAACCGCGGCCCGCGATCGATCCCCGGCTCCATCATTGCACTTCCACCGTACTCGACTGATCGAGGATACGACCGCCACGCTCACCGCATCGCCGCGTTTCGGTCAATAAGGGCTGAAACCCGGTAAACGGCGCGATCTCTGGTAAAATCGGCCGTTTTCAGACAACCTCGCGTCTTACGGAGAACTCATGAAGCGGTGGCAGAAAGCGCTCGTGTCCACAATCGCCGTGCTCGCAGTCGTATTGCTGGGCGGCGTGTCAGCGACGATTGGGTGGCGACCGATCCTCGGGCCGCGGACGCGGCCGCTGACAGGCCGCACGTTCGACCCCACACCGGCGCGCCTCGAGCGAGGCGCCTATCTGACCAGGGGCGTAACCCCGTGCCTCGTTTGCCACTCGGAAGTCGACACGAACGAGCTCTGGACGGTGAAACCCGGAATGGTGGGCGCGGGACAGAAATGGATCGAGCCAGGCGTGCCGTGGCTGACGGTGCCGAACATCACGCCTGATCCTGAAACCGGCGCAGGAAAGTGGTCCGACGACGCGATCGCACGTGCGGTGCGAGAGGGAATCGGGCACGACGGCCGCACGCTCTTCCCCGTCATGCCGTACACGCGCTTCCGCGTGATGTCCGACGAGGATCTCGCGTCAATCGTTGCGTATGTGCGCACGCTGCGCCCGGTGCGCAACGCCGTGCCCCCGGCGGCCGTGCCCTTTCCCGTGAACCATTTCATCAACAACGTACCGGAGCCGATTGAGGGAACCGTCACGGCCGATCTGTCGACTCCCGAAAAGCGCGGCAAGTACATCGCCGCGCTCGCGGCATGCGAAGACTGCCACACTCCGAGAGACCAGCAGGATCAACCGAGGGAAGACATGGCGTTCGCCGGAGGGAACGTCATGCGGGTCGGCGGCCACCCCGCCGTGGCCACCGCGAACCTCACGCAATCGGAGAGCGGGATTCCGTACTACGACGAGGAATTGTTTCTCTCGGTCATGCGCACCGGACACGTGCGCGCGCGGGAGCTGTCCGACGTCATGCCGTGGCGGTTCTACCGCAACATGACCGACGAGGACCTGAAATCGGTGTTCACGTTTCTGAAATCCGTGAAACCGGTGGACCACTACGTCGACAACTCGCTCCCGCCGACGCTCTGCGCCCGCTGCGGCCACGAGCACGGCGGCGGCGAACGCAACAAGAAAGCGTCGTAGCGGAGGTTACTTCGGCGGAAGACCCGCCGCGGCGCGGGCCTTTTCGAGGTCGGCGAGCGCTTGCTGCACTTCCTTGCGTGCGGCTTCCCGCTCTCGCTCTTCCTTCGCGGTCTGGTATTTGTGGATGGCGCGCTGCAACGCCCACTGGAGCGCGAACGACGTCGCCGCCACCGTCATCGCTTCGCGGTTGTTGAACGCGGCGTAGCCCTGGAAATCCTTCGGGGTCACCAGGTCCAAAAACTCCTGGTGTGTCGGCGAGCCAGCGGGGGTTGGACCCTTCAGGTAATCGGGGCCGAGAATGTCCTCGATCGTCGGCTTACGGCCGATGATTTCGACGCGATAGATGTTGCGGTCACCCTGGAGCCGGATCGCAGGAGGGCGCAACACGTCGCGTTTGATCCGATCCAGGGAGACCGGCAAGTCCGCGGCGGTCGCGTCCGCTGGCGCCGCCGCGGTCGGCTTCGCGGGATCGGCGCCAGCGGCCTGGCCGGCCGGGGCGGCCGACTGCTGCAGTCCTGCCGCGAGCGCCGCCACGAAAAGAAGTCCCGCGGTCATAAGGGTTTGGACGACACGGCACTGGCTCCGGCCGCCCCTGTCCTCCATTATGACTCGGACCTATAATGAGAACCATCGAACGGATCAGCCCGTCTAACGAGTAACCATATGGCCTTTTTCAGCAGAACGACACAGCCGGCCGATGCCGTGGGCGCCGCCGACACGGCAGCTCTTGCGCCGAACGCGCTCATCGCGCTCCGAAACATCGAAAAATCGTATGCCCACGGAACGAGCCGTACCTACGTGTTGAGGCGAATCAACCTCGACGTGAAGGAAGGCGAGTTCATCTCGATCATGGGGCCGTCGGGGGCTGGCAAGTCGACCCTGCTGCACATCATCGGGATGCACGACAGCGCGTGGACGGGGGAGTATTACTTCCTCGATCAGCCCGTGCACAAGCTAGCCGCGAAGGACCGCGCGAAGCTGCACAAGCAGTACATTGGTTTCGTTTTCCAGAGCTACCACCTTCTGGATCACCTGACGGTGTACGAGAATCTCGACATCCCGCTCTCGTACCGCGACATCAAGAAGTCGGAACGCGAGAGTATGGTCTGCGACATCCTCGACCGGTTCGCCATCGTCGGCAAGAAGGATTTGTATCCGAATCAGCTGTCTGGCGGACAGCAACAGCTCGTCGCCGTGGCGCGCGCGGTCATCTCCAACCCGAAGGTGATTCTGGCCGACGAGCCGACCGGCAACCTTCACACGAGCCAGGGCAAGGAGATCATGGAGCTGTTCAAGCGGTTGAACGAGGCGGGCACCACTATCATCCAGGTGACGCACTCGGAAACGAACGCCGCATACGGCAGCCGCGTTGTTCAGCTGCGCGACGGCTGGGTCGTAGATGAGTAGGAAAAGGTAAAAGGGTAAGAGACGTTTCACCTTTTACCTTTTACCTTTTACCTTTTACCTTTCTTACCAGCGAGGCTCCTTGCGGCGGCCGCCGCTGAAGTCTCCGTCGTCGAAGCTGCGGTTTCCCCCGCCTCCTCCGCCGCCACGATATCCACCACCGCCGCCGCGGGCACCGCCGCCGCCGAACCCGCCTTCGGGCTTCGGACGCGCTTCGTTGACCACGAGCGCCCGGCCTTCCATCTGCTGTTCGTGGAACTGGCTGATGGCTTTCTGTGCTTCCTCGTCCGAACTCATTTCGACGAACGCGAATCCACGTGCTCGTCCGGTCGCCATGTCGCGCATGACGCGAACACTGTCCACCTTACCGGCGCGGCTGAACAATTCGGTCAACTGCTCCTCGGTTGCGGAGTACGGAAGGTTTCCGACGTAGAGTCTCCTGCCCATGCTGTCACTTGCTCCTGCCCCAGGCAGCCGGCGGCGGCTGCGCTACGAAGCTGACGCGCGATGCCGAAAGCACGCCATTCGGCCGGGAAGTATAGCAGAATGCATGCCGCGTCCCTGCCGGCCCAACAGGTCGTTTTCCTGTGCTTTACGAGAGATCACCGCCGAGCTAGAGTGAAAAGGTGCGTACGCTTCTTACCTGTTGCGTTGCAGTTCTTCTCGCGTCCCCCGCCTGCAGCCGTGCGCGCGAGTACGAGCTCCAGGGGCAGGTTCTGGCCGTGGACAGGGTCCGGCAGGAGATCACGATCAAGCATGCGGACATCCGGGGGTTCATGCCGGGAATGACCATGCCTTTCAAGGTCAAGGATCGAGCGCTGCTCGACTGCTGTCGGCCAGGCGACCTGGTGAAGGCCCGTCTTGTCGTGGAGAACACGACGGGGTACCTGGCCGCCATTGAACGGACCGGTCAGGCGGCGCTACCCGAGGAGGCCGTCCCGGCGCGAGTGGAGGTCCTGGCGCCGGGTGAGGCGGTTCCGGACGTTCAGCTAATCGACGAGACAGGAAAAGCGCGGCGGCTCTCGGAATGGCGCGGGAAGGTGCTGGCCGTCACGTTCACATACACGCGCTGTCCACTCCCAGACTTCTGCCCGCGCATGGATCGGCAGTTCAAAGAGGTCCAGTCGTTGGTCCTCGGAGATGGCGCGCTTCGCGACCGCGTCGCATTGCTCTCAATCAGCTTCGATCCCGCATTCGACACGCCCGACATCCTCCAGGCCCACGCACGGCAGGTCGGCGCCGATCCTCGTGTGTGGCATTTCGCGACGGGTGAACAGAAGGACATCGACGCGTTCGCGTCGAGGTTCGGGTTGTTGGTCGTTCGGGAACCGTCGAACCCGAGTGATATCACACACAATCTCCGCACGGCAGTCATCGAGTCGGACGGTCGTGTCCTGACGATTCTCAACGGCACCGACTGGCAATCCGCAGAGCTCGTCGCCGCGTTGAGACAGGCGCATTGAGCCGCGCGCGCACACCGCCGATCGGATCGGTTGTGCCCCCGTCGTCGGCATTCACCGCGAAGGAGCGGCGCGTGCTCGCGCGCGCACGCACGCCCCTGCAGGTACAGCGCTTCTTGAATTCGCTGCCGTACAACACCGAGCCGCCCCCACGCGGCGCCACGCTGCGCACCTTTCGAGGCGTCATTCGCGAGCACACGGCGCACTGCCTCGAGGCGGCGCTGACGGCGGCGGTGATCATGGAGCATCACGGCTGGCCGCCGCTCGTGTTGTCGTTCGAGTCGATCGACGAACTGGATCATGTGCTGTTCGTCTACCGGCGGCGCGGCCGTTGGGGATCGATCGCGCGCTCGCGCGATCCCGGCCTGCACGGACGAAAACCGCTCTTCGCGACGCCGCGAGCGCTCGCCCTGAGCTACGTCGACGAGTACGTCGACTTCAGCGGGCGAATCACCGGGTACGCGGTGGCGGACCTGCGCGACGTCGGGAATTATGACTGGAGACTGGCGGACGGGAATGTGTGGAAGGTCGAACGGATGCTGCTGGAACTGCCGCACCGGCCAATCCGCACGTCAGACGCGCGCATCGATCGCCTGCGCACGCGCTACCGGGAATACCGCGAGCGCTACGGACGCAAGCCGATCTACTACAGGCGCATGGAACGCTGGACGGAGCTGCCGGCGGAATTCAGATACTGAATTGCCACAATTGCCATAATCGCCGTAATTGCCACAACAAGTGCCAGAATTTCGTTCCCTGAATCCGACCAATTCAATTCTGCCAATTTTGGCAATTATGGCAATTTTGGCAATTCCCTAGTCCAGATCGAAATCACGCGTCGGCTTCGTGATTGGCTCGTCCTTCGCCTGACGCAGGGCTTCTTCGAACCGTTTCGAGAGCGCGTCTCCGCGCGTCCGCTCGGCAGCGACCGACTGCTGGAACAGGTTCTCGCGCCGCGCCGCCTCCTCGGCGAGCAACCGATGCGCGTCGCCGAGTTCCGGCTTGTCGCCGCGGACCGGCTCGACGTGCCGGATGACGCGGCGCAGATTGGCATCGATGACGAGCGTTGCCTGACAACATGGGCACGTGACTTCGAATTCTGATTTGAGCGGCATATGACACCTAACGTGTTCGATCGTGGCCCCAGCGCAGGTTGACGGACTCGCCCTTTGCGTCGGTCGCCGTGACCTCCACCTTGTACACCACCTGGTTCGACGGATCGTAGTGCTGTCCGAACCCTGTCTGGAACTGGCTGAGCGGCGCGTTCATCCGACCTCCGGCGACGAGCACCGGCAGGCCGCCGACGAAGTGGTCGTTCACCGTTACGCGGACGTTCTTCCAATCGCGCGACGTGTCGTTTCTCAGAACGAGCGTCCGCTCCTCGATCGCAATCGGACCGGCGCGCGACGTGCAGGCGAAGATGCCAATCGCGATCGCGAGGACGCCGGTCCGGTACGCGCGTGTCAGCATGGAGGGTATGATATCCCCATGTCCGTCGCGGGCCCGCGCTGATGTTCTGGCTTTCGGTCGCCGGCGCCGTCTTCCTCACCTGGCTCGTCCTAGTCTTCCTGTTCACGCCGCACATCAACTACCACCTCGCCCATCGCACGTCGATTCACGCGCCCGATTTCCTGTACACGCTCCAGTCCACGTGCCAGGCGGCGTTGCATCACGGGAACAAAATCACCGTGCTCGCCAACGGCGCGGCGTTCTATCCCGCGATGCTGCAGGCGATCAGCCAGGCCACACAGTCGATCAACATGGAGGTCTACATCTTCCAGCCGGGAAGGATCGCGCACCAGTTCGTCTCCGAGCTCTCGTCGAAGGCGCGCAGCGGCGTGCGTGTCACGATCGTGGTCGATGCGATCGGCAGCTTCAGCTTGTGGGGACGGCCCGTGCGCCGGCTTCGACGGGCCGGCTGCCGTATCGAATCGTACCAGCGGCTCCGATGGTATTCGCTCGCGCGGCTGAACAATCGAACGCACCGCGAGCTGCTGATCGTGGACGGCACAGTGGCGTTCGTCGGAGGCGCGGGCATTGCCGATTGGTGGGCGTATCCAACCTTCAAGCGCCTGAAGTGGCACAAGCCCTGGCGCGACACGATGGTGAAAGTGGAAGGGCCGGTCGTCGCGGCACTGCAGGGCGTGGCAGCGGAGAACTGGCTGGAATGCTGCGGCGAGATCCTTACGGGGCCCGATTACTTCCCCAATCTCGAACGCGTCGGCGACACGACGGCGTTCGTCGTCAAGAGCTCCCCATCGGATCGCGCGACCGCTTCGCGGGTGACGTTCCAGATGCTGATGGAGGCTGCGGATCACTCCGTGGCGATCAGCACGCCGTACTTTCTTCCCGACCGTGCGCTTCGCCGGGCGCTCGTCGAAACGGCGCGGCGCGGCGTCAAGGTCACCGTGATCCTTCCGGGCCGCCGAACCGATCAGAAGTGGGTGCGCCTCGCGAGCCGGCGCATGTGGGGGCAGCTGCTCGACGCGGGAATCCGGATCTTCGAGTACCGGGACACGATGACCCATGCGAAGGTGCTCGTCGCCGACGAGCTGTGGAGCGTGCTCGGGACGACCAACATCGACAATCGCTCGTTCGAGCACAACGACGAGGTGAACCTCGCGATGCGCGATGGCGCGCTCGCGCGGCGCCTCCTCGACGATTACGCGCGTGATATCGCCGACAGCGACGAGATCACGCTCGACCGCTGGAAGCGCCGGGCGCTGTGGGAGAAGACGGTGGGCCCATTCATCTGGATTCTGGAGCGGCAGCAATGACCGACGTGAGGCCGCCCCGCGGAACCGTCGATGTACGGATTGCGACCTACAACATCCACCGATGCCGGGGGATGGATCGCCGGACGTTGCCGGCGCGCGTCGCGGATGTCATCCGCGAACTGCGCGCGGACGTGGTCGCGCTGCAGGAGGTCATCGGCGCCGGCCCCAACGGCGCCGGACAGGCAGAAGACATCGGCGCCGCGGTAGGCATGGGATGGGTGATGACCTCGGTGCGGCACCTGCGCAACCACCTGTTCGGCAATGTCGTGCTGAGCCGCTACCCGATCGTCCACCACAGCCAGTACGACTTGTCCTGGCGCACGTGCGAGCCGCGTGCGTGCCAGCGCGCGGACCTGGATCTCGGCAGCGGACGATGCCTGCACGTCTACAACGTCCACCTTGGAACGGCGGTCCTCGAGCGCCGGTATCAGGCGACGCGGCTCGCCGCCTACGTGCACGACAAACGCGTCACCGGCCCCAAGGTGATCCTGGGAGACTTCAACGAATGGATGCGCGGCCTGGCGACGACGACCCTCAATTCGCTGTTCCAGAGCATCGACATCTACGCTCATCTCAAGCGCCGCCGCACGTATCCCGGGATCTTCCCGGTGCTGCATCTGGATCACATTTATTACGAGGGGCACGTCGAGGTGCGAGCCTTGGAGCTCGTGCGATCGCGCCAGGCGCTGATGGCGTCGGATCACCTGCCGCTCGTCGCCGACCTGCGCATCGGCTTCTAGACGGCGGCTAGGATTCTTCGTATTCGGTTTCTTCGGGCGGAAGGGGGCGCGTCGACGGACGAAGCGCTTCGCGATGATCGAAAAGCGGGAGATCGCGGACGTGGAGCGTCAACGGGCACGCCGGTCCCTTTTCGTCGACGACGACGGTCACCGGACTGCCTTCGACGCCTTCGCGGAATCCAATGCGGCATCCGCAGGCCAGCCGCGCGTGCGTGAACCCTTTGAGCATCCTGAAGCGATCATACTACAGGAGCGCCTTGATCTCGCGATCGATGTCGTCCTTCGTCACCGGCCCGAAATGCTTGCGGCTGATTTTGCCGTCGCGCCCGATGAAAAACGAGATCGGCACGCCGAGGATCGGCCCGTAGGCGTCGTCGAATGCGTCGCGCATCAGCAGAATCGGATAGTTCATCTGCTTCTTCGGCGCGTACTCGCGCAGCGTGTCCGCCGTGTCGTCGAGCGACACGCCGATCACCACCACGCCTTGATCTTTGTATTTGTTGTAGGCCTCGACGAGCTCCGGAATCTCCGCCTGACACGGACCGCACCAGGTCGCCCAGACGTTGAGGAGAATCACCTTGCCGCGGTAGTCGGCGAGCTTCACGTCGTTGCCGTTCATGTCGGTGAGCGTCAAGTCGAGATTGGCGACGCCTTCCGGCTTGTGCGCGGGCACCGGCTTCACCTCTCCGCTCGAGGCACGTGACGGGTTGTGAAGCATCCACGGCACGACCAGCAATCCGACTGCACATGCGGCCGCGACGGCGGCGATCCATCTACTCTTCATGGCTTCATCCTGAACGTGGCCGGCGGGTTCCGACGACTCCGGCGTGCCGGGGTTTTCAGCGTGCATTGGCTTTCATGTATCCGACGACGGCCGCGAGGTCGGACGGCTGGCCGCGGGTGAGCACGACGTACGTCCGATCGCGATCGGACCACACGACGGCTTCGTGGCCGAATCTGACCACGGGCTCGTCGGGCACCGGGCCGTGCATCGTTCGCGGCACGACGAAGACCGACAGCGGCTGACCGCGCCATTTATAAAGGATGTGGGCGACGCCCGCCTTGCCGATGCCGCATCGGCGCACGCCGAGCAGCTCGAGCTGATTCGCGGCGGAGCTGTCGGGCACGTGGATGCCCCACCGGTGCTGCGCCAGCCACGCCTGCTCCGCCGTCATCGCATCGGCGTGCTGCAGCCGCTCGGGCGCCAACTGAAAACATGTCATGTGATCGAGCGTCAGCTGGGTGGTCAGCGCTTCGACGCGGTTGTTGGGGCTGAAAAGGAACACGCCTGCGACGGCGAGAACGACTGTCGCCGCAACCGACAAGGGCACCCATCGGCTGACCCGGAAACGGCGACGAGGCGCGACGTCGGGTGCCGTAGGCCGCTCGTGCGCCGCCGCATACGCCGCGCACTTCGACCGGAGATCGGGAGGGGCACAACCGCGAAGCGCCGGCCGGCTCGCGGCGAGCGCCGCGCGCACGGTGCGCTGCTCGGCCACCCGTTCGCGACACGGCGGACACTTCACGAGGTGCGCCTCGACCGACGAGCGATCCGCGGGGGCAACATCGCCATCGACGTATCCCGCAAGCAGCGGGTCGAGATCCTGGCACTTTCTCATCACATGTTCTCTTCGGCTGCCGCCAGCCGCTGCGGTTGGAGACGCTCGAACAGCATGCGCCGCCCGCGTGAAATGCGCGACATCACCGTACCGATCGGGATGTCCAGCACCTCGGCAATTTCGGCATACGTCAGCTCCTCCACGTCGCGCAGCCACACTGCCTGGCGGAAAGCCTCCGGCAGCGCGTCGAGGGCTGCCTGCAGATCCGCGTCGAGGGTGGCACGGGTCAGGAGCTGCTCCGGGGAGTATCCGGTCGCCGGCTCCGGCGCGTGCTCCACGAACTCGCTGTCCACGTCCACGGGGTTCCGCCCGTCGTGGCGCCGCATGTTCCGGTAGGTATTGTGAAGGATGGTGAACAACCACGCCTTCAGGTTCGTACCGCGCCGAAACTGCGATGCCGAGCGAAACGCCTTCAGATACGTGTCCTGAACGAGATCCTCCGCATCGGCCGGGCGGCGCGTCAGCCGGAGCGCCGTGCCGTACAGGCTGTCGACATACGACAAGGCCTCGCGGGTGAACTCGTCCATGGCGTCTAACAGCGGACGCCCAGTCAGAGAAAACACCGGCGGGGCGCCTCCTTATTCCTTCTATTGTAAGTTTTTTCGGAGATCTGTCCGGAGCCGTGGACGCGTCCGTTCATGCCGGATGACAACTCTGTGGAATCCTCGGGGAGTTGAGGCCTGAATTACGAGCTGAACCGCGGGCACATGGCTTGCTGCTCGGCGTTCCCAGGCTTTTACCACCGCTGAACCGCGTCTTCGCCTGGGGACGCGATCATTGCGGCAACCGTCTTAGCTACAGTAACATCGGCGACGAGCAGCCGACGATCTGACGTCGCCGCGTTCGCGCGGCAACCGAGGCCCCGTCCCTTTCGCTGCCGCATTCGAGGTGAACCATGCGCACGCGCAAAACGCGCGGCACCCTGGCGCCACTGGGGACTGCCCTGGTGGCGATCCTGATGCTGGGTGGTGCTGTCCAGGAATCTTTCGGGCAGACGCCGTACGTTCCGTACTACGGCAAGAATCGCATCAGATACAACGATTTCAAGTGGAACGTCTACAAGACGGACCACTTCGAGATCTATTACTACCCGGAGATTGAGTCGCACCTCGAACGGGTCACGTCCTACGCCGAGAGCGCCTACCAGCAGGTCAGCTCCGACCTGAAACACGATCTCGCCTTCAAGGTTCCTCTCGTCCTCTATAAGACGGAAAGCGAATTCCAGCAGCAGAACATCGAGCCCGGCGAGCTGCCGGAGGGCGTGCTCGCGTTTGCCGAGCCGTACCGCGATCGTATGGTGCTGCCGATCGACGAGCCGTCCGACGCGCTGTATCGCCTCATCACGCACGAGCTGACCCACATCTTCGAGTTCGACATCATTCCTCGTTCGCTTCTGCACCGTCAGCTCCCGTTGTGGGTCGACGAGGGTCTGTCGGACTACATGACGGGCTACTGGCAGCCGTTTGACTTGATGACGGTTCGCGACGCGGCAATCGCCGACATCGTTCCCTCGATGAGCGACTTCGAGGGCGTGCAGTTCGCGGACGGCCGCTTGCCGTACAACCTCGGCCACGCGGCGTTCGAGTTCATCGAGTCTCGCTGGGGCAAGGAAGGCCTGCGTCAGTTCCTGTTCGCGCTCCGCAAGGCGGTGATCGGCGGCGGCGAGAGCGCCTACGAGGAAGCGTTCCGGCTCAAGCCCGAGGAGTTCGACGAGCAGTTCGACAAGTACTTGAAGGATCGATTCAAGCCGTTCCGCGACAAGGAGCGGCCCGCCGACTACGGCAAGGACCTCGCCCCCAAGCGCAACAAGACGCCCTACAGCGTGGTCGTTTCGATCGAGCCTTCTCCGTCGGGCGATCTGATGGCGGTCGCGGCGGGCAACCGCAAGGACCAGGAGCTCGACATCGTCCTGATGTCGACGAAGGACGGGAAGGTCATTCGAAATTTGACGAGCGGGTTCAACAAGGATCGCGGCTACGAGTACATCGCGACGCCCGGCGGGTTCCGCAATAACGCCGTGTCGTGGATGGCGTGGGCGCCGGCCGGCGATCGGATCGCGTATTTTGCGCGCACCGAAAAGAACAAGACACTGGTCCTGCAGAACGTCGTCACGAAGAAGATCGAGCAGCGGATCGAGCTGAAGAGCATCGACGGCCCCGAGTCGCCCGACATCAGCCCCGACGGGCACGAGGTTGCATTCTCCGGGATGCGCGGCGGAACCGCGGACATCTTCATCGTCAACCTGGACACGAAAGCAATCCGCAACGTCACCAACGACGCGTTCGGCGACTACGCGCCGACCTATTCGCCGGACGGCAAGTCCTTGATCTGCCTGAAGCGCGTGAGCGGCAACGACAAGCTGTTCAAGATCGACATCGCGAGTGGCAAGCCGACGCAGATCACATTCGGCACCCACGACGACGGCGGGGTTCAGTTCGTCGACGAGGATACGATCGTGTTCCCGTCCACCGCAGTGGATCCCAACCAGCCGCTCGACCCCGAGGTCGCGCGCAACGGAGAGATCTACAACATCTGGACGCTGAACATGAAGACCGGCGAGCTGAAGCAGTACACCGACACGCTCACGGGCAACGTGTCTCCGATCGTGTTGCGTGATACGAAGCCGGCCAAGATCGCGTTCGTCACCTACTACAAGGGCGAATACGGCATCCACACGCTGCCGCGCGAGGAACCGCTGCACACCGTGGCGAGCGCGGACTTCGGCAGCCCCGGCCCGATCATCGACTTCCAGCCGCCGGTGACGCACACGCTCGTGAAGTCGAACATGCACAAGAAAGGAACGTTCGAGAAGCTGTTCCTCGAGGGGCGGCCGCCGGTCAACGTCGGCGTGACGAGCGGCGGGGATCTGTTCGGAGGAACGCAGGTCACCTTCAGCGACGTCCTCGGCGACAAGCAGTTCGATCTGTTCGCGTCATCGGTCGCGCAGTACCGGACGCTGTCGTTCTCGTTCACGAACCTGTCGCGCCGCTTCCAATACGCGCTGCAGGCGTATTCGATGACGCAGTTCTACTATGGATACGATCCGGGCTTGCTCTACGACCAGCAGTATGCGTTCGTGAGCCGCGACCAGGCGATTGCGACGCAGACGATCCGCGGAGCGACCGCGTTCGGGATCTATCCGTTCAACCGTTACACGCGCGTCGAGCTGTCGACCGGAATCTACAACTACAACCAGGGCTACAACGACGCGGCCCTCCAGCAGGTGGCCAACGACTACCAGCAGCAGCAGTACGGCCGCTATCTCTTCTCCTCTGGCACGTTCATGCCGATCGGCGTCTCGCTCGTGCAGGAGACGACGGTGTTCCGCGAGTACGGGCCGCTCGCGGGCAATACGATCCGGCTGGGATACGAGTACGCGCCGAGCTGGGGCAGCCTGCTCTCGCGCCAGACGGCCGATATCGATGCCCGCCATTACATCCGACTCGCATCGAACGGGGTGCTCGCGTTCCGCGCGCGCGGCTTCAAGAGCTGGGGCGAGTTCCCGGGCTATCTGTACTTTGGCGGCAACTCGGAAATGCGGGGGTACGACTACCTCGAGTTCCTGGGCAACAAGGCGTTCTTCCTCAATGGCGAGCTGCGGTTCCCGCTGATCGAGGCGGCGCTCACGCCCCTCGGCGTGATCGGCGGCGTGCGGGGCGTCGCGTACGCGAACTTCGGCGCGTCGGGATACGAGGGCGTACCGATGACGGTCTGGACGCGCGATCCGATCACGGTGACGCCGCTGCTCGGGTTCCAGCCGAACTACGAGACGTTGACCTACGATCCCGTTTACGGACCGCCGCAGACGATCGGCGGCCTGAAGCTGGTGGACGGGCGGGCCTCCTACGGGCTCGGGCTCGAGACGTTCGCACTCGGCTTCCCGATCCATTTCGACTGGTCGTGGCGCACGCTGCTGAACAAGGATTACGAAGACTACATCTTCGCCTACGAGGGGCTGCAGGAAGGCATGTCGGGCAGCAAGTGGTTCCGCAAGCCGCGCTTCTCGGTCTGGATCGGGTACGACTTTTAGGGATGACATAATCGGCGGAATTGCCAGACCGCCTTCGCCAGGCTTCGGCGAGTCCCGCCGGAGCGTTGGCGCAGGCGGACGGCGATTATTTTGGCAATAATGGCAATCCGACGTCAGGTTACACTGGTCCCTGACGTGCCCAAGCCCCGCTGCACCGACGTCGTAGGCCTGCTGGCGGACTTCGTCGAACACAACCTGCCTCCCGACGTGCACGCACGTCTGCAGCTGCATCTGGCGAAATGTCCGCGATGCGTGGCGCAGCTGAAAACGTACGAATCGACCGTTTCCCTCCTGCATTCGATCCGCGAAGAAGATCTCCCCTCTGAGCTCCGCTGCACGCTCAGAGCCTTCATGGATCGGAACTGCCAGAACTGAGGCATGCCGGATCCAGTCCCGCCAACGCCGCCGTCGGAGTCTCCGGCCACGGCGGAGCGCAAACGGCCGTCGGAGTCCGAAACCGAGATGCTTCAGGTCGTTCTGCCGAACGACGCGAATCCGCTCGGATTCATACTCGGCGGAACCGTGATGCACCTCATCGACATGGCAGGAGCCGTCGCG
>JBKPTT010000261.1:0-4188 GCA_046735635.1 Acidobacteriota bacterium | reverse complement strand
AGCCGGCACACGCCGCAGTTGCAGTTGCCCCATTCGACGCCTTCGGCCCGCTTGTTCGTGCCGAACGCGCCGCTGTCGATGGCTCGTTTGAGGCGGGCTTTGTCGGTCGTGAAATTCTGCGGGTCTCCATAGATCGTATGCCCGACGGCGGCGAGGTCTCCCGGACCGAGACTGTCGACGATGCGGCTGGCCGTCGCGCGAAGCGCCGTAATGCCCGGGGGGTCCGCAATCGTCACGCGCCCTGTCACCATCACGCGCTCGAGGAACGGATCAATCAGGATGACGACGAGACGGCCTTGCAGTCCGTCGTTGCTGGCGACGTCCGGTGGCACGGTATCGACACCGGAAGGCGTCAGCGCGGCGGGCATCGGCGGCAGTTCGATCGCGGAGAACGCCACGATCTGACGCGGCCGGCCGTCCTCCAGGACGGTGAAGTCCGCGGCCGTCAATCCGCGAACCGGCCGGCGATCCCGGTCGAGGACCGAGACGTCGAGTTGCACGGCGTCGATCCCGGCCCGGAAAGTAGGCGGGAGTTGCGGCGGGAGTTGCTGACCCGCTGATGCCGAGCCGAATACGGCGATCCAGCACGCAAGCACGGTCCGAATGGCAGGTTTTCCCACGGAACTCCTGAGAACAGGCAGGCTGGCTGCAGGCGTCAGCATTCTACCGCTTCTGGTATGAGAGATCCGGCGAGAGGCAAATAGTGTCGACGATCACGCCGGCGCGACGAAGTCCTCCTCGAAGAATTCCAGAGGCGCGCGGCCGTCATGCGTCCGTCGCTCCGCTTCCAGCGTCCTCAACTCGACGCGCCGTATCTTCCCTGAAACAGTCTTCGGAAGCTCGGCGAATTCGATTCGCCGGATGCGCTTGTATGGAGCGAGCGCGCGCCGCGCGAACGAGAGGATGTCAGCGGCGAGCTCGGGACTCGCCTGGTGACCCGCGCCCAGGGTGACGAACGCCTTGGGAACCGAGTGCCGGACGGGATCGGGACTCGGCACGACTGCCGCCTCGGCGACGGCCGGATGTTCGACGAGCACGCTCTCGAGTTCGAACGGGCTGATTCGGTAGTCGGCGGCCTTGAATACATCATCTGCGCGGCCGATGAAGACCAGGTGGCCGTCGTCGTCGCGTCGGGCGACGTCGCCCGTGTGGTAATAGCCGGCGCGCATCACGTCGACCGTTCGGTCGGTAGTCCCGTCGAGATAACCCGGGGTGAGTCCCGCGGGCCGCCTGGACAAATCGATGCAGATCTCCCCTTCGTTCGCCGGTCGGTCGAGCTGATCGAGCAGCACGATCGGGTAGCCGATCAACGGGCGTCCCATCGATCCCGGTTTCACCGTCTGGCCCGGCGAGTTCCCGATTTGCGCGGTCGTTTCGGTTTGTCCGTACCCATCCCGGATCGTCAGATGCCAGGCGGCACGCACCTGCTCGATGACCTCCGGGTTGAGCGGCTCCCCGGCGCTGAGCGCCTCGCGGAGTGAAACGGCATAGTCCGAAAGCCGTTCCTGCACGAGCATGCGCCACACCGTCGGCGGCGCGCACAACGTCGTCACGCGATACCGCACGAGGGCATCCAGGACACGTGTCGCCTGGAACCGCTCGTAGTTGTAGATAAACACCGTCGCCTCGGCGTTCCAGGGCGTGAAGAAGCAGCTCCACGCGTGCTTCGCCCATCCCGGTGAGCTGATGTTCCAATGACGATCGCCAGGCTGCAGTCCTGCAAAGAACAGCGTCGACAGATGACCCACCGGATAGCTGGCGTGCGTGTGCACGACCATCTTCGGTTTCGCCGTCGTCCCTGAGGTGAAGTACAGCAGCAGCGGATCGTCAGCGCGGGTGTCGCCGTCCGGTTCGAACACGGCGGACGCGCCACGGCTGTCTCCGAATCGACTCCAGCCCGCGGCTTCGCCGTCGACGACGATCTTCGTGATGTCATCAGGTGCTCCCGCGAACTTCGCCACATGCGCAGCGTTGGCAATCACGTGGCGGACTCGCCCGCGATCGATCCGATCCTGCAGGTCCTCTCGCGTCAGCAGCGCACTCGCCGGGCTGATGACGGCGCCAAGCTTCATCCCGGCAAGCAGCGTCTCCCATAACGCCACCTCGTTGCCGAGCATGACCAGCACGCAGTCGCCGCGGCCAACACCGATCACTCGAAGAAAGTTCGCAACCTGGTTTGATCGCGCCGACATCTCGAGAAACGTGCGAACGTCCTCATGCCCGTCGTCGCTGACGATGTGCAGCGCCGGCTTGTCATTACGGGAAGCGATATCATCGAAATAATCAAGGGCCCAGTTGAAAGTGTCGAGTGTCGGCCATCGGAAGTCACGCACCGCCGTGTCGTAGTCAGTCCGGTGGCGCAGCACGAAATTGCGGGCGTCGAGAAATGCCTGACCGGGTTTTGTCATGGCTGCGGCTTTCATGCGGTACCCGCGGTGCGGCGGTCTTCACGGCGCTGGCGCGGGTGGATCCTGTGCCATCGGTATGGTGACAGAAATGTTAAGTGCGATTCTGTAAAATGTGGCGCGTAGCCGAGAGGAGGCTGACATGCACCGACAGAACAGCCGCGCATGGCCGCTGATATTGAGCGTCCTGCTTCTGACACCGCTTGTCGCGGGCTCGCAGGAGCAAACAGCAGAGCGGAGTCGAACACAAGGGCTCAAGGAGACGGACCGTTTCGTGAAAGCCGGGGGCGGGATGACGGACGCTGCATCGAGCGCCAAGCTGCAGATGCAGAAGACACTCGAGGCGTACAACGTGCTCGTCACCAGGCCGTCGACGAACATGAAGGGTGATTACAAGAAGCTCTTAAAGGCCATGGACGCCATGAACGACCGCGCCACGGAGGCCACCACGAAGATCGACCAGATGCAGACGGCCGGGGACACCTATTTCGCCGGTCGGGCCGAGACGATCAAGGGCATTCAGAACCCGGAGCTGCACGACCGCGCGCAACAGCGATTGAGCGAGAATCAGAAGCAGTTCGCCGGGATACTGCAATCGCTGAGAGAGGCGGGCCAGGCGCTCGATCCGTTCCGGAGGGATCTCGCCGATCACATCAAGTATCTCGGCAGCGATTTGACGCCCTCGGCGATGGCATCGCTGAAGCCGGACGCCGATAAGCTCAATGCGCAGGGAACCGAGCTGTTCAGCCGTACGGACAAGGCCATCGCCGATGCGAACGCCTACTTCCAGAGCCTCAAATCTTCTCAGTCGTGACACGCCGTAACGGCGTTGCAGTCCGTCGAGGGTTGGCTGTCAAGCGCGGATTCACTCGCGTTGGAGGTATTCCTCACAGCGACGCACGGTTTCGTTCACCGCGCGGGGCGCGGATTGGGGGAGCGACGAGGCGTAAAGCCGCCCTACTTTGGCACGCGTGCCTTCACCTCCTCGAGCCAGTTCTGCACGAGGATCATCTCCGATGCCGCAACCGGGGTCCGCTCTTTCTGCTGGACCATCAGGAACCGCCGTCCGTCCGCCGTGACGTCGTAGGACCGAATGCCCGAAGTGGCGCCAAAGCGTCCTTCGAACAGCTGGCGCGGTGCACCTACCGTGAACGCTGGTCGAAGCGTTACCGGGACGACCATCATCTTTGTCGGTGTTGCCTGCCCGCCCGTCGATGGCGTTGTGATGTAGAACAGCTCGCGCCCGTCATGCGACCACGCGGGCCCGATCCCTCCGTTTGTGGACACTTGCTGCCGCGGACCAGGGCCCGGATATGGCTGGACGTACACCTCGGGCTGACCCGACTCGTTCGACGCGTACGCCAGCCAGTGGCCATCGGGAGAGAGATCCGGATAGGCCTCGGAGAACCGCGTCTGCACTACTGGACGCGGCCGGCGATCGCCGGACGCGGGCAAGACCATGATGTCGGTGCCGCTCTCCAAATTCTGTTCGACGAATAGCAGCGCGTGGTCGCTCGGCGACCAGGTCGCGGGGTACTTCAGATTGGAGCTCGTGACGAGCGGTTCGGCGGGCCCACTCCCATCGGCCGGCCTCACGAAGAGATTCTCGTTCCCCGCTATCGCCGATCCGTAGGTTATACCCTTCCCATCGAGCGTCCAGATTGCGCGAGCGTTCCTCGCTTCGGATGTCAGGCGCGTCAGCGTGCCGCGCGAGGGATCGTTGAGCCACACGTTTCGATCGCCTTGCGTCCAGACGACCAATCGGCTGCCATCCGGTGAGAGT
>JBKPTT010000260.1:0-32595 GCA_046735635.1 Acidobacteriota bacterium | reverse complement strand
GCAACTGGTGAAGTTAAACGTGTCTGCCAGGGCAGGGGCTGCTGTCGTGATCAAGGCCACCCCCAGTATGGCCATAACCAATGCTGCGAAGTACGCGAACCGTCTTTTCATTACTTCCTCCATCGGTGAAGGGTGGCCACTCGCACTGGTTCAATTCCGACGGCCGATTAAGAGCATGTGACATGCCAATCGCTCGGAATCCAAGAACGGAGTAATATCAGGTATTTACAGATGCGCATTGTGCAAAAGTCTGCCGAAACTCAGCTTCAATCAACTATGCAGGCGCTTGCCTACTGAGGCACCTGTCGAGATCTTTTCCATTACTGGATCTCGACCAGAGCCTTTCTCGCCTCATCCTTCCCAGCGAAGCTCGCCGGCGAGTTCACCGCCGCGGTCAATGCCTTGCGAGCCGCCTCCTTGTCTCCCACTTTCAGGGACGCTACGCCGTGATGGTATTGGATGACGGGCTGGTCCGGCAGCTTCGCGGCGCTTTCCCTGAGCAAGTTCGCCGCACGCTGGTACACGCCGCGCTTGTAGAGGATCCAGCCCAGGGTGTCCGAGATGTGGGGGTCGTCTGGAGCGGCTTCTTTGGCGCGCTGGGCCAACTCGAGCGCCTTCTCTTGATCGCCGCCGTGCTCCGAATAGAGCGCGGCCAGATTGTTCGCGGCGGGCGCGAACCGCGGGTTGAGGGACAGGACCTTCTCGAAGGTCTGCTGCGCCTTCGGTATGTCTCCCTTGGCCTGATACACAAGGCCAAGAGTCATTTGTGCGGGGACGCTCTGGGGGTTCACTTTGACGGCGTCGTTGAGCTTGGTCAACGCTTGATCGTAGCGCTGCGATGCCGTGTAGATATCAGCGAGTTTCAAGTAGGCGTCAACGAGGGTTGGCTCCAGCTCGATAGCCTTCAGAAGAGCAGCTTCCGCCCGGTCAAGGTCACGCCGAGCAATATACACAACGCCGAGCAGCCATTGAAAACCTCCGGACTTCGGCTCGAGCGCGATCTGCTTCGTGAGGCGGGCGAGGGCGGCATCGGACTGTTTTTCCCCGACGGCCATGGCCACGAGCTGCTGCATGGGCTCGAGGTAGGCGGGCGCAAGGCCGAGAGCGGCTTCGTACTGATTCTTCGCCTCCGCGCGCTTTCCTTGAGCCTGAAGTCCGACACCGACCAGAAAGGGGCCGCGGGGGTCCTTTGGCGCGAGCGCCAGGAGTTTACGGTACGTCTCGGTCGCCTTCGCCGCTTGACCATTGGCCAGATAGGCGGAGCCCAGAAGGCTATATGCGCTGAACGATTGCGGTTGCCCCGCGACGAAGCGCTCCAAGTCCTCGATAGCAGGCTGCACCGCACCCGTCCGCATGTTCAGCTGGGCCAGCGTGAGCACAGCCTCGGCGTAGTTAGGGGCGATCGAGGTGGCCTCTTTGAGCTCGGCTTTGGCCTGCTGGACGTTGCCGGCCTGGAGCTGAGCCACCGCCAGCTGGTAATGGGCAGGGGCGAGACGAGGCTCGAGCTTGAGCACTCTCTGAAAGTCCTGGATCGCCTCGGTGGTGTTGTTCTTGGCCAGCTGTACGCGCCCGCGCAAGAACTGTCCCTCCAGGTCTGAGGAGTTCTTCTTGAGAAGGGCCTGTAAGGTGTTGAGGCTCTCGTCGTACTTGCCCTCTTGAAGCTGCATCTGTGCGAGACGACGCCAGGCGGGGAGAAAATCGGGCGCCTTCTGGGTCATCTCTGTCAGGACGCGCTTGGCGTCGTCCGCCCTCTGGGCGGAAAGATAGAAATCGACAAGCTTCAGCCGCACCGGCGAGCCAATAGGTGCGAGGTCGGCCGCTGTCTTGAACTCGCGCTCCGCCTGCTCGCTTTTTCTCTCGCCGAAGTAGAGTGTTCCGAGGAGGGAATGCGCCTCGACCGACTTCGGCTCCCGCGCCACGGCTTCCTGGAAGGCGCGCTCCGCCCGGCCCGGGTCCTTCTTTTTGAGGTAGAGGACGCCGAGAGATAGGTGCGGTTTCGCCCGATCGCCCACCGTGGCAAGGGCCTCCTCGATACGCTTGATTGTGGCATCTACCTGCTCGGGGGTTGTCGACGTGTCCGCCAGGAGTGCGAGAGCGTCCACGTTGTTCGGCTCTTTGGCTAGGGCGGCTGCGGCTTGTTCGCGCGCCTCGTCGGGCTTTCCCGCGAGAAGATAGATCCCTCCGAGCTTCAGGCGCACTTCGCGGTCGTCGGGCGTAAGCTCCTGGGCCTTCAGGAGAAAGCGGAAGGCCTGAGCGTATTCGCCCAACTGATTGTGCAGGAGCCCGAGTTGGCTCGTGGCGCGTACGTTCCCGGGCTCCAGCCGAAGCACGTTGCGGTACTCAAGGATCGCCTCGCGATATTGCTCTCGCGCAGCGTACTTGTCGCCACGTTCCAGATAACGGGCCTTCTGAGCCTCGGGGGAGCGAGAGCAACCGACCACAGTCAGCAGTCCGACAGCTACAAGGATGGTCCAAATGCGGAAGTGGCGAGACATCAGCGATTTAGCTCCCTATGGAGGTACTTTCCCGGGCGGTCAGAAGTGGGAGGGAATCGCACGTTCGACCCTCCGCTGGCGCCCAAGCACAGCGCACCCCAGCCGCCTCGATTGCGGACCGCGCCCGCTCGGCTGTGAAGCCGGACAGTATGCGTGCAGGTCCCCCCTGTCAAGGGACAAATCGGCGCGTGAGTTCCGCCATCTGGGCGGCCGCGGCCGTGCTAGCGTAAGGCCCCAGGGATCTGCGAGATGATCGGCCAGGCAATTCAAGCTCGGTATCAGGTGTCGCGGCGGCTTGCCGCGGGGCCCTCGGGCGATCTGTACATCGCGCACGACAGTGAGTCGGGAGCGGGAGTGACGATTAAGCTCCTGCCTGCCGGCCTCGCGCTCGGTGACGATTGGGTCCGCAGCCTCCGGGACGAGTTGTCGGTCACGCGCGCCATCGCCCGGATCCAAGCCAACGTGGCCATCGTGCACGACTGTGACCGCACGGCGGACGGCCACGCCTTTCTCGTGCTGGAGTCCCTCGAGGGGCGAAGCCTGGCGGACCTGATCCGTCAGGAGGGGCCGCTGCCAGTCGAGCGCGCACTGCGTCTGGCCTTCGAAATCGCCGATGGCCTCCAAGCGGCCCATCATCTCGTGCTCATCCACGGCGCGTTCGACGCCGAACACGTGCTGGTTGGGGCGGAGGACACGGTCAAGATCGTGGGTTTCGAGGTCGCGCGCCTCGGCGGGAGTGGAGGGCTGATTGAGCGGGCGGACATCCAGGCCGTAGGTCGTCTTCTGGTGCACATGCTCACCGGTGAGGTCCGCCCGCGAAATGGGGGTGCCGCCGCGGCCCCTGACCGGGGCCTCGGTCCACAGGTGCCCGCGACAGTCGAAGAGCTCGTGATGAAGGTTCTGGTCAGATCCCCAGGGCCACGACCCCCTGACATGAGTTCCGTCGCCAACGCGCTGTGGGTCGAGCTCAATCGGGTAAAGGAGCAGCAGACCTCCGCGGTCCAGGACCCCACGCCTACGGTGGGGCGGCGAGCGCGGTGGTGGGCGATGGGGACAGGCGCCCTCATCGTGGCACTTTTCGCTCTCGGCGCCTGGGCCACCTGGCACCGTGCGACGGCCCCGGCGCCGATGACGTCCGTGATTCAAGGTGTTCCGGTTACTCTTCCCGCGCTTGTGCCGCCGCCGGTTTCGCGTACCCGACCATTTCCCCCGAAGGAACCGGTCGTCGCGCGCACGCCAGAGCGTGCACAGGGAACACCGGGTGTCCGGGTCACGGCCCCACCTGTATCAGCGAGGAACATGTCGACCCGGGGGGACGCGAAGCACGGCGAAGCAACGTCCCGCCTTCCCGCCAGAGCGGCGCCGGACGGGGATGCCGCCCGTTCCGAGCCCCGTCCGGAGGTCGATACTCCGGATCCCTCAGCGATCATCGACTGGCTCCTGAAGGAATCTCAGCGCCAACAGCGGTGAGGCGCGAGCCCGTTACAGCCAATACTCCCAGTGGCCGGAGTAGAGCACATACGCGGCGAGTAATCCGTTCGTGACCGCGTGCGCCACCATGCAGTCGGCCAGGCTGCCGGTACGAATCATCCACCAGTTATAGACTATGCCTGCGAACAGTCCGACCTCCCAGTAGGATCCATGCTCGGCGGCGAACATGATGGCCGTCAGCCAAAACGAGAAGTGGGTATAGGTCCCGAGCCGGACCGAATCGAAGTTCTCGGGACGGATGAGCCAGCGCATCACCCAGCCGCGCCAGAACAATTCCTCGAAGATGGGCACGAGGCCCACCGAGCCGAAGACACGCAGGGCAATGAAAGGTAAATTGTCCTTGACGTCATGCGGCACCGAGCTCTTCGCCGACCCGACGAGAAAATTGTCGAACAGCCAATGGCCTCGATAGGCCGGCCACAGCGCGTCTGGCGCCACCCACACCACGAATACCGCGATGCCGATCATCATGCTGCGAACCCACTCGGTGGCGCGGAACGAGGCCAGATGACGTGAACAGATCACCAGCACTGCGCCGACTACCGCCACGCGGATGGGATACAGAAGGGCGGGAGACACGGGGAGCCACTGCGCTAACCCGATGAAGACCGCAAAGGTCGCAAACGGCGCAACATAAGGCACAGCGGGGTGTTGGATTATTGGATTACTCCCGTCACTTCCTTCTGGAAATTGGCGCATTATAGCGAATCATTCGGCGAGACGACGAGCACAGGCGCCCGTGCCCTTCGGAGGCGCGGGTATGTGCAAAATACTTCACAGATCATGCAATGTGGGTGGCTGCTGAATTGGGCTACGATCTTGCCCCGCGCCAGGCGCGGTTGATGTACTCTTCTGAGAGCCTTCGAACCGGAGTTTTCTTGATCATGAAGTCGACACGAAACGATGGCCGCTGGATGTCTTGGTCGCTCCTCGCCGTCTGGCTGACCACCTCACTCGTGGTCCCTGCAGGTGCCGAGGAGTTCTCCATGACGGGCTGTCTAGCCGCCAGCGGGCAGGGCGGGCGGATAGACGTGTCGCACTACTTCGCCTGCCACGAAGCCCGGCGCGAGTATGAGGCCAGCCGCTACAAAGAGGCGGCCGAGCGCGAGCGCCAGCGCCGGGCGACGGAGGAGGCCACGCGGCAGCAAGAGACGGACACCCAAGCGCAGGAGGCAGCCGAGCGCGCGGCGAAGGCGCGTCAGGAGGCTGAGCGCGCGCGCAAGGCCGAAGATGTCGAGCGCGCGCGCAGGGCCGAAGCAGAGCGCGCGCGTAAGGCTGCCGAAGAAACCGAGGCCGCCCGTCGCACTCAGGCCCTGCAGGAGGTTCAGCGCCGGCGCGCCGCCGAGCAATTCATGCCGGGGATGTGCGCGCTCGGAGATCTGACCGCCAAGTGCGCGATGTCGTCACCGGACCCGCTAGTGGAACAGATCCGAAGGTCTCAGGAGAACGCAGCGAGAGGCAGGCCTAGTCGCTGACCGCGGGCGGGACCCTTCCTCAGTTAGGAAGGTAATCGCCGAGAGCCGGGTACATGGCCTGAACGTACCTGACAAGGCGATCAGACGTATCCTGCACACCGCCGTACACGGGGCTTGAGACGCGCACGATTGCGCCATCTGTGCGGTGCCGCGCGATCGAGTTCTTCACCATCTGAACCCGAGCGGCCACCTCTCCTGCTATCGCCGTCCCCTGGGATTGGTACCAGTAGAGCACCAGCTGCTGATCGCGATCTTTCTGTACCAGGTACCTGTTCACCGTAATTGGCGTGAACGGTTGGGGCAGGGGGATCGTGATCATCGAGGCCTCGAGCGGCTCCCAGCCGCTTCCCGGCAGGCAGTTTTTAGGCGAGTGAGGGGTAGCCCCCTTCCGCAAAGTGTCCCAATACGCGATGAAGAGCCAGACGCTCAGACCCGAGGGATCCTGGTCCCGGCGCATGAGGTATTCTTTCGCCCTCAGGACATTCAGAATCTCCGGCTCGAGCAATACTCCTCCGCGCGCCTGCCAAGCACCCACCGCACTTGGGAAACTGTCGAGACTTTTTCGGATCGGCACTGCCTCACCCGATGACCGCAGGTGCAGCACCAGCAGTGCCCCGAGCAGGAGTGAGAGCGACAGCCCTACCCGGGCGGATTGCTTCATGGTGCTCCCTTCTGCCAGCGCGACTGAACGAGGCGAATCAGACTGTGAATCCCCGTGAGGCACACAAACGCAAAGACAAAGACCAGCCAACTCGAGAGGGTGTGAAAGAACCCCTCGGCGTATTCGACCCCAAACCACTGGCCGATAAGCCCGGTGATCACCACCCGGCCCACATTTGCGAGGATAGTGATCGGAACCACCGCGATCACGAACACCGCTATTGCGAAGCTCCCCGAGAGTGTCAAGGCGGCCCAGGCAACCGCGACTGAAAGCAGCGAGATCAGGGAGCGGATGCCGCTGCACGCCTCAGCAACACCCAAGCTTAGCTTCGTCAGATGGATGACGTTCCCGTCGAGCAAGACAGGCACGCCCAGGGCATCCAGCATCCAGGCCGCGTTACGGGCCGCGAGATTCTGGAGTGGGAAAGCTACCGCGTAGAACAGGGTCGCCGGCAGGGGCACCATGAAGAAAAGGAAGAACAGGGGGAAGGCCAGCACCCGAAAGCTGTCCCGACCGCAATGAAAGAGGACCAGACCGGCGAGAATGACGATCAGCGAGCTTCGCATCAGGAAGAGCTCGACACCGATCTGGCCGAGGAGCAGCGCCACGACTCCCGCGAGGAGCACAGGGAGGCCGATCCAGCTTCCGTTGGCTGGTAGCGACGAGAGCTGCTTGCGCCGCTGCCAGACGAGGAACCCGCTGAAAAGCGGCACCAGAAAGCCGTGCGCATAGTTGGGATCGTCCCACCACTGCTGCGCCAGATCACGGAGGATGGCCCCGTACAGTCCGGCCAGTAGCCCCAGGAAGATTAGGATGAGCAGACCCGCGCGGGCTCCTGCGTGCGCTCTTCCCGTGAGCGCGTCACGAGCGGGACTCTCACGTGCTGAAAGAGCGGACGCTGTTTGCCGTTCGGGAATTATAGCGCCCACGTCAGAAGGGGACTCTAGCTCGGCCGCGCCTTCGGTTGCTGGCTTCGAGATTCTTCTCGACTGTGGGGCCATGTAGAGCCTCGGAGGTAGTGATGATAGGGGTTGAGACTCAGAGTTGCAAGCGGACGTCAGCGGTGCGTACGTAACACCAAGCGTCAACCCACCGACGACTCACTCGATTCGACCAGCGATGTTGGGCATTGCCGTCAAAGCTCAAGATATGGATTTTGTTGCCGTTATCTTTCGCTTCCTCTGCTCCGGCACCTTGGTACACAGGGTGCAATCGCACGAGGCAGAGGAAGGGACCTTCCCGACAAAGGCAAACCCGCCGTGAGGCGGGGACGCAATGCCACGGATCAGGCGATCGGCCTGACTGCCGGGCTACCGAAGGAAGGCCATCTCGCTGGGAAAGGGTCCTCTTCCGCAAGACAGGAGGATCACTGTGTTTCCAGCAAGAGAGAGTCTCTGCGCTCACGCCCGCGCCAAGGTCGGGCGCACCCGCCCCGTCCTTCTCTTCATTCTGGTCACGCTGGTCTTCTCTTTCGGGCCTTCGATTGCCCTCGCCCAGCAGCTCAGCCTGAGCTGGACTGACAATTCGGGCGGTCAAGCCGGGTTCTCAATCCAAAGAGGCACGAGCACGAGCGGACCGTATACCGAGATCGGACAAGTCCCCATGGGCGTTACCTCGTATAGCGACAGGGCCGTCTCGACCGGGGTGACCTACTGCTACCGAGTGGCTGCGGTGGAGGGAGGCCTTATGTCCGCCTTTTCCAACCTCGCCTGCGCTAGTCCTTCTAGCGTCTCCTCGTCTAGTATGTTTAGCCTCGCTGCAGCCAAGAGTGGCACCGGCACGGGGCTCGTATCAAGCAGTCCCGCCGGGATCGATTGCGGCACAACCTGTTCCTATACCTACCTGGCTGGGACGGTTGTCACCGTTGCGACCACGCCCTCGTCCGGATCCACGTTCCGCGGCTGGTCTGGTGGCGGCTGTAGCGGGACCGCGGCATGCACACTGACCGGAAACGGATCGGTCACTGTCACCGCAACCTTTGACACTTCACCTACACCCACGCCCACCTCACCTACGTATACTCTCGCCGTCACCACGAAGGGACCGGGTACCATCAGCAGCAGTTCGGGAGGAATCAGCTGCGGCTCAGTCTGTTCAGCAGCATACGCAAGCGGCGCGGTCGTGACTCTGACGGCCACTCCTGGAAAGGGCGCCCGTTTCGGCGGTTGGTTCGGTGGGGGGTGCAGTGGCACCGGCACCTGCACCGTGACACTCGACCACGCCGTTTCGGTTACGGCCGCCTTCAAGGGTGGGAAGAAATGATAGCTCAACGCGGAAAGGGGACTTTCATGCGCCGATCATTTCTCGCGGCGGCGGCCCTTCTGGCATGGGCCTCGCTCGCTCCAGAGTCGGTGAATGCTCAAGCACTTTCTGCCGTCGGAGACCCGAACGTCTATTTCAAGCCTTATCCCGCGCCGGTGCTGCCCCCAGCGGGCGGCACCTACGTCGATCCGACCTTCGGGACGACCATCACACGCGTGACCGATGGGACGAGCGCGCCCAAAGGCGCGGAAGTGAACTCGGCTTCCACTGACTCGATGTTCAATGCCGATGGCTCCATGTTCTATCTGCTGCACACCAACGTGGCGTGGGTTCTCTACTCGGTCAATCGTACGGCTGGCACGGTGGCGCGGATCGGCAATCTCTCCGCGCCGATCGGGATGGACGGGGCGGCCTGGCATCCGACGAATCCCTCGCTGCTCTATGGCGTCCGCACGGACACGAGCAACCGTATCCTCTATGAAGTGACACTCCCGGCAGGCACGTCGGTGGCGTTGCACAACTTCGACAGCGAAATTCCGACCGGGGGATATCCGACCTCACGCGTGCAGGTCAGCTCCGACGCGCGCTATTTCGCGGTGACGGCGAGCACGTTCGGGGCGCAGGATCAGTACGACTATGTCGCGGTGTGGGACCGGCAGACCGGGACCAGCAAAGTTCTGAGTATGGCCGCCAAGTTTGGACCTGGCGTGTACCTGCATTCGATGGAAATGGACAACACGGGGCAGTACATCCGACTCGGCGGCATCACGCAGCAGTTTGGGTCGGTGTTCTGGCACTGGGCAGACAATACGTTCTCGACGCCGGTGTTGCTGGCCTCCCCGGACTACTTCGGCGGCCACAAGGTGCAGGGGGCGGAGATTAATCTCAACATGGGGCGCTATGGCGATGAGTGGCTGACCCGATCCCTCGCGACACCGCACACGTGGACGAGTCTCCTCACGTACCCGCGGAAGAATGGCATGCCGAACTGGTCCGAGGACAGCCATGCCTCGCGTATCGCGAATGGCATGTTCTTCGACAGCCGGGATCTGACAGGGGGGGGAGGGGGGGCTCTCACCCTGCATAGTGGTGCCGTGTGGAAGATCGTCGGGTATATCGCCCAGGCCGGGTCGACGAACTTCGGCGCGCCCGATCTTGTTCGCTATCGCGCCACGAACCTCACCCGGGTCACCGGGATTCCTAGCGGGCCGGGGCAGTGGGCCTACGATGGCCCGGCGGACACCGTCTATGTGTGGCTGCCGGACAGCTCCGATCCTAACGCCCAGCGAAGCAATCTCCACATTGTCGATTGGCGCCCCACGATGGAAGAAGTTGTCCAGGTCTTGCGCGACAGCACCGGCGCGTGGAGCTGGCGGCGCCTCGCCCATCATCGCTCGCACTACACGGGCTGGGGCACGGATTCTCGCGCCAACGCCGACCCCACAGGGTCCTTCGTGCTGTTCCAAAGCAACTGGGATGGTTCGCCGCGCACCGACGTGTTTCTAATTCGGGTCCCCGGAAGCACTTCCTCGGGCCTCGTGGCTCCTACCGGGCTTACGGTTCGATAACCAATTGTCGGCAATTCGGCGCCCGACGCGGTCCGCGTTGGCCATTAACGTCAGGCTTGCGTGCTTCGCCGGTATCGTGGGGAAGACTGACAGGTCGACCAGAAACAAGCCGGGTGAACCGGACAACTCGCAATTGGCGTCGACTTCGCCGGGGGCCGGTCGATCGCGCATGGGGAACGTGCCGGCATAGCGCAAGCCTTCGCCAGGCGTCACGAGGGTGAAACTGCCCGGAAGCAACATCGCGCCAAGCGCCGCGAAGCTCCCGGCGACCTGCCGCCGGAGGTGAGCGAGCCTCGCCCCAGTAGCAGGTGAGTCGCCGGCGCACACGACCAGATGAGCTTCGTCCTGCTCCAGCTGGAGCTCCACGGTATTCCTGCTGTATCGACCCGGCAGGAACGCGTTCCCGAGGAGAAGAGCGGGCTGGAGCAGGCGGTGGAGCCCGATGGATGAAGGTCGACTGAAGGGCATCCGTTCGATGACCAGCGACGCGGGCAACCCGCTCGCGGGAAACAGTGATCCAAACGCGGTATCTCCGGGCGTGCGCCCGGGCCCCTCCCCGGAAAACGCAAGGTGAGCCATCGAGAACTCGTGCGTTGGGAGTGCGGCGCCGATCCGCTCGGGAAGGAGCAGGGCGAAGCCGACCGTGGGAGACGTGACCAGCGGAAGCCGCTCACCGTAGCGCCCTTGCCACGCCAGAACAAGGCGAGTTGTCGCGAAGGTGCTTGCCGCCATGATCAGGATCGGTGCGGATACAGAGCCGTACTCGCCCCCGGGCGCGCGAACGCCGACGCGGTAAGCGCCCGACGCTGTGCCGATGTCGAGGGCGAGATGTCCCGGGCGATAGTCCAATGTCTCGAACGCCGCCAGCCGCGGCAGATCCTGGGACGCATCGTAGATAGCATGCCGCGCGCAACCCCATAGGCAGAGGTTGCACGCATTACACTCCAGGCGTTCGCCTCGGCGGGCGGTGAGCACGGCCATTCGCGCTCGGCCCAGTCGTAGCCCCAGTCTTTGTGGCCAGCGACTACGCCCGTAGCGTTCGAGCAGACGCCGGGCGTTCTCAGCCAATGGGATGGGGGGGGCGCTGGTGATCATGCGGTCGAGCGGTGTTGAGAGATCATCTTCGCCGAAACCCGCGACGCCGATCCGGCTCGCCACGGCTCGATAAGAATCGGCGAGGTCGGACACCGACAGCGGAAAGTCGGCAAGATCCTCTTCGTCGTAGACCGACACGCCGGCGCCCCAGATGGTGGAAAGCCCTCCGCGCGCTAGCGAGCCGACAACCGTGAACCCCTGTCCATCGATCCGCTGCGAGGTGCTGAACCCCTCATAAGCGAATCGTGACCCCGGCGAATCGAATTTGGGGGACGGCGGACCGCCGGACCGCAGCGCTTCGTATCGGGGCCCGAGGAACATACGCCACTGCTCGGGGTCGCTGCGGCGGATGTCGTGATAGGCGCCCCGCGGAAGCATGTCGCTGTCTCGCTCACGACCACCGTCGAGCAACAGTACTCGCATGCCTGCCTCGAGCATCGGGAAGGCGACTGACACTCCCGATGGGCCGGTGCCAATCACGATCGCGTCAGCATCGAAGCTCATGCAATCCCATAAGCGGTGCCGCGCTGGTGTGGTAAAAGCTTGGGCATGGCGGCACGCTTATCCATGATGATCACCGGTGCGTCCGGGTACATCGGCTCTCGCCTGGTGACCCGCGCAAGGGACGCGGGGTTTCGAGTCGTGGCGGCAGTGCGTGACCCGGCGCGCGCCTCCGTGCCGTCGGATGTGCGTGTTCGGCAGTTCGATCTCGGTCAGCCATTCGACGCTGCGTTGGTGGATGGAGTCAACGTCATTGTGCACCTCGCCGCGATTATCCACGAGGACAGCCAGCCTGCGGAAGTTTCTGAAGATCTGAATGTCAGCGGCACCCGCCGATTGCTCGAGTGCGCTCGCGAGCGGGCGGTGTCTCGTTTTGTGTTTGTATCGAGCCAGAGCGCCGCCCAGAGCTCGCCGACGAAGTACGGCCGGTCCAAGTGGCAGATCGAGCAATTGCTCACGTGCGAGGGTGAGATCGTCGTGCAGCCAGGCATGGTGACGGGCGGCGCGCCTGGAGGCGTGTATGGGACGTTGCTCAAGCTGTGTCGCCGCTTTCCGATTGTGCCCGTCGTGAACGGGTCGGCGCCGGTGTATCCCGTCCATATCGACGACCTGTGTGACGGTATCCTCAAGATTGCGGGTTCGGATTGGCCGAGCCGTGGTGTCGTGCGAGTCGCGGCGCGTGCGCCCATGGCATTCACGGCGTATCTCCGCATGCTGGGGCTCACGCGTCTCGGCCGGCCAGTCATGCCGCTGCGGGTGCCGTTTGCGCCCGTCCTGTGGATCAACCGCATCGCCGCCAGAAGCCGGTGGCTGCCTTCGGTGTCCGAGGAGCGCCTCATTGGCCTCGCCGCCCTGAAACCGGTGCGTGAAGATCCACGCGCCTCGACTCAGGACGCGGCGCCCGTACGTGATGTTCGCGAGGTCCTCGCGGGGGAGGGCCGTCGAAGGCGACTTCTCCTCGAGGGGCGGACATTGTTTTGGTATTGTCTCGGGGGTCGGATGCCGTCGACCAGCGTACGCCACTTCGTCAGAGGGGTGCTCAACGAGAGCGACTGCTCGCCGGTGGACCTCCCATGGGTGGTCCACCTATGGCCGCGTCTGCTCCTGTTCTTCGAGCCGACGAGAGCGTCTGGTCACACGAGACTGCGCCGGCGCATCGACATTGCCACGCGCATCGTCGAGATGACGCCCGGGGCGGCGCCGATCTTTCACAACTATATAGGTGGCTCGAGGATCGCTGCGATGTGCCGCGTAGCTTCCCTCTTGGTCGTCGAAGGGTGTCTGTTGCCAATTCGCGCCCTGATTTCGCGGCTCTCTACTCGTACCCGAGCGTGAAGGGTCAAGATTCGCAGGGACATCGGAACTATTGCGGACATGATAAAAGAACGAGCGGGCCGGAAGTGAGGAGCGGGCTGGGAGTGAGGAGAATGTCGCAGGGACGCGGTTTGAGTCGCAGGACGTTTCTGATGTGGAGCGGCGTCGCGTTCGCGGCAATGGCATTTAGGCTGTGGCCCCGGCCGGCTGCGTCAACCCCTGGCGCCGGCGCATCGTTTCCATTAACCGAAAGGAGGCAGGCTATTCTCGTGGCGCTGATTGCACAAGTCATCCCGCTGGAACCCGCGTCGACGGCGACTCGCACACACATGCAGGTGCTCACGAGGATGATGGACCGGGTTGGACAATCAAAAGAGCTGCTCGTGCTCTATCAGCGGGGGTTAGAGCAGCTAGATGCTGTCTCACTCAAGCGGTACGGCGCCGGATTTCCGGAATTGCCGTCGAACCAACAGTTTGAGCTGCTATCCTGGATCGATGAGCCAGACGAGTACTACGCGAAGGGGAAGCTGGTTGCAGGTCGACTGCCCGCGCTCAAGAAGTGGCTCGCCGCACATCTGCCTCTTCAATCTCTGAAAACCCTTCTGCTCCAAATCGTCAGCTGGTTCCGTGGAGTCTCCCTACAAGAATTCTGGATACGATTGCGCGAGGACGTCTTCGACGCCTTTTACTCCGATCCGGTTGGACTTGGCTGGATCGGGCTCGGTGCAACAGGGATGCCGGCGGGCACGCCAGACAATCATGGTGAGCATAGGAGCCAGGGCGGGCGCCGATGAGCCGAGGGGAGCGTCGCGAGGCCGTCGTCATCGGAGCGGGCGCAGCCGGAGCGGTTGTGGCAGCCACTCTGGCTCGCAGAGGCATCCGTGTAATCGTTCTCGAAGCGGGCCGGCGGCTCGACTATGCGAAAGACTTCGTGACGTATGAGCCCGATTGGGAAATCAAAGGTCGGATGGTGTTTCGCATGGAGGACACGCGGAATGAGGCGGTGACCATCCGCGGGGAGCCCGGCTTCGAAGTGACGCGAGTGAGGGCCGTCGGGGGCGGGACGTTGCACTACGCGATGAATTGCGATCGGTTCCAGCCAAGGGACTTTCGACTTCGTAGTCTGGACGGGGTTGGAGACGATTGGCCCATTAGCTACCACGATCTAGAGCCGTACTACGATCGCGTGGAGCAGGACCTCGGAGTTGCTGGAGAGGCCGGCAGTCCTTGGGAGGTCCCCAGGAACCGATATCCGAACCCTCCCCACCGGACGGGTGCTGCCACGCGTGCCGTGGCCGAGGGGTGCCGTCGCCTGGGAATCAGGACGTGGACGCATGGCGTCTCGGCACTGTCACGCCCGACTGACGACGGGCGCCCGGCATGTATCTATTGCCTTCGCTGTAGCGTGGGCTGTCAGATCGGTGCGAAGTCCTCAGTCGACCTTGTCTACATACGGCGCGGCGAGTCGCAGGGTCTGCTCGAGGTTCGCCCGAATTCCTCCGTTTTGAAGATCGAGATCGACTTGCGCGGCCGGGCTGCCGGCGTCGTCTACGCGGATTCCGGCGGACGTCAGCACCGGCTCACGGCGGACGTGGTGGTTCTCTCGGGCGGCAGCATTGAATCGCCCAGGCTTCTCCTCAACTCCGCCTCCGCGGCCTTTCCGAACGGTCTCGCCAACCGGAACGGCCTCGTGGGTAAATTTTTCATGACTCACCTCAACGGTGGGGCAGTTGGGCTCCTTCCCGCCCGTGTTGATGCGTTGCCGGGGCTTGCGAACGGGCTCACGCAGGACTTTCGCTACACGAGCAAGGAGCGTGGATATGTCGGCGGATGGTCGGCGGGCTTCGCGGGGTATGCGGCCCCCATTGCCTTTGCCAAGTATGCCATGCAGCGACTGGGCACCAGGTGGGGCCGAGCGCACTTGGATTTCATGAGGAGATATTTTGGGCATTACGTTGCCATCGGTTGCGACGGGGAAGTTCTCCCGAGCCAGGATAACTTCGTCGATCTCGATCCAGACATCCGTGATGGCATGGGACTGCCGGTTGCCCGGATCAAATTCTCGGTGAGCGGGAACGAGCGAGCAATATGGGCACACCTGAATGATACGTGCACCGCTATCCTGGAATCCGCCGGCTGCGCAGAAGTACAGACGGCCGGGTTCGTTGCCGGCAGCGACGGCCACTACATGGGGACATGCAGGATGGGCATGGATGCCAAGACGTCGGTCGTTGATCGTTGGTGTCGAACGCACGACATCCCGAACCTCTTTGTAGTGGACGGGAGTTGCTTCGTCACCAGCCCCGCCTTGGGGCCAACGCTCACGATTCAAGCTCTCGCGATGCGTACGGGAGAATACATTGCCGCCGAGGCGAGGAATATCTGATGACGACACCCTTCGGGTTTCATGGACTCAGGTGGCTTGTGCTCGCTGCCGGTATTTCGCTGGGCAGCGTCGTGCTCACGGCCCATCTCGGCGCGTGGACGAAGTGCAGCAGCGAGCTCAGAAACGCGGCCATCTGTCCGAAGCCTCCGGCGCCGCCGTTGCCCGCCGCCGGAGGGCGTTACACCGATCCCGCGTTCGGCACCACGATCATTCGCGTGACCGATGCAAATACCGCCCCCCGAGGGGCGAGCGTGAACTCGGCCTCGACGGACTCGATGTTCAACGCAGACGGCTCAATGTTCTATCTCCTGCACAACAACGTGGCGTGGGTGCTCTACTCGGTCAATCGCACCGCCGGCACGGTGGCACGGATCGGGAACGTCCCCTCGGTCACCGGGATGGACGGGGCGGCATGGCATCCCACCAACCCCTCGCTGCTCTATGGCATCCGCACGGACACAAGGAACCGCATCCTGTACGAGATCAGGCTACCGGCGGGGACCGCTACGGCCCTGCACAACTTCGACAGCACGATTCCGATCGGAGGCTATCCGAGCTCACGCGTGCAAGTCAGCCCCGACGCCCGCTATTTTGCGGTGACGGCGAGCACGTTCGGGGCACAGGACCAATACAACTATGTCGTGGTATGGGATCGGCAGACGGGGACCAGCAAAGTTCTCAATATGGCCGCCAAGTTTGGGGCCGGGGTGTATCTGCATTCGATGGAGATGGACAACACGGGACAGTACATTCGACTTGGCGGGATCACGCAGCAGTTTGGCTCGGTGTTCTGGCACTGGTCGGACAACACGTTCTCGACTTCGGTCAAACTGCCCTACCCGGACTACTTCGGCGGCCACAAGGTGCAGGGGGCGGGGACTAATCTCAACATGGGGCGTTATGGCGATGAGTGGCTGAGCCGGTCCCTCGGGACACCGCACACCTGGAAGAGTGTGCTTACGTACCCACGGAAGAATGGCATGCCGAACTGGTCCGAAGACAGCCACGCCTCACGTGTCTTCGCGAAGGGCACGTTTTTCGACAGCCGAGACCTGACGGGGGGAGGAAGTGGCGCCCTCACCTTTCATAGTGGTTCCGTGTGGAAGATCGTCGGGTATATCGCGCGGAACTCGCCGGCCAACTTCGGCGCGCCAGATCTCGTTCGCTATCGCGCCACGAACCTCACCCGGGTCACCGGGATTCCCACTGCGCCGGGGCGGTGGGCATACGATGGTTCAGCGGATACCCTCTATGTGTGGCTCCCAGACGGATCCAATCCCAACACGTATCGGAGCAATCTGCACATTGTCGACTGGCGCCCCACGATGGAGGAGATCGTTCAGGTCTTGCGTGACAGCACCGGCGCGTGGAGTTGGCGGCGCCTCGCCCATCATCGCTCGCACTACACGGGCTGGGGCACGGATTCTCGTGCTAATGCCGACCCCACCGGCTCCTTCGTGCTGTTTCAGAGCAACTGGGATGGTTCGTCGCGCACCGACGTATTTATGTTGCTTGTGCCCCCGATTCCCGTTCCTATTTAAGGCCGACGGTGGCCGCAAAGCTGTCATCGAGGGTCCGAGGGGCGGTTCTCCATTGGGGCGCTCCTGAAGCTATTCGGCGATATGGGCTCGCACTCCTGGCCCTCACCGGCGCGGCATTCTTGATCGTCATCTACACACCGGTGGCGAATGTGATGGCGATACCGCTACTGATGAGTGTTCCCCCTCCTCCGACCACTGCCGATATCGCAGTCGTGCTGTCCGGAGGGCGGTATGGCGACGGGTCACTCAACGAGGCGTCCCTTGAACGCACGATCGCGGGAGTCCGTCTATACTACGAACGGCGTGTACCCCGGTTGCTCTTTGCCGGCGGCCCGTGCTGCGGTACTTCAGCAAGCGCGCTGATGGCCCAACTCGCCACAGAATTGGGCGTCCCGCGAGGGGCCATACTCCTGGAAGAGCAATCAGCTCGCACATATGACAATGCGCTGAATTCGGCGACGCTGCTCCGGCGACATGGACTGCAATCCGTCATACTTGTCACGAGTCCATTGCACCTGTTGCGTGCCAGGCGTGCGTTCGCCGCGGTCGGGGTCACCGTGTATCCGGTATCTTCGTCGAAGAGGAACCTCTCTCTGGTGTCGAGCGCGGCTGAGAGGATTTCTCTCTTGCAAGGCGCAGTGCATGAATACATGGGTTTGGTCTTGTACCGTGTGCGGGGATGGATCTGAGGTAATGGCCTCGACGCTTCTTGCGCAGTGGTTGGTCGCTCTCCAAGATGCGCAGCGTCATTTCTCATTTGAGCGTCTCGAAGAGACGGCTATTCCGAGCTACGCTCACAAGAATCCCGCGATTAGGTGGCTCTTCCGCAAGCGTCTTGCCGAAATCCAGAAGATTCTCGGGTCCCCAAGCCAGCCACGCGGCGTTCATGTACTTGACTTCGGCTGTGGATCCGGCTTCGGGGCAAGTCTCCTGAGGCACTCCGGATATGCGGTGGCTGCGTACGACATCGACCCCGCGTTCTTCCATTGGTTTGAGAACCGGTATCCGCAGCTCGTGGAAGGAATCGAACTATACTCGGCGCTCGAAGATATTCCACCGGGTGCCTTCGATGCCATCATCGCAGCGGACGTACTCGAGCATCTCGACGGTGAGAGTCTGGAGCGGCACATCCGCTGGTTCAAGACGCGACTATCGGGAACGGCCGGGAAGCTCGTTGTGTCTGGGCCTAGTGAGACGACCCTGTATAAGCTGGGCCGCAGAGTGGCCGGATTTCACGGGCACTATCACGAGCGGAGCATCTATCAGATTGCTGAAACCCTCGAAAAGAATGGCTGGATACGCGTGCGGGCCCGTCGCATTCCCATTCCGATATTTTGCGAGGCGTTCTTGATAATTCTATTCGAACGGGGTCCGTCCGCCCAATCCTAGACCTTCTTCACTGAGACCGTCGCACCGGGGTGCACCTCAATCACAGCGCTAAGCTCGTTCACGCGAGCGTCCCAACTCTCTACCCGCATGGCCTCGATTCGCCGGTGTGCAGCCGTGTCTGATGTGTCGCGAAGCGCCGCCTCGATCTCGCGTAGAAATTCATCGGGGCCGTCTGCCAGGTGGATGAGGCGCTGATACCGAGCGACTTCGGGTAGAGGCGTGGCCACGACCGGCAGGCCGGCGGCGAGGTATTCGCGGAGCTTGAGAGGATTGGCGCGCACGGTGAGCTCGTTGTGCCGGAATGGAATGATACCGACATCGAACCCTCGACAGTAAGCCGGAAGCTTCGAATAGGGCTGTTGCCCGAGCAAGTGGATGTTCTTGATGGCGCGGACCGGCGTCAGATCCGTGCTCGCCTTCCCGACGAGGGCGAAGGACCAGGCGGGACGAGCAAGGGCGAGCTCGCGAATCAGCGGAAGGTCTACCCAGTCGGCGAGCAGCCCAAAGAACCCGACGATGGGCCGGGGCAGGCTGCGAAGCGCCGCGGGTACGAGTGTGGAGGAGTCGGTGGCGGTCGCGAAGTGGGTCACGTCCACACCGTGCGAGACAAAATGTGTGTTAGGGTTGAGACGCTGCCGTTCGTCCGCGAGCTGCGCGGACGACGTGAAGACGATGTCGGCGTGACGGATCAGTTCCCGCTCCATGTGGATCAGGGCCTCGCGGGGAACGTTGGAGAAGGCCGAGTACTCATCGACGCAGTGGTAGATGACCATTCGTTCGTTCAGGGCGCCGAGCAGCCGATGCACGTTCGGCAGGAATGTCCAAAGGATTGGCCGATCCAAGCCATGGCGGCGGCAGAGCCAGCATAGCCAGGTCGAGAGAACGAACGTGTTGAGCACGTCCGCCGCGGCAATGCCGGGGAGCGGCAAGACGAGCGGGTTTGCCACGAAAAGGTTCGGTTCGACCTCGACACATCCTCGGAGGGTTTGGCGCAGCTTCCCGATGATCCGAGTCAGATCCGCATGGGAGGCCGTCGGGCGGCGCATGCCAATGGAGTTCACCCAGAGGACGCGATTCCGCCGAGCGAGGATGCGCATGATATGGGTCTTGCTCGTGGGATCGTTGTTCCAGTCGTGAGCGAAGCAGACGATGGATTGCCCCTCAAGCATCGGAGCCACCGGCGAGCGCTGACACATCCTGACCATCCAGAAAGATCCGCTGCCAGATCTCGAGGTTGAGGAGGAGCCACAGGCGGTTCCCGTGGTTGACCGCGCCTGTTTCGTGTTCCCGTACGAGACGTCGGAGACCATCGGGTTCGAAGAGGCCACGATCCAGCGCCCGGGGGCTCACGACGAACTCCGCCAGCGCTGACCGCCAGGGACCACGTAGCCACGCCCCAATGGGCACAGGGAAGCCCATCTTCCGGCGGGTGAGGATCTCGTGCGGGATACGCCCCTCCAGGGCTTTACGGAGCACTGCCTTCGTGGTCCAGCCGCGCACTTTGAAGCGGTCGGGCATGGTGACGACGTGTTCCACCAGCTCATGGTCCAGGAAGGGCACCCGACTCTCGATGGACGCAGCCATGCTCATGCGGTCCTGCTTCATCAGGAGCTCCACGAGGTACGTTTGAAGGTCGGCCCGGCTCATCCGTCCCAGCGTTCCGCCGGGCGACTCCTCGTAGTGAGCCGAATGCTTGGCGAAGGGATCAGGGGCCCGCAGGGCCCCGTTGATGAGGAGCTCACCACGCGTCGCGTCAGGGAAGGTCGAGAAGTTTTCGTGAAACAGCGAGCGGATCCCGGGCGGGCGAACCAAGAACGAGCGTTCGGCGTATCGCCGCGCCTTCTGCGGAAGCCATGGAATCAGCCGGCGAATGTGTTGTCGGACGGCTGCCGGTGCCAGACCACCGTACGCGCGCCCCAGCCGCTCGTTCCACGCGGTGACACGGTACCAGTTGTAGCCCAAGAAGAGCTCGTCCGCTCCTTCGCCGGTCAGGACGACCTTCACGTGCTCCCGTGCGAGTCGCGAGACGAAGTAGAGGGCCACGCTCGAGGAGAACGCGATCGGCTTATCCTCGTGCCAGATCATGCGCGGGAGCACCTGGAGGAACTGCTCGGGCGTGGCGATTACCTCCCGGTGTTCCGCGCCGACCGCCCGGGCAGCCAGGCGCGCATATTCTAGCTCGCTCGCCTCTGGCTCGTCGAAGCCCACGGCGAACGTGCGAATGGGCTCCCTCACCATGGGCGTCATCAAAGCGGCGATGCCGGTCGAGTCGATCCCGCCCGAGAGGAAGAGGCCAAGAGGCACATCACTCATGAGGTGGCTCTGCACGGCCGCCTCGAGACGCGACCTTACCTCGGCCGCCCGTTCCGTGAAGGTGCCGGTGCCGGTATCCTTCATGGCCGGCAATTGCCAGTACCGCCGCTCGCAGAGCCCGTCGCCCGGTGACCAGGACAAGGTCCGGCCCGGCCGTAGCGCTCGGATTCCCTTGAAGAATGTGTCTTCGCCCGCGACATACCGCGTGGCGAGGAACTCCGAAAGGATCTGTTCGTCGAGCCTGGGCCGGATGCTGCCGGCGGCGAGGATGGCTTTGATCTCGGAGGCGAACAGCAGCTCGTTCTCCGTCCTCGCGTAGTAGAGGGGCTTGATTCCAAGACGGTCCCGGGCCAGGAGGAGCCGGCCGCGCCGTTGGTCCCAGAGGGCGAAGGCGAACATCCCGCGGAGGCGCTCGACGCAGCGGTCGCCCTCCTCTTCGTACAGGTGCAAGATGGTCTCGGTGTCGCTACGCGTGCGGTAGCGATGGCCCCGAGCCTCTAGCCCTGGACGCAGTGCTGCGTGGTTGTAGATCTCTCCGTTGTAGGTGATCCATACCGTCTCGTCCTCGTTGGCCATGGGCTGGAGGCCGCCATCCACGTCCACAATCGCCAGCCTGCGGTGCCCGAGTCCCACCGCTCCCTCGGCCCATAGCCCCTCGCCATCTGGTCCACGGTGACGCAGGACGTCTCGCATGCGCTTCACGCGGGACTCATCCACTGGTTCTCGTGGGCTCAGATTCACGATGCCTGCGATGCCGCACATAGTGGGCTATCCTCTCTCCACGACGAACTCCGGCTCGTTGAACAGGATGCGTTCCCCTCTGGTCTCCAGCATGAGCCCTCCCAGCCTGCCGCCTTCGCGCTCCAGGGGGCGCACGCTCGGTACCGAGTTGCGGCGATCACCCGTGGGCCACAAGAGCGTCACAAGGCGGAGGGGTAATGTCACCACAGCTGAGCAAACGACCATCGGCGCGGGTTGCCGTTGGCCGTATGCAGGGGAAACCCAGCCGCGCGGGGGGTCGACGTGACCTTCGAGGATCTCGCCCTTGAGGGGGACGGCTGCGAAGGTGCGTAGCAGCAACCCGTGTCCCCCAGGGCTGTGGGCACGGACCCAGAGGTCTGCGTCGAGCGTGACCGCCATGGGAGCGAACTGGAAACGAAGATCGATGCGGTGCTCGGCCGCCCCTCCGAGGTCATCCACCACGAGCCAGTAATGCGGTTTCACGAAGAGCACCCGTCTGCGGTGGGTCACGGGATCCGCGAGATGGGTGTAGGCGTCGTGCTCGGCGTCGGCGAAATCGAGCCTCTCGTTGGAGAGCCAGGAGCGCCAACGTACCCCAGGACGCCTACGCCAGGCGAATGGTCCAGCCGACGCTGCCTGACCGACTCCATCGACTGTGATCGTGCTGTGCGCGGTCGTGGTTCTGAAAGATTCGCGCCACGCCGGCTGGGCGGCGTAGCAGTAAGTCCCGGGATCCACGATAAAGGGCTCGCCGAAGGCCGAACATTGCAGGCTGAGCAGATCAGCGTGCCCATGACCCGCGCTGAACGGGCAGCCGATTGGCCCGGCATCCAAGATGAGATGGTGACTCTCTTCGTCCCAGTTGCTCCGCATCACTGCGTAGCCACCAGCGGGGAAGTGCTGGGAGGATGCTGCAGGAAGCGTCGGGATCAAAGGTTCGAGCGCCGACGGCCCGAGCATCCAGAACGCCTCCGGCGTGACCCCACCGGCCCAAGCGTAATCGTGTCTCCGGAAGAAGGCGGCTGCCACCGAAAACGTTCCCCGGGCATCGTCCGGCTCTCGGGGGGTCAGCGGCAAGAGCCAGCCTCCATCCTCATCACCGATCTGGGGTATGGTGCCGTCGGGGCGGCGGACTGCCAGGAGAAAGTCAAGCATCCGTTGAACGCCGTCGGACACCTGGCGAGGGACGGCTACACCGTTTCGTGCCGCGAGGGTGAGGAAGTGGAGATAGATGTCGATCGTATACCGTTGGTAGCATGTGGACTGCTCGAAGTAGACGCCGTCGGGCAAGACCTGTCGCTCGATCTGCTCGACCAGGATTTGCGCGCCAAGCCGTCGCCAGCGGCTCGCCTCTGGCAACTCAGCAAAGAGGAGGCCGACGTAGAAGAGCCCAAGCGCCTCGCCGGTCAGATGCGTGTTCGGCGAGAAGTAGTGAGAGAGGTAACGCTCGACGTGTCGGACTTGGCACCGGATCGAGCCGAGCCAAAGTGTGAAGAAATCATCGGACAGCGCGTCGGCTCCCAGACATAGCATCGCGGCCCAGCACCACGCGATTACCCGTAGGGCGACCTCCAGGCTGCTCGTCCAGTTGATCCCCATTCCGGGCGGGTTGGCTTCGATCCACTCGCGGATGGACAGCGCGACAATGTCGGCGTACCGCGCTTCGCCCGTGAGCCGGTATGCCAACCCGATATGCACCAGCCACTGCGTGCGGTTCAACTCCCATATCACCTTGCTATCCCCGAGCGTCACTGAGTCAAGCGGGTCGAGCCGGCTCCAGTGCACCAAGGGAGCGCGCCGCCCTGAGACCGCGTCGAGGTGCCAATCCACCGGATCTCCGAAGGACAGATCGCGGTAGCTAAGGAGATTGAACCGCTTCCCGCAGGCGCGCTCCGCGGTGTGGACAACCTTTTCGCGGATCGCCGGCCAGCGGGCCGCCAAGCGAGTGAGGACGTCAGCATCGGTTGCGCCTTCGAAGAAGCGGGACGGGGCTGCGGCTCGCCACTCCGGGAATGAGACGTCAGGACTCCCGGTTGCTTGCCCGGGCCAGCCCGCTCGCTCCAGGCGTTTGAGAGTCTCCTGCCGTATTCGTTCGGCAGCTTCGACCACGCCCATACGCGCAAGCCGCCGGAGTCTCACCACGGTTTCCCGGCGTAGACCGCTGTCCACTGCGTGCCGACCTGGGCCCAGGTATACTTTTCGACCTCACGTCGGGCACGTCGGGCCATCATCGCCGCGCGGTCTGGATCTTCGAACAGGCTGATGATGGCCTTCGCCATAGCCGCGGGATCTCGGCTGGGCACGATGAGCCCAGTCTCTCCGTCGCGCAACATGTTCGCGAGGTCCCCCGTACCTGTTGACACCACCGGTAGCCCTGCCGCAAAGGCCTCGAGCACCGACACCGGCTGGTTATCCACGACAGACGAGTTGACGAAGATATCTACCTCGTCGAGGAGAGCTGGCATGGCAGCAGGCTCCACGCGCCCGACGAACTGAACCGCATCCGGCGAGAGCACGGCGGCGAGCCGCCGGAGCCGTGCCTCCTCACCCCCGTAACCGGCAATGGTCAGGCGGGCCCCGGGATAGCGCTCCCGCAGGATGGCGAACGCGGCGATCGTGTTGTCCAGCGCGTAGTACGGTTCGAGATTTCTTGTCGACACCAGCCAGGGACGAAGGGGGACCCGCTCCCTGTAACGGAAGGATGACGTGTCCACTACGTTGGGGATCACGCGGGTCTGATATCCGTGACGGGCGAAGACCTGCCGGAGATAGTCGGAAGGCACGACGATCTTGTGAGCGAGACGCAGCCACGGGTGCACCAGCGGCCCCCAGCCGGTGAGGTGGTGGTCGGCCTCCCCGCTGTGATAGTGGAGCACCACGCGCTTGCCGAGCGTGCGGGCCACGAGCATCGCGGGGACGGGCCCCAGGAGGTAGGACCAGTACGAGGCTGCGAATACATGCACGACGTCGGCGTGACGCAGCCGGACGAGGCCCGGGAGATACAGGACCTGATTCAATATCGTCCGTGCGTACGGGACAGCGTGTAGGAAGCTGAGCCCCCGGGGGAAGCGAGGGTTGATGACGACAAAGATCACATCGCGACCCGACTCGCGAAGGCACCGGAGGAGTGCAGCCGCCTGGACACCCTGACCACCAGGGATGTCAATTCGCGACGCGACGATGGCGATTCGGTGGAGCATCAGCCGCGCGCTCCCCTCAGGACGCGCTCGTACAACCGCTCGACTGCCTCGAGCATGCGCGGCATCCCATACTGCGATCTCACGTGGTTCGCAGCGCGCTCACCGAGCTGGCTGGCGTGGCGCGGATCATTGATAAGTCGGATGAAGGCCCCCGCGAGCTCTGCCGGTTGGCTTGGGCTCACGAGGAGCCCGGTTCGATCGTGATCGATCATCTCGACGTTGCCCCCGACGCGTGTTGCGACGACGGGGAGCCCCATGGCCATCGCTTCCAGTAAAGCGTTGGAGAATCCTTCGTTGGAACAGGGCGGAAGAGCGAAGATGTCGAGGGTCTTGAGGGCATCTTCCGCCGACTTGGTCGCGCCAGCAAAGTGCGTGACGTCTCCCACTCCGAGTTGGCGAGCGAGCAGCTCCAGGGGGCCACGCAGCGGCCCGTCGCCCCAGATCGCAAAGCTGGCTTTGACGCCGGCGCCGGCAACGAGGGCGGCGGCTCCCAGCAAGTCCTCGAGCCCTTTCTCTGGCCTCAGGTTCGCCACCGTGCCGATGACCCAAGAGGAGCCGGGCGGCTTGCTGCGAGCCCCACCGCAGAACCGCGTCAGATCGACCCCATTGCGGACCACCGTGATTTTTGCGGAAGGAACGACTCCACCGTTGACGAGCTTGGTCCGTATCGCATCTGCGTTGACCAGGACTGCCCGAGCCGCGCGCAGGGCGAGGTGGTTGGCGAGTGTGTGTGCGCGGGGCCTGACATCGCCCAGATCACGTTGGCTAGCGATGACGGCCGGGACGCCAGCGAGCCGGGCTGCGGGTACCGCCAGGACGTTGCTGTACAGATCGAACGAGTGCACCACCTGAATCTGATGAGCTCGGAGTTGACGCGCCAGCGCGGCGATTGCCAGCCCGAGCCCGGCCGATTTGAATGAGCCACGGCCACAGCTCGAGGGGTAGATCCCGGCCGCCTCGAGCTTCGGGCGCAGCGGGCCTTCCGCCCTGATACAAGCCACCCGGACGTCCCAACGGACCGGGTCCAGCCCGCATGCGATCTCCACGAACTGCCCCTCGGTGCCTCCCAGGTTGAGGGTGTCACCCACCAAGAGGACGGCCGGACGCTTCGAGTTCACGCCTGTCCTCGGGCGAGCAGCCGGTGCGCAGCGCTGTCGAGCACCGTGAGTGCCCAGAGGCGCTGGCAGTGATCTTCCCTGCCACGCTGGTCAAACAGATCGAGGAGCGTCCGGACCCTCGCCGGTCGGACCCCTATTTCTTGAAGTCGACTGAGGTCTCCGAGGCGGTCTCGGAAAAACCCAGGCAGGCGTTGCCCGAACCACGCCCGGAGCGGCACCGCAAATCCTTGTTTGGGGCGAGTCAACACCTCGTCCGGCACTTTTCCCCGGAGGATGCGCCTGAGGAGATATTTTGTCTGGCCGCCTTGAAGGCGAAGCCCGGCGGGCAGACCACATGCGAACTCGACCAGCGGGTGATCTAGAAGCGGCACGCGCGCCTCCAGGGAGTGCGCCATGGTCATCCGATCCACCTTGGTCAGGATGTCTCCCGGGAGGTAGCTACGAAGGTCCAGATCCTGGAGACGCGAGAGGGGGTCGAGCCCGTGGCTGTCGCGCAGGGCGTCCTCGAAAATCCGTGGAGGTGTGACTCGCGCACCGGGCTCCAGCAAGTCGCTCAGGGCTCGGTTCGGGAATAAGGAGATTGCGTCGAGGTAGCGTTCCATCCGCGGCAGTGAGAAGTGGTAGAGGAAGTTCTTCCCGGGCGTCCCCTCTGGAAGGGCTCTGCTGGCAAGTCTGAGTGGCGCCCCCAGCCCGAGATCTCCTAGCATCCCGAGACGCTGTTCGCGCCGATCGACGGCATAGCGGTCATAGCCGGCGAAGAGCTCGTCGCCGCCGTCTCCGGAGAGCACCACCTTGACGTGCTGCCGGGCCAGGCGGGACACGAGATACGTCGGGATTGCCGAGGCGTCGGCGAAGGGCTCGTCGAAGCCGGCGAGCATCTGCTCGAGCAAGCCCAGGTCCTGCGGGGTCGCAATCAGCTCGTGGTGTTCCGTGCCGAACCAGTCTGCCACTCGGCGCGCGTAGGGGGCCTCATCGTATTTTACTTCGCTGAATCCGACCGAGAAGGTCTTGACCGGGATTCTGGCCTCGCGGGCCATGATGCCCACCACCGTGCTCGAGTCCAGCCCGCCGCTGAGAAAGGCGCCCACCGGCACGTCGCTGACGAGGTGGGACCGCACCGCATCCTCCAGCCGGGCCCACAGGCGGGCGCCGGCCTCCACCTCGTCCAGAGCATCGCGGCGGTCAAGGAAGTAGGGGGTGGGGGCCCAATAACGCTCGGGAGGGCCGGCCCGTCCGTCCTTGACGACCAGCACGTTCCCCGGAGGTAACTTGGCGACGCCCTCGAGAATGCTCAGTGGATCCGGCACGTAGCCACGTTGGAGGAATGCTGTGAGAGTGGTCGAATCCACGCGCCGCCGCACCCAAGGGCTCTTCACGACGGCCTTCATCTCGGAACCGAAGACCAAGCCCTGAGGAGTCTGGGCGTAGTAGAGCGGTTTGATCCCGAGCCGATCTCGGGCCAAGAGCAAGGTCCGTCTTGGCGCATCCCAGAGGGCGAAGGCGAACATGCCGCGCAGGTGACGGACGCAGTCCGCGCCGTGCTCCTCGTAGAGGTGCACCAAAGTCTCGGTGTCGGAGGCGGTGGCGAAGCGGTGACCCCGGGCCAGCAGACCGGCCGTTAGCTCCCGATAGTTATAGATCTCTCCGTTGAAGACCACCCAGATCGAGCCATCCTCGTTTGAAATCGGCTGATGTCCCGTCTTGAGGTCGATGATGCTGAGACGACGCATCCCGAGCCCTACGCCAGGCGTAGTGTGAATCCCGCCTTCATCGGGCCCGCGATGGAAGAGAGCATTGCCCATGGCATGGAGTGTCTCCAGGTCCACCACACCACCAGGATCAACCGCAAATATTCCGAATATTCCGCACATGAGAGAGCATGGCTGGAGGTGACTAACAGACGCGATGGTTAGTCATCGCGGGGAGTCCTGGATCTCGAGGATTACCGCCTGGAGGACCAGCTGAAACCCGAGGATGAAGGGCAGGACACTCAACATGACCGTCCCAGTCGTTGCGACAATTCCGGTGTGAGTGGATTTGGCCCAGGTGTAGCCGCCAAAGAAAGTGCCCCAGGTGAGGAAGAGCATACCCAAAAGCCAAAATACAGCGATCGGGGAAAAATCCCTGAGGATATGCCGCTGATAGAGTCGGTACCAAAACCGTCTGAACAGATGGGGGGGGAATGTCAGCAGAATCGTGCTGATCCTCAATGAGGATTTCTCGTTCCCGTATCGAGCCGGGATCGAGATATCCTTGACCCTCGCCTTGAACACATTGAGCTTCACGAGCATGTCGTTCTCAAAAAAATATCTCCGGGCCAATCTGTCCAACGGTAGCTTGCACAACATGCTCATCTCGATGGCAATGAAGCCGTTCTGCGGGTCAAACAGGTGCCAGTAGCCTGAGGCGAACTTTGTCAGGAAGGTGAGCGCAAAATTACCCATGAGGCGCAGGCTCGGCATTGAAGCCAGCTGTTCGCTATCGAGAAAGCGATTGCCTTTTGTGTAGGCATAGCCGTCGACGACAATTGGATCGAGCAGTGCGGGCAGGTAGGCGGGATCCATCTGACCATCACCATCCATTTTGACGACGACGTCGGCTTTGCGGTCAATCGCGAGGCGGAAACCCGTGACCATCGCACCACCAACCCCTTGATTCAAGGGATGCCTCACCACTGTGACCCTGGAATCGTCCAGCCTCTGCAAGGCCACCAGTGTCCCATCCGTGGAGGCGTCATCGACGACGATGACCTCGTCGACGAACGCAGGGAGTCCGTTCACGACGGCGGCGACATGATCAGCAACGTTGAAGGCCGGAATGACTACAAAAAGTCTGCGGCCCTTGTACATTGTGCGACCCCTATCTGTCGGCTCGGATTCGGCGGTAGACGCGGAGTCCACTCGCCGGACTATGCTCAACAAACAACGTGCGTCCAGTTAGTGACTGGGAGCCGAACTTGATTCCAAGAATAGATGGTGTGTGTGCGAACTCCTTGACTAGCTCATAGCCATTCTGTTGCACGATTCGGGTGAGTACATCCAAGTCGGCGGTTGTGGGCAGGCTCGGGAACCAGTCGTTGGGCGTGTAGACATAGCCGTGACGGAGGCCTTCGACGTATTGTTGAACTACGGCATAGACCCCGTTGGGAAGAAGAACGTATTCGGGATCATCGCGATAGTTGAGAAGGTGATATCCACGAAGAAGATGGGCATCGGGAAGAAGCTCGGGTGAGCCCGTCACCAGCAGGGATGAGCCGACCCCAAGGGAGGTTCCCTTTGGAACAGTGACATTCAACCATCTGCCGGCTTCACGCTGGACGTTGGCGCGAGGACTGAACAACTGTGCCCAGGCCAGGGCGTAGAGCAGCGAGTAGATGACGATCCCGACGGTGACGGCAGGAGCCAATAGTCGCGACAGCCTGTATCGTCTGTGCCAGAAATCGCCGAGCCAGACAGCAGCGAGAACACACCAAACTGGAATTAATTCGAGACTGTACCGATTGATCTTGACGCGTGTCAGTTCGAGGATGATGTAAGCAGGAAGAGCGCCGGCGAGGATGATCAGGGCGCGGCGATCTCGTCGGATGAGCGCGTAGACGATGCCGATCAGGCCCGCTGCGAACAACGGAAGCCCCGTGTTCTCCGGGATGTAGCCGCCGATATACGAAACGGCTGGCGAATGTTCGGGGAACATACCACTGTCGCCTGACTTCGCCCCCTTGGCGATGTAGACGAAGTACCGTACGAAATCTGAGACATTTGCCAGCGCGGGGAGACCGATTACCACCGCGGCGGTCAAGATGAGGAAGAATACCGGAACGATCCAGAGCCTGTTGAGGGCGTAAAAACTCTTCGCTGAGTCCCACGCTGGTACGCCGCGCCATTGTGGGATCGCGAATGTGAGGCTCGCTAGGAGGCCAATCAGCGCGACGGCACTGAGCGCCACGCTGTAGAGCCTGTCGATCCATTCGAGGTGATACTCGAAGGGATTGACGTGAGTCTGCTGGTCGTAGAGTTGGCGAATGAGCCCATAGGCTTCGTCCCGCTCCACGATGCCGAGCCAGAGCGTGAGAAGGGTTACCGCGATCACGACTAAGAGCGCGGACACGAACACACGGCTCAGCCAGTCCCGTGTCTCACCGGTCGTTTCCTCACGCAGCGCCGTCGCTTCGTAGGGGGCCGTGATCCCCCGCCGCGTTGAGCGTGAGAGCAGGGAGGGAGCGAGCAGCATTCCGCTGAAGAATATCGGGGAGTACTTCGACGCAACACCGAGGCCGAGAGATATGCCGGCCAGGGCCAGCGGAGCAGTCCGCCCCTCGGCATCCGCTCGGAGGACGCAGTAGAGAGCCAGCGCGACGAAAAATGTCGAATAGACCTGCACGTTCCCCTGCACAAGGACCGCAATCATGGTGACCGCGTACAATGCCATCGCAATGCGGGCATGGATCTGTCCCCAGAAGCGACCAAGCAAATACACCAGTCCCACCGTGGCGACCGAAAAAATCAAAGCGATAGCCCGACACTGGGCGCCAAGCTCTCCCCCGCCGCCAATCGCCGCCCACACGCGAGCCATCGCCGCAGTAATGAGCGCGGGGGCAGGAGGATAGAAGAAAACGGGGAAATGCAGTGGATCGCCGGTGGCAAGTATCGGCGCTATTTCGGCAATGAAGGGTTCGTCGCAGCCACTCATTACCCAGCCGCTCTCATCAACACCAACGGCGCCGAACAATCTCACGCCCAGCGCGAGGATCAAGAGACCAGACACCCATAGCCGCTGTCCGGAATGGCGTCCGGCGAGTCTCAACCGGGTATTCATTGGGGTCGTGATTACCGGTTATCGGCCCGGTCGGCGGATCGATCGCTGAGTAGCTGTATTCGCCGCAAAGATGCACTCGGCTCTATGTCCCAAAATCCACTCGTAGAACTCGCGGTAGCGATCCGCCCAGGCCTTGTCTTCGGGCGAAGAGCTAGACTGGAATTGACAGCAGCGCAGGGCGACATACTCCTGCAACCATTCCGTGATGTGGTCCCGATCGAGTCCGCATTCGTCACATATGCGGTACGTGAGACGGACTACGAGGTCGGAGAACCAGCTGTGCTCAAAGTAGGTCTGTCGAAATGACAGGGCGTCTATCGTCTGTCCCTTTGGAAGTGAGGGAGCGTGACGCAGGTAGTACAGGCTTGTCACGAGACAGAACCAATCGAACAGAGGCGGGTAACCGTGTCCAACTCCATCCCAGTCGATGACACACAGACCTTGCGACGTCTCGTCGATGAACACATTCTCAGAGAAGAAATCACCGTGCTGGCTCCAAGAGATGCTCCGAGGGCCGGGAGGCTCCTCGGAGCTCTCCAGGGTTCGCCGCCAGTGTGGAGGGATCTGCTTGATTGCTCCGCTTGCGGCAAGCTCGCCGAGCACGGAGTGGACGGGGATTAGCCAGGATACGATCAGATCGAGGTGTCGTTCGACCTTCTGCCGGTCTGCAAAATAGCTGCGGGCCATGCTGAGATCCTGGAGCCTCATGCCTGGTGCAGGCGTTTCAAGGCTTGCGATGAGCGGTCCGACGCGGAGAAGGGTAATCGGGACAGGGACAGAGCCCTTCAGGGGCAGATTGCGCGGTTGCCAGGCGGCACGAAGAGCCTGCAGAAAGGTGAAGCCTCGTTCTATGGCCGTGGCCCCTGGTAGAGCTCGGTTCGTCACCTTGGCGACTGCCTTGAGGGAGCCATCCGTCGTAACGAGACTGAGAACGGACTTGTTTCGCAGCCTGTGGCTGGTGAGCGTCGATGCGTGGCAGACGTTCTGGCCGTTGTGCGCTATCTCGGCCGCGGTTCCAATTCCGGCCGCTAGCCTATTCAATGCTTCGGACAGGGACTTGGCGCTGTCAGGATGATTGCGAGCCAAGGCGTGCTTGCCACCCGCCATGATGACGAGGTCATCTGCGAAGAGCGTTGCTCGGCCGGCGGTTCTGGGGAGCACCCATCCCTTGAGCTGACGTCGGAGCGTGCGACCGTTCACGCGATCCTTATAATCAAGGTCCCGCCGGTAATGCGATCTGATTTCGCGCAAGTCCGACAACTTCAGCATGCCGTGCGGGGCGTTGTATCCGTCGGGCGGCCACCAAAAATCAGCCGAGTGGAAGCCTGCCTCTCGCAGAAGCTTGAGGTACCCGCGTGGACTATATGTGTAGGTTCGGTAACCTTGAGTTGAGTCGATCGATGCGCGGTGAAAGGCAGGTTTCTTGAACTTCAGATAGGCTGAGGCTACCGCCCGCGGCATGAGGCTGGTATAGGGAAGCCCAGAGTGGTCAACTCGACTGAGGAATGAACCCAGACCGATACGATTCTCAATTCCGATGAGGATGATTCCGCCGGGCTTGAGAAGGCGGCGAAGGTCTCTCAAGGTCTCGATCTGAGCTTCTCGCGGGTGGAGATCGCGGCGCCACTCCCCGATCCATTCCAAGATCCCATTGAGCACGATCAAGTCGAACGTGTTCTCGAAGAAGGGCAGTTCGGTCACCGTCGTCTGAATGAGCTCAACATTGTCCAGGCGCTCTTGACGGGCGCGGATCTTCGTGAATGCCACACGCTCGTCTATGGGCTCGACCGCTACCACGCGATGGTAGTTGAGTGCCAGCGCATGGGTGATCGCGCCGAGGCCGGCCCCGACGTCCAGCACCGTACTGCCGGGGCCCAGCGGCAAGAGTGGGATCCACGCCGCCCGAGTCAGATCCGCGATGTAGTAATACATGTCCGGATTCGAGTCCCGGAAGTGGCTTTTCACCGCCTCGAGCCAATGGCCTGTCGCCGCGGCCGCCAGGAGCCGCCCGATCTCATCGCGGCTCACTTCACCAAAGTACTTCGCAGACGCGTATACCGGAACGTCGTTGATCACCGGCCAAGAGCTACCGCACGACGGGCATTCCATGCGGCTGGGCGCGTGACCAAGGGCCCCCCCGCACTTGGGACATCTCTGGCGAACGAGTGTTGTGTTCATCGAGATCTTTACCGGCTATGTCCTGAGAAGGTCTGACGTGTGAGGCGCGAAC
>JBKPTT010000259.1:0-6046 GCA_046735635.1 Acidobacteriota bacterium | reverse complement strand
CCACAGAGTTGTCGGGCAGCGGAATCGCCTCGATGGTCCCCTTCAGGAACTCGACGTTCGTCGCGCCGGCCTTTCGCTGATTCTCACGCGCGAGGGCGAGCATGTCGTCGGTCATGTCAATTCCATACACTTTGCCGTCCGGTCCGACGCGTTTCGCCGAAAGCAGCACATCGATGCCACCACCGGAGCCGAGGTCGAGCACGGTTTCGCCCGGCTTCAGATCGATGAGGGCGGTGGGGTTGCCGCAACCGAGCGAGACGGCCACGGCCTCCGAGGGAAGGCCCGCGGTTTCGGCGTTCGAGTACAAGTTCGACGTGATAGGGTCGCCGCACCCGCAGGCGGTGGGGCCACAACACCCTTTTGCACCAACCGAGCGCGCGATCTCCCCGTATTTCTCCCGCACTGCATCCTGAACGTGTGTGGTGGACATGTCGTCTCCTTCGCCAGTGATTGGTAGTAACAACTAACTAGCCACAAAAAAAGATCACCCGCACGTCTCGCCTTCGCTGCCCGGTGCGCAGCACACGCCGGTCACGCCGGACCGGAATCGCGCATCCGCCGCTTGCGCGAGCCGTTGAATCACCTGGACGACCCCGGCACGAATCTCGGGCGCCAGGTCCCCCAACAACTGCTTCTGCTGCTCGACGAGGTCCGAAGAGATCCTCTTGCACAACCGCTGTCCCTGGCGCGTAGCGTTGATTAGCATCGCGCGCCCATCGGTGGCATCCGCGCGCTGCTCGACGTATCCCTTTCGTACCAGCGTGTTCACCACGCGGCTGGTCGTGCTCTTGTCGAGGAACAGACGCTCCGCCAATGTGCTCAGGCGCATCGGGCCGTGCTCGACCAACGTCTCCAACGCGTAGCACTGCGTGACCGAGACGTCATGGCAGCAGATGCGATCGCGATCGCGGAACTGGTATACGCGGACCAGGTCGGCGACGGCCACTTGAAGGGCCTCCGCGTCACGCTGAAGGCCAGCTGGCGACACCGTCGAACGGGGCGAAGTGCTTGTTGCCATATCGTTGGTAGTAACAACCATATCTGACGCCTATCCAGCCTGTCAAGTTCCGTGGGAGACCCTGTCCAGGTTGACGCCGGGTCGCAATCAAGTTATCGTTAATCGACGATAGACGATGAATGAGAAGGCCATTTCCGCTGTTGAATCGGCTCCGTGCGGTGACGAGACGCTCTGTTGCCCGCCGGAAGACCCGCAGGCCGTCGCCCACCTGAAGGCTCCCGTCGAAGGGCCGCAGGCGGACGACGAGCTGGCGGTCTTCGCCAAAGCGATTGCCCATCCCGTCCGCGTCCGCATCCTGCGAATGCTCGCCAAGAAGGAAGCGCGGATGTGCAGCCACATCGTCGATGAATTGCCGCTCGCCCAGTCGACCGTCTCGGAGCATCTGCGGATTCTTCGCACGGCTGGATTGGTGCGGGCAAACGAGAACGGACCTCGCGTGAGCTACTGCATCGTGCCGTCGGCGTTGCAGCGCGTGAAAGCGCTCCTCGAGGCCGTCTGAGAGGTGCTGCGATGACTCAGATCGAAGTCTTCGATCCGCCGATGTGCTGTTCGAGCGGCGTGTGTGGTCCGCAACTCGATCCGCTCCTCGCTGCCTTTGCGGCGGATGTGGATTGGCTCATCACCCAGGGCGTAGCAGTGATGCGTCACAACCTGGCGCAAGAGCCGCAAGCGTTCGTCTCGAACGCGCTCGTCCAGCAGACGCTGCAGCGCGAGGGCGACGCGTGCCTGCCTCTCGTGCTCGTGAACGGAACGATTGCCGCACAAGGCGCGTACCCGCGCAGACAGGAACTGTCGCAACTGGCGGGCCTCATCGCGACCGCATCGCCGACCAAGCGCAAGATCCGATTGTCGTCGGGCGACTGCTGCACACCTGATTCAGGGTGTTGTTGAATGGCCGCCCTCCCGTTCACGCCCTCCCGCGTGATGTTCTTCACGGGGAAGGGCGGCGTGGGCAAAACGTCGCTCGCCTGCGCCATGGCTGTGGCCCTCGCCGCCCTGGGACGGCGCGTCCTTCTTGTCTCGACGGACCCCGCTTCCAATCTGGACGAGGTGCTCGGCGTGCCGTTAGCGTCGCGGCCGACGTGCGTTCCCGACGTACCCGGTCTCTCCGCTCTCAACGTCAATCCTGACGTTGCCGCCCGCGAATATCGCGAGCGGGTGGTCGGGCCGTACCGGTCGCTATTGCCGACATCCGCGGTTGCACGCATGGAAGAACAGCTCTCGGGTGCGTGCACCGTCGAGATCGCTGCGTTCGATGAGTTCACCACGCTCCTCGCGGACGCCCGCACCAGCACCGATTTCGACCACGTGATCTTCGACACCGCACCCACCGGACACACACTTCGCCTCTTGAAATTGCCAGCGGCCTGGACAGGGTTCATCGACACGAACACCACAGGAACATCGTGTCTCGGTCCGCTCGCGGGTCTGCAGGGCAAGGTCAACGTCTATCGCGCAAGCCTCCGTGCCCTGGCGAATCACGACGTAACCACCGTTGTGCTCGTGACGCGTCCAGAACAGTCGGCGCTCGCCGAGGCGGCCCGCACGAGTCGCGAGCTCACTGATCTCGGCATCAGTAATCAGCGCCTGATTGTGAACGGCATTTTCACTGCGAGCGATCCGCGCGACGTGCTTGCCCGCGCGCTCGAAGCACGCGGGCGTGACGCCGTGTCGACGATGCCGCATGCGCTCGCGAGTCTGCCGCGAACCGACGTGCCGTTGTACCCGTTCGCCCCGACGGGCCTCACCGGTTTGAAACGGGTGTTCTCGTTCGACGTCGTACCGGGGACGCTTGCCGGCGGCGCACACGCGGTCGCGGCGCTACCTGCTCGGCTTGGCACGCTCGTCGATGACATCGAACGTTCCGGGCACGGCGTGATCCTCACGATGGGAAAAGGCGGCGTCGGCAAGACCACCACGGCTGCGGCGATCGCTGTTGAACTCGCGTCCCGCGGACACGACGTACTCCTGAGCACCACCGACCCGGCGGCGCACGTGGCGGAGACGATCGCAGGTGCGGTGCCAGGCCTTCGCGTCACCTGTATCGATCCCGTTACGGAGACGCAGGGTTACAGCGAGGAAGTCCTCGCGGCCGCCGCGCCGACACTCGATGCGCGTGGACGCGACCTGCTCGAAGAGGACCTTCGGTCACCGTGCACCGAGGAAATCGCGGTGTTTCGAGCGTTCGCGCGAGCGGTGTCAGAGGGCGAGCACGGCTTCGTGGTCCTCGATACCGCGCCCACAGGTCATACGCTCCTGTTGCTCGATGCCGCCGAAGCCTACCACCGGGAAGTCTCACGAACCCACGACGCCGTCCCTGAGGCGGTGCGGCAGTTGCTCCCACGCTTGCGGGATCCGGACTTCACGAAGGTGCTGCTCGTCACAGTGCCCGAGGCAACGCCCGTGCACGAAGCCGCGCAACTCCAGGACGACCTTCGTCGCGCGGGCATCGAGCCCTTCGCATGGGTCATCAATCAGAGCTTCGCGGGCATGCAAGTCAGTGATCCCGTCCTCCGCGAGCGCGGTCTCCGCGAACAACCCTATTTGAAGGAAGTTCGCGATCAGCTCGCGACGCGCGTCGCGTGGGCGCCCTGGTATGCCGAGGCGCCGATCGGCCGCGACCGACTCCTCGCGTTTGCGCGAGGCGTCACGGAACCTGCGCTCGCCCGTGTTGCCCCGTAAAGGCCGTTCTCATGAATCACGCCGCCCAACTGTCCGCGCCTGCCGCCGCCACCGCCGCACGACCACGCAAAGGTCTGAATCTGTTCGAACGTTACCTGAGCATCTGGGTGGCGCTGTGCATGGTCGTCGGCGTCCTTGTCGGTCTGGCTGTCCCCGCGTTGACCGATGGATTGCGACGCCTCGAGTTCGGCGCCGGCAGCCAGATCAACATCCCGATCGCGATTCTCATCTGGCTGATGATCACGCCGATGATGATGAAGGTCGACTTTAGCTCCGTGCGGGATGTCGGCCGGAGACCTCGTGGGTTGTTCGTGACGCTGTTCGTGAACTGGCTGGTCAAGCCGTTTTCGATGGCCGCGATCGCCTGGCTGTTCTTTCGCTACATCTTCAGCCCGTGGATCCCGCCAGCGGACGCGGACCAGTACATCGCCGGCAGCATCATCCTCGCCGCGGCGCCGTGCACCGCGATGGTGTTTGTCTGGAGCTACCTGACAGATGGCGATCCGGCGTACACGCTCGTGCAGGTGTCTGTGAACGACCTGCTGATGCTCGTCCTGTTCGCACCCATCGTGACCCTGCTCGTCAGTGGAGCCGCCTCGCTGCACGTGCCGTTCCAGGTGCTGTTGTACTCCGTGATCGTCTTCATCGTCGTGCCCTTGACGGCCGGTGTGCTGCTCCGCCATTGGTTCATGCGTGCGAACGGCCGCAACTGGTTTGAGAACGTCTTGCTCCCGCGATTTGCGCCGGTCAGCATGGCCGCCCTGCTGGCCACGCTCGTGCTGATCTTCGCGTTCCAGGCACAGAACATCACGACGAAGACCCTGCACGTGGCGCTCATCGCCGTACCGATTCTGATCCAGGTCTACTTCAACTCATCGCTGGCGTATGGCTTGATGCGACTGTTTCGCGTGGAATACGCGATTGCGGCGCCCGGCGCCCTCATCGGGGCGAGCAACTTCTTCGAGCTCGCCGTCGCGACCGCGATCGCGCTTTTTGGACCTGAATCAGGCGCGGCACTGGCGACGGTGGTGGGTGTGCTGATTGAAGTGCCGGTGATGTTGTCCGTGTGCTCGGTGTGCAATCGCACGCGCCACTGGTTCCCTGCGCCGGCCGACGCGCACTGATTGGAGGAAACCATGACCTTCGACCGTGTTCCGTCGCGTGTCGACGCCGATCACCGGGCAGGGACAAGGGGGAGCGGTCGGCCGCTAGCGTGCCGACCAACTACACGGGGAAAGGCGCGACATGCAACCGTTTCCGCATCACTACTCAATAACTGCGAAGGCTCGCGCCCAAGGTGACGTGTCCCTGGAAGGCGACCGGCTGCCAGCGATTCTGTCAGCGCCGCCAACAGAGTTCGGAGGGCCAGGTGACCGGTGGTCGCCCGAGACGTTGCTCGTGGCTGCGGTCGCCGACTGCTTCGTGCTCACGTTTCGGGGGATCGCGGGGCTGTCGCGATTCTCGTGGAGCGCACTGGAGTGCAATGTGACCGGAAGAGTCGAGCGCGTCGACCGCGTCACGCAATACACCGAGCTCCATGTCCGTGCACGGCTCAGAGTACCGCCCGGCACGAATGAGGACCAGGCGCGGCGGCTCCTTACGAAGGCCGAGGAAACGTGTCTTGTGACCAACTCGCTCAAGGTGCACCCGCAGCTGGAAGCGACGGTGGAATTCGAGGGCTCGTGACGACGGTCATCTTTGCTTGCGTTCACAATGCCGGCCGGTCGCAGATGGCTGCCGCCTACTTCAACAAGCTTGTAGGACCCGACAAGGGGCGGGCGATCTCTGCCGGCACACGGCCCGGTGACCGGGTTCACCCGGAAGTCGTGAAGGTGATGCAGGAAGAGGGAATCGACCTCCGTCACGCACGGCCGCAGAAGCTCACGCATGACCTCGCGGCCGGTGCGCAGCTGCTGATTACGATGGGATGTGGCGATGAATGTCCGTATGTACCGGGCCTCAGACGAGACGACTGGCCGCTCGAGGATCCCAAAGGCCAGCCGATCGAACGCGTTCGGATGATCCGCGACGACATCCGAGCCCGTGTCGAAGCATTGATCGCAAGAGAGTTCCACACGTAACGTCAACCAGCGTGCGCCATCGCCCGTGGGCTCGCGGCCCAGCGAGTGGCGTGTGGCCGCCTCGCCTGGCCAAGGCCAGCGCACACGCGTTCCAGCCGACGGCAGTAGCCCACGGCGAGCTTGACTCTCTCGTCAGACGCAATGCAGCATGTGCGCATGCGTGCCCGCACGCGCATTCTGCTCTGTGTCGCGGTGTTCGTCGCGGGCGCGTTCGTCGCGCGGAGAGTCGCCCTGAATGCCGGGGGAGACCTCGATGCATTCGTGC
>JBKPTT010000258.1:0-29057 GCA_046735635.1 Acidobacteriota bacterium | reverse complement strand
GTGATGGCACCGTCCTCGACTTTCCAGTTGTTATCGCCCGACCAGCCGGTCAACGTCTTGCCATCGAAGAGCGACGTCCATCCTTCGTGCTCCTGGAAATCAATCGGATCGGGCTGGCGGAACCCGCCGCCGCGGCCCCGGCCCTGGCCAGCGCCAGGCGCTCCTCCGGGGGCGCCCGGCGCGATCGGCGGCGGTTGCTGCCCAGCGGGGGACGGCTGTTGTGCTATGGCGACCATGCAGGTCGCAAGCGTCAGTGCAGCGACGGATCCGAGCTTGAGCGATGGTTTCATCGGAACTCTCCAGGCCGGCGCTATCGGGAAACTTTCTCCCATTTGCCGCTCTTCGCGGACTTCAACACGGCGTCTGTTACGTGGTCGGTTGCAAGGCCGTCGCGGAAGCTCGGCGCGATGCTCTTGCCCTGCGCTGCCGCCTCGACGAAATCGGCGAACTGGTGGATGAACGTGTGCTCGTAGCCGATCTGCAGTCCCGGCACCCACCAGTGCTTCATGTAGGGGTGATCGCCGTCGGTCACGTGGACGCTACGCCAGCCGCGCACGCGTCCCTCATCGCGGTGATCGAAGTACTGGATGCGATGGAGATCGTGCAGGTCCCAGAACGCCGACGCGTGCTCGCCGTTGATTTCGAGCGTGTAGAGCGCCTTGTGCCCGCGCGCGTAGCGCGTCGCTTCGAACAGCGCGAGCGAGCCGTTCTCGAACCGACAGAGAAACGCGCTCGCGTCATCGATGCCAACCGGCTCGACCTTCCCCGTCAGGTTGTGCTTCCGCTGTTTGACGAAGGTCTCGGTCATCGCGGTGACCTCGGCGATCGGGCCGTTCAGCCACAGCGCGGTGTCGATGTTGTGCGCAAGGAGGTCACCCGTGACGCCGCTGCCCGCCACGTTCACGTCGAGCCGCCACAGCCCTTCGCCGCCCTGCGGCAGGTCCTGCGAAATCGTCCAATCCTGCAGGAACTTCGCGCGGTAGTGGAAGATGCGCCCGAACTTTCCTTCGTCCAGCAGCTCCTTGATCAGCGTGACCGCGGGGACGCGGCGGTAGTTGTACCAGACGGTGTTCGGCACGCCGGCCTTCTCGACCGCGTCCACCATCTCCTGCGCTTCCCTGGCTGTCCTGCCGAGCGGCTTCTCGCACATCACCATCTTGCCGGCCCTGGCCGCGGCGATGGCGATCTCCTGGTGCGTGTCGTTCGGGCTCGCGATGTCGATGACGTCGATGTCCTTGCGCGCGACGAGATTCCGCCAGTCGGTGTCGTACGACTCGTAGCCCCAGTTTTCAGCGAACGCCTTCACCCGATCCGCATTCCGGGCCGCGACCGCCTTGAGCACCGGTTCGTACGGCAACTTGAAAAACCGGGGCGCCTGACGAAACGCATTCGAATGCGTCCGCCCCATGAAGCCATAGCCAATCAACCCGATGTTGAGAGCTTTCATTCAACAATCCTCAATCGACAATCGACAATCAATCAGCAATCGGCATTCAAATCACCAATCGGCATTCAAATCACCAATCAGCACTCGGCAATCGACAATCAATCGGCAATCAGCACTCAAAAATCAGCATTTCTTCTATTCCCACCCGTGGGCGTCGCGTACGGCTGCCATGACGCCGAGAATCTCGTTCCAGGTCTGCTGCTGCATCATGACGGCGTTTGGGAACATGCAGCCGTCCCAGCAGATGTGCTCGAACCGCTTGGTCGGCTGTCCGCTGTCGTCGCGCAGCCAGAAGCCGGCGTGGCGCACGATATCGAGCTTCCCATTCGGATCGTGCGGCTGGCAGTGATGCCCGGTCTTGTCGTGCGAGCCAGACCCCTTGACGGTCGCGTCGTTCTGCGCGACATGGAAATCAATCGTCCATGGCCGCAGCGCGCGCGTCATCTTCCTCAAGCCGTCGTCGAGCCGCTGCGTGTCGTTCCAGTCGAAGTTCTCCGGAAGGATGCGATCGTCGGGCGCGTTATAGCCCATCGTGAAGAGCAGCGTGTGCGCCATGTCGGCCTGGAACCCGAGCGTCTTCGGACGGTTGACCGCCTCCATCAGCTCGACGTTGCGCTTGACGCTGTGCATGCCGCCCCAGCAGATCTCACCTTCGGCGGCAAGCCGCTCGCCGTACTGGTCGGCAATGTCGCACGCCTGCCGGAACGTGTCGGCAATCTTCTTCGTGTTGCCCGCCGGATCCTTGGCCCATTCCGCCGGGCTGGCGGCCGAGTCGATCCGGATGACCCCGTACTTCCGCACGCCGATGTCCTTCAGCTTCTTGCCGATCGCGCACGCCTTCCGGACCTGCGTCAGAAAGTTCTTTCGATCCTCTTCGCTGCCCATCGCCGACCCGCCGCCGGTCGGCGGCCACACCGGCGCGACCAGCGAGCCGACTGCCAGGTTCTTGCTGCGGATCTTGTCGGCGAGATTCTTCAGGTCGTCGTCGCTCGAGTCGATGCTGATGTGCGGATCGAACAGGAACAGGTCGACGCCATCGAAGCGTGCGCCGTTGACCTCCGCCTTCGCGGTCAAGTCCAGCATCGTGTCGAGATCGATCGGCGGTTCGGCGCCGGGTCCACCCTTGCCGACCAGCCCCGGCCACATCGCGTTATGGATACGTGGATACGTATGTGCCATTGAGCGCTCCCTGAAATCCCTCATCCCTGATCGGGAATCCCTCATCCCTGATCGGGAATCCCTCTAATCCATCGGGAATCCCCAATCGATAATCGGGAATCGCTGATCTACTGATCATCTAATCCGCCGAATCGCCGCATCCGAGAATCAGTCTTCCCGGCTCGGACGAACTCGCGCGGGTGGACCCGCTGAAGCCGCCCGAATCGGCTCACATCTTCTTCCGCAGCTTCTTCAGCGGCTCCGCATCCGGATTCCCCGGACCAAAATGCTTCAACATGACGAGCGGATCGGTCTCGCTGAGGTTCTCGATCCGGACGCCGGCCTTTGCTGCCTCCGCCGTCACGAACAGCTCGTCTTCAGTCATCTGTCCGAAACGAATCATCGCGGGCGTCGATACCGACAGTTTGCCGAACGCGCCGTGACCCTGCGTGAGGATCACACCGTAAGCCGCGCTGTCTGTAATTGTCACGGTGCGTTTCGGGAGCACCGTCAGTTCCTTGGCGGAATACCAACCGGTCCCGTACGAGACCCACTGCTCGCGGTATCCCTCGGATTCGGTTTCCTTGAACGGCGTGACGGGCTTCGGGAAGCACCGGTTGCTCTCGCCGAAATGCGGGTTCGTGTTCGCGTCCCAGTCCAGCATGTTGATGATGTAGTCGAGATCGCGGTGCTTGTCGTTCGGCACGTCCTTGACGAGCAGATCCCACGAGATGATCCGGCCTTCGACCTCCGACTGGAACATCGCGAACACGTCGCTGTTCACCTGCGGCTCGTAAGTGAGGAGCGATCCCGGCGCGTGAAGAATCCCAGGATCGATCTGCCAGCCGGTGCCGCGTTCGAGCCGATACGCGCGCGAGAGATACGTGATCCCGTTATCGCCTCTGTTCCAGTTCTCGAGGCAGCGCCGCACGTCCTCCTTCGTCGTCCCCGGCTCGAGCCCCATGAACGTGTACGGATAGTTGTTGTCGGTCGGGTTGTATTGCGGCGGAAAGTAATACGCTTCGGGCTTGCCGCGGCGGCCGACCCGTTTGGCATCCGCGTCGCTCTGGTGCATGTGATGCGGGATGGGCCCGAGGTTGTCGAAGAACTTGCAGAGAAGGTTCCAGCCCTTTTCGCGCGACATCACGTCCGCGCCAATGAGGAGATCGCCGGCCCGTTCGACCGCGTCCTTGAGGAGAAACCGTGTGCCGTCGGCGAGGCGAGCGTAGCTCAAGCCTTCGTCGGCCGGCGTACCGGGACCGTTGTCGGCGTTGGTTGTCGATGAAAACCACCGCTCGTTGATCCCGCCGCGGTGTCCCCCGAAGGCGTAGTAATCGTCGGGATGCAGACGCAAACGTCGCCCCGGCAGCATGAACGAACGAGGCACCCAGCACGGCTCGAGCCGGAGGATGCCCCCGCCTTTTCCAACAGCGTCCTGAACCTGCGATCGATCCGTCATCGGTGTCCTCGCGTACAGAATCCGCAGAAATCTATAAGTACTGCCGTACGCACGGCAAGCGGTCGGAGCGCACGCGCGAGCGTTCTGCAGCAGCAAACGTCATCGCGAACGCTTTCACCTTCCAACTCTATTACACCCACCAGTTGGATGGGATTCGCGGTTCCGGCTCGTCCGGCGCGTTCGCGCAGTCTTATTGCACGTTATGAAACGGATTAATATCCGCATCATGCCAGCGGACAAGACGTTCAGAAACCGGCGCGCACGATCGATTGAAAACAGCGAGCTGCGGGTTACGGTCCTCGAGGGTGGTGGACACATCGCCGAGGTGTTCGACAAACGAGCAGGGGTCAGTCCGCTCTGGATCCCGCCGTGGCCTTCGATCGAGCCATCGCAATACCGCGCGAACGGCGATCGCGTCTATGGCGGGGGCGCTGACGCGCGGCTTCTCGCCGGAATCATGGGACACAATCTCTGCCTCGACATCTTTGGCGGGCCTTCTGCCGAGGAGCAGGCCGCGGGACTCCAGCCGCACGGCGAAGCATCCGTCGCATCGTACGAGTTGAGCGGATCCCAGACTCAGATGACCGCCGGGGCGTTGCTCGGCGAGTCGAAGCTTCGTGTCGAGCGCCATCTCGATCTGCAGGAGCGCACCGTTCGGATTCGCGAGTCGGTCGAAAACCTGTCTGCGACGGATCGGCCGGTCGGCTGGACCGAGCACGTGACCCTCGGGCCGCCGTTTCTGGAGAACGGCTCGACCGAGTTTCGGGCTTCAGCGACGCGATCGAAAGTCCTCGAGTCACTCTTCGGATCCGACGACTATCTCGTCCCCGGCGCCGAATTCACGTGGCCGGATGCGCCTGGTCTGGACGGTTCGCCGATCGACCTGCGCATCTACACATCACGGCCCCGATCGAGCGCGTTCACCGCGCACCTCATGGATCCCGGCACACCGCACGCGTTCTTCGTCGCCTTTTCGCATCGGTCGAGGCTAGCCTTTGGATACGTGTGGCGTCAGCTGGATTTCCCATGGATGGGAATCTGGGAGGAAAACAGAAGCCGCACGCACCAACCGTGGAACGGTGAATCGATGACGCGCGGCATGGAGTTCGGCGTCTCACCGTTTCCCGAGTCGCGGCGGCAGATGATCGACCGGGGCTCCCTCTTCAACATGCCCACCTACGGCTGGATTCCAGCACGGACTCGGGTAGAGGTCGAATACTGGATCCTTCACCGCACAGCGGATGCCGTACCGGATGTGCTGGCGTGGCCGGGGTAGCAGCAATTGCGTACGCTAGACTAGAATCTGACCGGCTATCGACAGACGTTCCTTTCTCGCTGAGGAAAAACCGCTATGCAACTGCTCTGTGCTTTTTCGTTGGTGCTCGCACTCATCCCTGGCCAGGCCGCCGGCACGAAGCCGGCCGCAAAGGCCCCCGCTGCTCCTGCTGCCGCCGCAAAGGGCGCCGGCCGGACGGTCAATCTGACCGGCGGCGATGATATGAAGTACAACCAGACTACGATCGAGGCCAAACCCGGCGAAATGATCCATGTCGTCCTGAAGAACACCGGCACCGTTCCGAAGATTGCGATGGCGCACAACTTCGTGCTGCTCGCGCCGGGCGCCGACCCGGTCGAGTTCACCAAAGCCGCGATGATGGCGCAGGCGACCGACTACGTGCCGCAGGATCAGAAGGCGAAGATCCTGGCCTCCACGAAGCTCGCGGGACCAGGCGAAACGGTCGAAGTGAGTTTCAAGGCGCCGGCCAAGGCAGGCTCTTACAACTATCTCTGCACGTTCCCCGGCCACTACGCGGCCGGAATGAAGGGAACGCTGGTCGTCAAGTAACGAGGCGTCGTAGGGAGGGAGCCGGACGACCCTGTCCGGCTCCCAACGGCAGATCCACTTCGAACTCCGCCCCTTCCCCGGGCCCTTTGCTTCTCGCGTGGATCGTTCCGCCGTGCAGCTCGACGAAGTTGCGCGACAGCGCCAGCCCGAGCCCGAGGCCGCCGAATTCCCGCGACCGTGCGTCACCCTGCCAGAACCGTTGAAACACGTGCGGCAGCGCATCGGGGCGGATTCCCAACCCCGTGTCTTTCACGACAATGTGCGCACACCCATCGGCCACGGTCAGCGTGACGTCGACGCGGCCCTTCGGCGGCGTGAACTTCACGGCGTTCGACAACAGGTTCCACATGACCTGCTGCAGCCGCTCCGAATCTCCGCGGATCTTCACATCCGGCTCCACGTGCGTCTCGAGGGTGAGCTCGCGCGCGTCTGCGGACGGCCGGATGTTCTCCACGGCCTCGGTCACGACCGACGAGAGATCGCACTCGGTGACCACGAGCCGGATCTTGCCGGTCACGATGCGGGAGGTGTCGAGCAGCTCGCCGACGAGCTCGGTCAGCATCTGCGCGTTCCGGTGAATGACGTCCACGGCCTTCACGCGCTGCGATTCGTCGAGTGAGCCCCGCTGCAGCATCGTCGCGTACCCGACAACGGTGTTCAGCGGCGTGCGCAGCTCGTGCGACAGAGTGGCGAGAAACTCGTCCTTCAGCCGGTTCGCCTCGAGCGCTTCCTGGCGCAGACGGTGCTGCTCGCTGATGTCGCGCGCGATCTTCGATGCCCCGATAATTTCGTCGCCGCGGCGGATTGGCGACACCGTGAGCGAGATGTCGACGAAGCTTCCGTCCTTCCGCTGGCGGACGGTCTCGAAGTGCTCGACGCTCTGCCCGGCGCGGATCCGGCGGAGGACCTCGGTTTCTTCGTCGCGCCGATCCTCGGGAATAATCATGGTGATGTGCCGGCCCACCGCCTCTTCCGGCGTGTACCCGAACAGCCGTTCGGCACCCTTGTTCCAGGTGAGGATGTACCCGTCGAGGTTCTTGCTGACGATCGCGTCGTCGGAAGACTGGACGATGGCCGCAAGGCGCAGGGCCTCGCGCTCGTTCCTGCGTTGCTCGGTGATGTCGCGCGCGATGCGCGACACGCCGATTACCGAGTTGTTCGCGCCGAGGATGGGGGAGATGGTCAGCGAAACGTCGACGAGCGACCCGTTCCGGCGCTGCCGGACTGTGTCGAAGTGCGCGATCCCGACTCCGTTGCGCACGCGATCCACTGCGAGCCGCTCTTCGTCGCGTCGCTCGTCTGGAACGAGCATGTCGGTTGACTTTCCGGTGACATCGCTCGCCGACCAGCCGAACAGGCGTTCGGCTGCGTCGTTCCAGGACGTAATCATTCCATCGAGATTTGTGCTCAGGATCGCATCTTCGGTCGATGCGATGATTGCCGCGAGATGCGCAGCGGCGTCATCCAGCCTGACAGGCATGACCGCTCTATTATCCACGGCGAGCCGCAACTCGCGAGGCGCCCTCATGGCTGAGCCTGTGCCGCGAGCATGACTGACACGCCCGACCCTCCACGTCGCCCGTCCGATCCGGGGCTGCGCCGCATGTTTACGTGGGTATTCATCGCTCTCGTCGTCGTGGTCTTGCTTGCCATTGTCGTCGTCGAATTCACGCTGCGCTCGGTTGGATTGCGCTGATTACGCGTGGGGCTTTCCTTCGCGCCGGGCGAGGAACTCGAGGCTCGCCTGCCGCACGACCGACGTGAACTGATCCGGATCGATCGGCTTTTGCAGGACCGCGAACGGCCGCATTGACTGCGCGCGGGTGTCGAGGTCGGACACGGCAGAGACGAGCACGACCGGCACGTCCGAGATGGCGGGATTGGCCAGCTGCGAAGCACGGAACTGTGCGCCGCTGAAACGCGGCATCATGTAGTCGAGCACGATCGCGCAGGGCGTCAGCGGATCGCGTGTATGGATTTCCTCAATCCGCTCGAGAGCATCGAGCCCGTCCTGCGCCGAGGTGACGTCCATACCGTCGGTCTCGAGGAGCAGCCGCAGGACTTCGCGCGTATCGGTGTCGTCCTCCACCAGCAGGACATGAGGACGCACCAGGCTCATGCGCGTTCCGAGCCGGCGTCGGCACCAAGGTCCCGGACGAACAGCCGCGCCGCCGCGATGAGCGTGTCGAGCTGGCAGGGTTTGGTGAGAACGGCGTCGGCCTCGCAGCCTTCCGATCTCAGCGCCTCCGGCGCTGCGGTGACGGCGATGATGGGTGTCGAAGCGGTCTCCAGCTGCGCGCGCAGGCGCCGGCAGACTTCGGCGCCGTTGACGTCGGGCAGCTTGTAGTCGATCACGATCAGATCGGGTGCGAGTTGCCTGGCGAGGTCCACTCCCTGCACCCCGTTCGGGCAGCCGAGGGCCCGCATGCCGGACAGGCGCAACGCCTCGCCGAGCGCTTCCCGGTTGTCCTGGTCGTCTTCGATGACGAGGGCGAACGGCTTGAGGCCCCTCTTTGGCGTTGACCGATGCGACGCTTCGAGAAGCAGCCGCAGATACTCGGCTTCGTTCAGCGCCGACTGTCGGGTTGGGGCGGTCTTCCTCAAAAATGCGGATCCGTCGGCGTTCCGGAGTTGGACCTCGATAAACGGGCCGCTCGGGACCAACACACACCGGACGCTTTCGTTCGCCCAAAGCTCGGCCGTTGATTCGTGTACGAACATGGGGACCCCGTCTGCGAACACAACACAATCACGCGGTGATTGTCCGAGGCGAATACGGTTGCAGGCGGCAGCGCCCGCTTTGGATGCTCAATCGCAATCCGAATGCCGACGTCGCAGGCGTTATTCGATTCGCAGCGCGATCACAGGATTGACACGGGCGGCGCGTCTGGCGGGGACGGCGACCGACAGCGCGGTGACGATGGTGAGGACTGCCGAGGCGGCAACAAACGAGGGGACGTCGGTCGATTGGACGTCGAATAGGAGGCTTTCCACGAACCGGCCCAGCCACGCGGCGACGAGGAGACCGGCCCCGAGGCCGACGGCGAGGACGGTCAGCGCTCCTCGCAGCACCATCGCGACGATGTGGCGGTGCGAGGCGCCAAACGCGATGCGAACTCCAATCTCGCTGGTGCGTCTGGTGACGGCGTAACTCGCCAAGCCGTACACGGCTGCACAGGCGAGGAGCAGCGCCGTGACGCCGAGGGCCGCCGCCAGGGTCGCCAGGACGCGCTCTCTGACCAGCGATTCGCGGATCCGAGCATCGATCGTTTCAAGGCGCACGGGCACCATCGGATTGATGTCGCGGAACGCTTCGGACACCGCCTGGCGGATGTTCGACGCGTCTCCGGTACGCACCTCGACGAACAGGTTCTGGTCGGCCCCCATGTCCGACGTCGGCCCGAGCGGCAGATAGGCAATGCGGCGTGGCGGTTCCTGCAGGCGCTGGTACTTGGAGTCCTGGACGATGCCGATGATTTCGAGGTCCTTGCGCGCCGTCGCCAGTCCGACTGAAATGCGATGGCCGATTGGATCGCGATTGCCGAACGCATGTCGCGCGAGCGATTCGTTGACGATCGCGACTGCCGCGCGCGACTGCAAGTCCACCATGCTGAAATCGCGTCCGCGAAGGAGGCGCATGCCGAGCGTCCGGAAATACTCCGACGACACACCGTTGAAGTACACGGGTTGCTCGCCGCTTTGCTCCCTCTGGATCGGCCCGCCATCCACCCCGATGCTTTGTGTCCAGGAGCCTTGTCGCGCGCTGATCGGCGGGTAGAGCGACACGCTCACGGACTCGACGCGCGGTCCGATCGCGCGCACGCGTCGCACGACTGCGTCGTAGTAACTCTGCAGGCCGTCGTCCCGATAGCCTGCGGCGATGGCGTCGGTCGATGCGATGAGGACACCCGAACGGTCGAAGCCCGCATCCTGCGAAACGATTCGATTGAGGCTTCGAACGAACAAAGCGGCCCCGACCAGCAGTGTCGCCGTCAATGCAATCTGAACCGCGATCAACGACTGGGCCCATCGTCCGCGCAGTGTCCCGCCCGCCGGGCCGTGTTGTTTCAGCGCTTCGCCGCCGTCGACGCGCGTCGCTCTGATTGCAGGGGCAACCGCGCCAACCGCGATGCTCGCAATCGCCAGCAGCCCGGCAAACGCCAGTACGCGCCAGTCGACGTGCACGTCGAGTGAAATCGCTTCGACCGACGTTGACATCATCGCGACCAGCGTGCCACCACCCCACGAAGCGAACGCAATTCCAGCAACCGCGCCGGCGCTGGTCGTCATCACGGCTTCGGTCAGCAACTGACGAACTACACGCCAGCTGCCCGCTCCGATCGCCAGACGGACGGCGATTTCCCTACGCCGTGCGATGCCCCGCGCGAGCCACAGGTTCGCCGCGCTGGCACACGCGACGCCAAGGAGCAGGGTCGTGAGGCCGAACAGCAGCCACAGCGAATCGCCGTACCGGTTCCGAATCGACGAAAACCCGGTACGGGCGGGCATCAGGTGCGTCTTCCGGCCGAGAAATATCGCGCGGCGATCGGCCGGCGCGTCGCGCTCTGTCGTCGCCTCGAGCACCGCTGGCCAGAACGTGCTCAGAACGGCGTTCGCCTCCGTCAGCGTCACGCCACTCCGCAGTCGCGCAATCAGGTGCAGCCAGGAAGACGACACGCTGGCACGCGCGGCGGCGTCGGCGATCGCGCTCACCGGCACCGTCAGTTCGGGGGCGCGGCCAGCCGCAACACCGAAGAAACCCGCCGGCGCGACACCAATGATGCTGAACGCCTGGCCTCCGATACGGACGATTCGTCCGATCACGTCAGGATTGCGATCGAACCGGCGCTGCCATGCGTCGTAACTGATGACGGCAACGCGCTCCGCGCCGGCGGCGATGCGATCGTCGGCACCCGCGAACAGCCGTCCCGCGGCTGGCGCCACGCCGAGCACCGAGTAGAAGTCGCCGGTGGCGGACAGGACTTCGGTGGGTTCGAGCGATTCCTGCCACTGCACGCTGATGCGTTCGAGGTCCCAGGCCGCGACGTTTTCGAACACGGCCGTCGCGCGCTCCTTCACCTCCTGAAAGATGGGATACGAGAAGGATGGGTTCTTGAAGTAGACCAGCTCCTCTGGATGCCGCACGGGCAGGTCTTTCAGCACGAGCGCATCGAGCAGCGCGAACACCATTGTCGTCGTGCCAATACCCAACGCAGTCACGACGATCACCGTCGCAGCAAATGAAGGCGCGTTCCGCAGGAGACGCAATGCATAGGCGACGTCCTGTATCACGCTCTCGACGTGTGGCGCCAGCCAGACACTGCGGGCGTCTTCGCGTGCAAGCGTCAGATTCCCCATCGTCCGATGGCTCGCCGCCCGCGCGTCCGCCGGCGTCGCGCCGCGGCGCTCGAGCGCGGCCTCGTGCTCGGCGCGATGAAACTCGAGTTCTGCCGCGAGTTCCGCCTCACCTCGCCGGCGCCGAAGGAGCCACAAGAATCGCCGCCACAGCTTCAGCATGAGCGTCACCCGACCTGCAAAACACGCTGGATGGCGGTTACGAGGCGTTCGAACTCGGCGCGCTCGGCACTGAGCTGTTTCCTCCCCGCCGGAGTGAGCGTGTAGAACCGCGCGCGGCGATTGTTCTCGGACGCCCCCCAGACGCCTTTCACCCAGCCATTGAGCAGCAACCGCTGCAGGGCGGGATACAAGGAGCTCTCGCCAACCTGCAGCACGTCTTCCGAGACGATCCGGAGCCGTTCCGCGATGCCGTAGCCGTGGAGCGAGCCGGACGCTAGGGTCCGAAGAATCAACAGGTCGAGCGTGCCGGGTAACAGGTCGGGGGATTGATTCGTCAGAGCCATCTTCTCTCACCGGCGCTGGTCGCGCCCCGCTCAGGCCGCAGGCGCCTTCCCATCGACAAACGATGGGAATCATCCTTCAAAGAGCCGGAAAAGTCCACTCCCATCGAGAGCCGATGGGGAGCGCCGGCGGCTCGGACGCTGCGATTGGAAGTTGCGGCCGTAATGATTACCATACGGCGCGTACCGGAAGGTGAAGATGGCTATGCGACAACGGCTGGCAATCGTGATCTGCGTGTTCGGGATGGTCGGCGGCGCCGTCGCGCAAAGCGGCCTGGCCAAACTGCCGCCTGCGCCGGCCGACTACGGCCAATGGGAGGCGCTGGTCTCGCAGCCCCGAGCCGGCCTGTCGCCCGATGGACGCTGGCTCGCCTACGGCATCAATCGCTCGAATCGCGAGAACGAGCTGCGGTTCACGCGAATCGCCGATGGCATGACGCGAACCGCCGCATTCGGCACACAGCCGGTGTTCTCGGCCGACTCGAGATGGGCGGCTTATCCCATCGGCTATCCAGAGGCGCAGGAGGAAAAGCTCCGCCGCGAGAAGAAACCGATTCAGCGGAAGCTCGGGCTGATCAATCTGACCACGGGCGAGTCGACGGCCATCGATGCCATCGAATCATTCGCCTTCGATGCGGCCGGCGCACACCTCGCGATGCGACGGTACGCGCCGGAGCGCAAGGACGCCGCGACGCCAGCAGCGCCCGCGGTGGACGATGGCGCGCCGCCCGCGGGAAGCACGCTCATCGTTCGCGATCTCGCGTCGGGACGCGATGCCGCGTTCGGCAACGTCGCGGAGTATGCGTGGCAGGACAAGGGGCCGCTCCTCGCGCTGGCGATCAATGCCGAAGAGAAGGTAGGCAATGGCGTCCAGCTCCTGAATCCGGAGACGTCCGCCCTTCAGGTTCTCGACTCCGCGGCTGAAGGCTACGTAGGTCTCGCATGGCGGAAGGAGTCGGACGACCTCGCCGTGCTGCGCACGTTCTCCAACGAGCGGCGCGACGGCTCTTCCCACGTCGCGATCGCGTGGTCGCAGGCGAGTGGAACGAAGCCGCAACGCCACCTGTACGACCCGGCCGCCGATCCCTCGTTTGCGCCTGGCACGCGAATCGTCGCGTTTCGCAGGCCATCCTGGTCCGACGACGGCCGTATCGTGTTTCTCGGGACGGCCCGATGGACCGACAAACCCGAGAAGGAGAAAGAAAAGGAAGAGAAACCGGCTGCATCGGACAGTGACGAAGAGCATGCGACGGTCGATGTATGGCACGCACACGACTTCGAGGTGATTCCCCGCCAGAAGATCGGCGTCGCGAACAATCGGCGGCGCAACCAGCTCGCGGCGTGGCACGTGGACTCGGGCGCGTTCGTCCAGCTGGGAAAGGACGATTACGAGCAGGTGACGCCGCTGAAAGGCCAAGCGTTCGCGTACGCGGCCAACTGGCGGCCGTACGCAATGGAACGCTCGATCGGCCGTCCCGCGGCGGACCTGTCGCTCGTCGACCTCGCGACGGGGACGCGCATGCATTTGACCGATCACGTCGATGATTCATTCCTGCAAGCAAGCCCGGGCGGACGCTACCTCCTGTTCCTGAATGCGGATCACTTTTGGACGATCGACACCAGGACGCACGCGATCGTGAACATCACGAAGAATGTCGCCGCAACATTCATCAATCGCGAAGCCGATCTGACGATTCGACAGAAGCCGCCGTTCGGCGTGGCTGGGTGGACGACGAAGGATGCTGCCGTACTGCTCTACGACAAGTTCGACATCTGGCGCGTTGCCCCTGACGGGAGCGGAGGCGTGCGCTTGACCGATGGTTCCGCGGAGCAGGTGCGGCATCGCTACGTCAAAACCGATCCAGACGAAGAGGCGATTGATCTCGACAAGCCGCTGGCCGTAGGCCTGTTCGGCATCTGGACGAAAAAATCCGGCTATGCCTGGTTGAACGCGGCGACGGGCGCTCTCACGTCGCGCGTCTGGCTGGACAAAAGCGTCACCGCGCTCGGGAAAGCGAAGGATTCAGCCGTGTACGCCTACACGGTGCAGGCGTTCGACGATTCGCCGGATGTATTGGTCGGCGGCGCGGACTTCCCATCGGCGAAAGCCGCGACGGCGACCAATCCCTTCCAATCCAGATTTGCGTGGGGCCATGCCGCGCTGATTGAGTACAAGAGCGACCGCGGGGAGCGGCTCCAGGGCGCGCTGTACTATCCGCCTGGCTACGAGCCCGGAAAAAAGTATCCGCTCATCGTCTACGTGTACGAGCGGCTCTCGGATGGCCTGCATCGCTACGTGGCACCGTCGGAACGCGACTACTACAACACGAGCGTTTTCACGAGCAATGGTTACGTCGTCCTTCAACCCGACATCATCTTCCGACCTCGCGAACCTGGAACCTCCGTCGTCGAATGCGTCGGCCCCGCGATCAAACGCGTCGAGGCCATGGGTGTGGCGGACGGTGCCCGCGTGGGCGTCGTCGGCCACTCGTGGGGCGGCTTCGATACCGCATTTCTGACAACGCACACCGATCTGTTCGCCGCCGGTGTCGCGGGCGCGCCGATCACAGACCTTGTCAGCAATTACGGAAATCATCATTGGAGCTCGGGAATCGCCGAAACCGATCACATCGAAACGGGTCAACAGCGGATGGAGGTGCCCCTGTACGAGGATCTGCCGGCGTACATCCGGAACTCCGCCGTATTCAACGTGCAGAACATGAAGACGCCGCTGCTGATCGAAGTTGGCGACGCCGATGGTACCGTGTTCTGGCACCAGGGGATCGAGCTGTACAACATCGCGAGGCGTGCGAAGAAGAACGTGGTCCTGTTGGCGTACGCGGGAGAAGACCACGGCCTGCGGAAGAAAGCCAACCAGATCGATTACGAGCAGCGCATCCTGCAGTGGTTCGGACATTACCTGAAGAACGAGCCGGCACAAGACTGGATCGTCAACGGGGTGAGCGTGCTCGAGCGCGAGCAGGAATTGAAGCGCGCGTCGAAGAAGGGAACCTAGTGGATCTCGTCGGCCTCGGAGAGAGCTCGCTCGACTACGTCAACATGCTGCCGCAGGCGCCGGCGCCCGAGGGGCCGTCGAAGCTGCGCATCGACTCGAAATTCGACTCGTGCGGCGGCCAGGTCGCGACGATGTTGGCGGCGTCGAGCGCGCTCGGGTTGCGCGCGTCCTATCTGGGACCCATCGGCAACGACGACAACGGCCGGAGAATCCGGGAGGAGTTGACGCGGCGCGGGGTCGACGTCGCCAACCTGATCGTCCACGATGCCGCCAGTCGCTTCGCGATCATCCTGGTGGACGAATCGACGGGCGAGCGCATCGTGCTGTGGCATCGCGACGAGCGCCTGACCCTTGCCGACGATGAGATCACGGCGGCGATGCTTCATGCGCGCGCGCTGCACGTCGACGGCGTCGACGAGCCGGCGGCGATCCGGGCCGCACGGCTCGCGGCGGAGCGCGGCCTGCTCGTCACGTGCGACCTCGATCGCGTGACCGAACGGACCCCCGAGCTCGTTGCCGAAGTCACCACGCCGATCCTTGCCGAACACGTCCCCGAATCGCTGACGGGAGAGCGCGATCCGGAGCGCGCGCTGCGAAAGCTGCGCAAGCAACACCGCGGCGTGATCTGCGTGACACTCGGTGTGCACGGCTCGATGGCCCTCGACCGAGACGATCTCATCCACGTACCGGCGTTCCACGTCCACGCCGCCGACACCACGGGAGCGGGGGACGTCTTCCGCGCCGGCTTCGTGTACGGGGCGCTGAGTGGCTGGCAGACCGCGGACATCCTCCGGTTCGCAAACGCGGCCGCGGCGGTGAGCTGCACACGGCTCGGCGCCATGTCGGCCGTGCCGACCCTCGCGGAAGTCGAACAGCTGCTGAGAGAGTCCGGCGATCCCGTCATCGGATAGTGAGCAATCCGACCGCGCCACGAATCATCGGCGAACAGACACTCCGCCGGATCATCACGCCGGCGATTGCTTTGGACGTCATCCGCGAGGCATTCCGCGCCGATGGCCAGGGACGCACACGCGTGCCGCCGGTCATCAACCTCGACGTGCCGGTGCATCACGGCGAGTTTCACATCAAGACGGCGTACATCGAGGGCGTGCCCCACATCGCTGTCAAGATCGCATCGGGGTTCTACGACAATGCGACGCGCGGGCTGCCGAGCGGCTCGGGGCTGATCGCGGTATTCGATGCGGAAACCGGCCTGCCATCGGCGCTCCTCCTCGACAACGGTTTCCTCACCGACGTCCGTACCGGCGCTGCAGGAGCCGTCGCCGCGGATGTGTTGGCCCGCAGGAACATCGCTGTTGTCGGCGTCGTCGGCTCGGGAATTCAGGCGCGCCACCAGGTCAGGTGCCTTCGCGTCGTGCGTGAGTTCCGGCGCGTCGTCGCCTGGAGCCCGACCCGCGAGAGATTGCGACGGTACTGCGACGAACTGCGCGCGGACGGGTACGAGGTGCGGCCGGCGGAAAGCGTCGAAGAGATCTGCGCCATTGCGGACGTCGTAATTACGACGACGCCGTCGCGGCAGGCGTTGGTACGCGCCGAGTGGCTGCGTCCCGGCATGCACGTAACGGCGGTCGGATCCGATTCACCGGGCAAGCAGGAGCTCGAGGCTGCCTGCCTGCAGCGCGCTGACATCATCGGCGTCGATCGGCACTCGCAGTGCGCCGCGTTCGGCGAATTGAGTCACGCGACGACGGCAGGCATCGAGCGCCTGACGCGAGTGGCGGAGCTCGGAGACATCGTGGCGCAGAAAGCCGCAGGCAGGACGATGGATCAGCAGATTACGATTGCCGATCTGACCGGAGTCGGGTTCCAGGATACCGCGATCGCGAGCGCAGCGGTGCGCGCCCCCAACCAGTCGAACTAGAAGTCCATGACGTAACCTACCGACAACGTTACGCGTGACCTCCGAAATCGGCGTCCCACCCGTGGGGTTCGAGCTGACTACGCAGCGTTCCCCAGTACGGAAATGACGTCGTCTCTCCTTCCTCGATCAACTCTAGCGGGTGCGATGTGAGTGACGTGAATCTGAAACAGCCTGTGGGCGGACCGTATGACTCAGTCCAGGCGCGGAGTGCGCAGCGGAGGGAGCACTTCCTCGATTCGCTTGCGGGCCTGTTCGAGCCAGGGCGGCAGCACCAGCGACTCGCCCAGATGCGCCGGATCTTCGTCGGCCGCGAATCCCGGGCCATCGGTGGCAAGCTCGAACAGAACGCCCCCAGGTTCGCGGAAGTAGACGGACTTGAACCAGAAGCGATCGATCACCGGGGTAGCGCCCGTGCCGGCGTCCTCGATCTGCTGCCGCACCGTCATCTGATGTGCGTCGTCCTCGACGCGCCATGCCAGATGGTGAACCGATCCAACGCCCCACGCACCACGCGGCGCGTCGCGGCGTTCGCGGACGTCGATGACGCCGGAGGCGTCCGCGAAGCCGTAACGCGTCCATCCGTCGTCGGTGCCGAGCGCCTCGAATCCGAGCACCGTCGTCAGAAACCGAATCGTCGCCGCCAGGTCGCGCTCCCACAAGCGGCCGCTGTGCAGCCCGCGTACCTGGTTCTCGGCAGGCACCGTGCTCTCTTGCCACGGCGTGAACGGACGCGACGAGCCGCGCGCGCTCTCCACGAGCGCGAGGCGCAGGCCGTGCGGATCGACGAACGGCAGCGCGTGTGCGCCAAAACGATTCTCCAGAGAGTCGATCGTCGCGCCGTAGCGCTCGAGTCGCGAAGCCCAGAACCCGAGCGAGTCGGCCGGCACTTCAAGTCCGACCTCCACCGCAAGCCCGTGCCCGAGGCGCGGCGGCGCGAGCTGCGCCCACGGGAAGAACGTCAGGTCGGTCCCGGGGCGGCCTTCGGCATCCGCGTAGAACAAATGGTAGGTGCCCGGATCGTCCTGGTTGACGCTCTTCTTGACGAGCCGCATGCCGAGCACGCCGGCATAGAAGTCGAGGTTCTCCTGCGCGGGACCCGCAATGGCTGTGATGTGGTGGAGCCCGTTGACGCGCCGCATCACTCGATCATACCGAAGGATCGACGGTGTCGACGTTGAACAAGTGCGCTGCGCCTGCCTCCAGACGTACGTACAAGCCCGTCGTTAACAGCGACTCTCGACTCCATCGATACCGCGCGCCGTCTCTCGCGTCGACGAAGTCGAACTCCCGGCCGCGCGGCAGATCGTCGCTGATCCACACGTGGGCCTGCGAGGCTGAACCGCCGAAGTTCAGCGCAACGACTGCCAGCGCCTCGCCGAGTCGCCATCGATAGGCAACGATGTCGTTGAACGAGTGATCCCCGGCGCCGGTCAAGTGCAGGAGCCGCCACTCGCCGTCATGTAGAAGCGGCGCCCGCGCGAATTGGAGCGTGCGCGTGTACATCTGACGAATCGCGTCATCCACCGGCTCGTCCGGCCATCGTCCGAGCTGCACCGGCGCGCGGATACGTCGACCTTCGAGCTGGCCGTCGAAGAAGAAGCGCAGGCCCGGAGCGGTGGCGACGAGAGCTGCCGCGGCGGGAACGCATCGGGAAAGGTGCGCGGCGCTTCGCGGCTCGTCGTGATTCTCGATGAACCGCGCGAGCCGTTGCGGCGGCGGCGCAGGCGCAGCGAGCACGTCGCGAACAATCGACGCCGCGTCGCGTGCATGGAGCGCATCGAGCAGGCGCTTGTCGTATGCGAACGTGAAGCCCTCGTCGAGGAGGCGGGCTTCGAGATTCCAGTAGACCTCCGCGACGTACTCGAGGTTCGGGAGGTCGCGTGTCGCCTCTACCCAGAAGTCTCGAGCAAGCGGCGGCCAGCTGTCGCGAAGCAGGCGACGCCACGTGCTATCGAACACGTCGTTCAATACGAGCATCGCCATGTCGCAGCGGACGGCGTCGCAGTGCTCGGCGATGGTACGCAGGGTGGCGCGCATCGCGGCCCGTGTGTCGGGGTTGAAGTAGTTGAGCTGAGCGACGTCCGTCCAGGGCGGAAAGTAGGGATCGCGGGCGCACGCGATGATAGTCGTACCGTGAATGGTGTCGACCTTCCGGAAGTCAGATGGACTGCGGTGGAAATCGTCCTCCGTTGCCGTCACGTAGCGCTCAGGGTGATGGCGGATCCAGGAATGGTCGAAGGCCGTGTGGTTCGGCACGAAGTCCAGCATCAGCCTGATCCCGCGGTCGGCAAGCGCTCGCCGCGCAGCGTCGAGGCCGTCCCATCCGCCCATCCGATCGTCCGGCTCGTAGGCCGCGATGCAATACGGGGAGCCTGGGACGTCGCCGGACGTCCATCCCGGCAGAACGCGGTCGTATTCGGTCCTGAGTCCGGGATGCGTGCGGGCTATCTCGCGTCCGAGAGGGCTGCGCCGCCAGACGCCCATCAGGAACACGTAGTCGAACCCGGCCGCGGCGATGCGGTCCCACTCCGCCGATGGAACGTCGCCCAGGCCGCCGTCACCAACGCGAGGACGGCGGCGCGGCGGGTCTGACCCCGGTCTGACCCCGGTCTGACCCTGGTCTGACACTGGTCTGACCCTGGTCTGACCCCGGTCTGACCCCAGCCGCTCCAGCCACGGCCAGGCGCTGATTTCGAGCAGATGCGGATGTTGTAACGTCATAACGATGCCGAGATTCAAGCTGCTCATCGAATACGCCGGCACTCGATACAGCGGCTGGCAGATCCAGAAGAACGCCCGCACGGTCCAGGGCGAGATCGATCGCGCGATCCGCGAAGTCGCCCGGCGGCGCGAGTTCGAGCTGTACGGATCGGGCCGCACGGACGCCGGTGTGCACGCCCTCGCGCAGGTCGCTCACCTCGAGCTGTACACCGACCTCCCGCCCGAGTCGCTCAGACGCAAACTGAACGACGAATTGCCGGCCGACATTCACATCCGCGCGATCGACAAGGTGCCGCACCGCTTTCACGCGCGCCACGACGCGATTTCACGCTGCTATCTGTACCAGATTTCCCGACGTCGCACCGCCTTCGGCAAACCCTACGTCTGGTGGGTGCGCGAGCCGCTCGACGTCGGCGCCATGCGTGCGGCGGCCGAGGGGTTCGTCGGCATGAAGCACTTCGACGCGTTCACGGCCGACGATCCGGAAGAGAAGTCCACGCGCGTCCTGGTCGACGCCGTCGACATCGCGGAATCAGGGGCGCTGATTCTCATCCGCGTGCAGGGATCGCACTTTCTGTGGAAGATGGTGCGGCGGATGGTTGGCGTGCTGGCGGCGGTGGGCCGGGGGGAGCTCGCCGCGGGAGACGCCGCGCGGCTCCTCGACGTCAGGAACGAGGACGACAACAGCGACGGCAAAGCCATGCCGGCGAGGCTCGCCGCGCCCGCGGCCGGGCTGTTCCTGGAGCGTGTGATTTACAAAGGGGAATCACCGGCGCCGCCGATCGCACCGGTGATTCCAATCAGCTGACGCGCTACTTCGACTTCTTCTTGACGCCGAGCTCGTTGAGCTTCGCCACGAGATCCTGACCAGCGGTGGCCGGATTGATCCCTCGGCCCGTCGCACCCTTGTCTATCGCCTGAATGCGGCCGTCGGCACCGATATAGAACGTCCACCGCGATGCGAACTGGCGGTCTGGAGGACGGTCGGGCGGGATGACGCCGTACGCGTTCGCGACCTTCTTGTCCGGATCGGCGAGGATTGGAAAATCGGCGTGTTCCTTCTCGGCAAACGCCTTGTTGTCCTCGGGGGTATCGACGCTGACCATGTAGTAGTCCACGTCGTAACTGCGGATGGCCTCCCCGCTCTCACGGAGCGAGTTGCATTCGGCCGTTCACCCGGCGGTGAACGCCTTCGGGAACCAGGCCAGCACAACGGTCTTGCCCTTCGAATCCGACAACTTGTGGATTTTTCCGTCGGAACCCTGCAGCGCAAAGTCGGGCGCCTTGTCGCCGACCTTGAGCTCCCCAGGGGTCTGCCCGGGCTGACCCTGCGCCGATACCGCGGCGGCCACGGCCACGAGGCCAAGACCGGCGCACATCGACAGAAGCTTCACCATTTGCACCTCGAAAAGAGAAGAAGACAGCGTAGCATTGAGAAACGTTGCGAAACAAGGCTCTCGTCCGCACCCTCGCATGCATCCTCACAATGGGGGCACTCGGCGGAGGCATGCTCGCCCAGCGGAAAAGCGCGGCCGAGCTGTCCCGGGAGGCCTGGGATGCGTTGAACGCGGGACGAACGCGTGAGGCCGCCGGTGCCTTCGACGAGGCGCTGAAAAGCGCGCCGAACCAGCCCTCGCTGCTGCTTGGGGCAGGCGTCGCCGCTCACCTCCAGGGGCGCGAAGATGACGCCCGGCGGTACCTGGTCGATGCGCTGAAGATCGATCCGGCCCTTACCGCGGCTTCGCTGCTGCTCGGCGCGGTGTTCTATCAGGCCGGCGACATCGACGCCGCAATCGAGACTTACGAACAGGCACTCGCGCACGCGCCCAACCATCCGCAGCTCACGAAACAACTGCGGGCCTGGCGGAACGAAGCGGAGCTGCACAGCGGCTTCGGCCGCAAGCTGGGAAACCACTTCACGGTCCTTTTCGAGGGGCCGGCCGAGGCGCAGCTCGCCGACCGCGCCGTTGAGGTGCTCGAATCGGCCTACAACGAGATCGGCACCGCGATGTACACCTACCCGACCGAGATCGTCACGGTCGTTCTGTACACGCGCGAGCAGTTCCGCGACATCACGCAGTCTCCGGCGTGGGCCGGCGGAGCGTTCGACGGCCGCATCCGCGTGCCGGTGCTCGGCGCGCTTCAGAACCAGAGGGAATTCGAGCGCGTGCTGCGGCACGAGTTCACGCACGCGCTCATCCACAGCATCGCACCGCGGAGAGTGCCGTTCTGGCTCGACGAGGGCCTCGCCGTACATTTCGAAGGGGGAAGTCTGTCGCGGAAACAGCAGCAGGTCCGCGACGCGGAGTCGCTGCTGTCGCTGACGCGGCTCGAACGTTCGTTTGCCGACCTGACGCCGAAGGAAGCATCGGTCGCCTACGCCGAGAGCGCGGTCGCCGTCGAGGCGCTGTTCGAAGATGCCGGCGCCCCCGCAGTCGTCGGGCTGCTGGCAGACATCGGCCGCGGGCTCGCGTTCGGGGAGGCATTCGAACGGAACATCCTCGTGCCCTACGCCGATTTCCAGAAGAAGCTGCAGCGCTGACGCCGAGTCGAGTATCATCCTGACACTCTCGACAAGGAACAGTAGATGACACTGAGCCCGTTGCTGGCGCTGCAGACAGCGCTGGGTGCGCTGACCGCCGCGTTCATCTATGGGTGGACCGTTGCCGCAGGCGGCGTCCGCCGCGTGCGAACCGCCGAATCGCCGGCCGCCAACGTCGGCGCGCCCAACGGAATCGAAGTCGGGATCGGCGCGCTCACGAACTTCTTCGACACGCTCGGTATCGGCTCCTTCGCGACCACGACGGCGCTCTTCCGCTTCCTGCGACTCGTTCCCGACCGTGTCATTCCGGGAACCTTGAACGTCGGCCATACCCTTCCCACGGTCGTGCAGGCGTACATCTACACGAAGCTCGTCAAGGTCGACATGGTCACGCTGTTCTCGCTGATCGCTGCCGCGGTCCTTGGCGCGTGGCTCGGCGCCGGGGTCGTCTGCCGGTGGGACAAGCGGCGCGTGCAGATCGGGATGGGGGCCGCCCTGCTCGGCGCGGCGGCGCTCATGCTGATGACGCAGCTGAGCCTGTTTCCCGGCGGCGGCGATGCGCTCGGCATCCGGGGCGGGCGCCTCGCGATCGGCATTGCCGTGAACTTCGTCCTCGGCGCGTTGATGTCCCTCGGAATCGGGCTGTACGCGCCCTGCATGATCCTGATCAGCCTGCTCGGGATGAACCCGACAGCAGCCTTCCCGATCATGATGGGATCCTGCGCGTTCCTGATGCCGGTCGGCAGCCTGAAGTTCATTCGCGAAGGCAGCTACGCGTTCCGTGCCGCCGCCGGCCTGGCGATCGGCGGAATCCCCGGCGTCCTCCTCGCCGCGTTCATCATCACGTCGATGCCGATCTACTGGGTGCGCTGGCTCGTCATCGTGGTCGTGATCTACACGGCCGTGACCATGCTGGTCGCGGGACTGACCACGCGAGACCGTCAGACGATCTGAGTCCGTGGTATCTGCGAATCCTGTGCCGCGCCTGTGTCTCCTCGCATTGGCGGCGTTCGCCGCAATTGCTCCGCCTCGTGTCGAATGGCAGCCGCAAAGGAGCGGCGTTGCCGCTCGCTTGCGTGGAATCAGCGCCGTGTCCGCCACCGTCGCCTGGGCAAGCGGCGCGAACGGCACGATCCTGCGAAGCACCGACGGCGGCACGACGTGGCAGCCGCGCGGGATCCGCGGCGCCGAGGCGCTCGACTTCCGCGACATCGATGCCTTCAGCGACCGCGTGGCCTACGCGCTGAGCATCGGCCCCGGAGAGGCGTCGCGCATCTACAAGACCATCGACGGCGGCAGCGGCTGGGACCTTCAGTTCGCCAATCTCGATCCACACGTGTTTCTGGACGCGATGGCGTTCTGGGACGCGGAACGCGGCGTGGCATTCAGCGACTCGGTGGACGGCAAGTTCGTCGTGTTCACGACCCCCGACGGCGGACGCAAATGGGATCGCGTGCCGCCGCATCGACTGCCCGCGGCGCTCGACGGCGAAGGTGCGTTTGCGGCGAGCGGCACGAACGTCGCCGTCAACGGGCGCGATCGCGTGTGGATCGGCACGACCGCCGGACGCGTCCTGCGATCGATCGACGGCGGCAATACGTGGGCGGTCTCGACGGCGCCGGTTCACGTAGGCAAGTCAGCCGGCATCTTCTCGATAGCGTTTCGAAGCGCGTCTGAGGGAATCGTGGTCGGTGGCGATTTCAATCGCGCCGACGAGACGCACGACAACGCCGCAGTCACGCACGACGGCGGCACGACGTGGACCGTCGTCAGCGGGCTGCGCGGATATCGCTCCGTCGCCGCGTGGTCGAACAACGGCCGGGGCCCCTTGCTCGCGATCGGACCAACCGGAGCGGACATGTCGCTGAACAACGGCGGGACGTGGACGTCGATCGAGTGCGACGGCTACGACACGATGAGTTTTGCTCCGGCATCGCGAACGGGATGGGCCGCCGGCGACAAGGGGCGCATCGCGAAGCTCACGATTCGCGAGTGAGCGGAGCCGCGTTGCCGCTCATTTCCATCATCGTTCCGGTGTTCAACGAAGCCCCCACCGTGGCTGCCGTGCTCGAGCGGCTGTTGTCGATTGAGCTCCCGGCGGCCCGCGAAATCATCGTGGTGAACGACGGATCGAGCGACGCCACGCGCTCGGTGCTCGATGCGCTTCCGACCAATCCCGCGCTGACGATCGTGCACTCCGACCAGAACCGCGGAAAGGGGCATGCCGTGCGCCTCGGGATCGCGCGCACGCACGGCGACGTCGTGGCGATCCAGGACGCCGATCTCGAGCTGGATCCCGCGCAGCTCGGACTTCTCGTCGCCCCGGTTCTCCAGGGCGAAGCGTCGGTGGTGTACGGATCGAGGTTTCTCGGCAGCCGCCTCGACGCGCCGTTCATGACGATTGCGGGAAACCGCCTGCTGACCGCTGTGACGAACCTGCTGTACGGATCCTCGCTCACCGATATGGAGACCTGCTACAAGGTCATGCGCGGCGACGTCGCACGCGGCCTTGCCTTGTCTGCGAATCGTTTCGACATCGAACCGGAAATCACTGCCAGGCTGCTGAGGGCGGGCCACAGGATTGCCGAGCGGCCCGTCCGGTTCGAGCCGCGCTCGAAGGCGGCGGGCAAGAAGATGCGATGGCGCGACGGGTGGATGGCACTGCGCATCCTGCTGGCGCGTAGATTCGGCTCGTGACCCTGTGAAATCCGGAGCGCTCTTCCGGATCGTCGCGATTGCAGCCGCAGCGGCGGCCGCGGCAGTCGGATTCGCGCGCGGCACCTACGTTGCCGGCGGCTCCGATTCCTACTGCTACCTCAGTCAGGCGGAGTTGTTCGCTTCGTGGCGCGCGGTGAACGAGCAGCCGCTCGCGGCACAGGCGCCGTGGACCCGCGGGGCTGAGGCGTTCATCCCGGTCGGGCACGTCCATGCCTATGCACGGCCGGGCGCGACCGTCCCCATGTGTCCGCCAGGATACCCCCTGCTGATGGCGATCGCCCGAACCATTGCGGGCCGCGCGGCGATGTTCACCGTGGTTCCTGTTCTCGGTGCGCTCGCCGTGTGGTGGACCTTCGTTCTCGGCCGCCGAATCGGCGGCGATCGGGCCGGCGCAATCGCGGCGGTGCTCCTCGCCGCCAGCCCAGCATTTCTCTATCAGATCGTGCAGCCGATGTCCGATGTCCCCGCCGCAGCGCTCTGGGCTGCAGCGCTCGTGTGTCTGATGTCCGATCGATTCACACGCTCGATTCCCGTGGCTCTCGGCGCCGGCCTCGCCACCGGAGCGGCCCTGATCGTGCGGCCGAACCTGGTGCCCTGCGCCGCTGTCGCCGCGCTCGCGGTGTTCACGCGCTCTGGCGTAGGCCTGCGCGCCGTCGTGCGCACGTGGCTGGCGTTCGCCGTAGGAGTCGCACCGTTCGCGCTGGTCGTCGCCGCGCTCCAGAACACCATGTACGGCGGGCCCCTCAAATCGGGATACGGTGATCTGGATTTCCTGTTCCGCGCGAGCCACGTTTGGCCGAACCTTCAACGCTATCCGCTGTGGCTGCTCCAGACTGAAACGCCGATCGTGCTGCTCGCGCTCGGAGCGCCCGTCCTCGCCGATCGGCGGCGGACATGCATCTGGCTACTGGCGTTTGTCGCGGCGGTCTTTGCTTGTTACCTCCCCTATGAAGTGTTCGACGCCTGGTGGTACCTGCGTTTCCTGCTGCCGGCCTACCCCGCGATGCTCGCGTTGACCGCATGCGCGCTATCGGCGCTCGCCGCGCGGCTGGACACCAGATGGCGCGTCTTCGAATTCGCGATAGTCGCCGCGCTGGCAGTCTTCATGCTGCGAGTGACCAACGAGCGCGGGACCTTCGGATTGCGCGACTTCGAGCGGCGCTTCCGCCTGGCTGGGGACTACGTTGCATCCCACCTACCCGCGAACGCTGCCGTCGTCACCGGCCAGGAAAGTGGCAGCGTGCGCTTCTACGCGGGACGGCTGACGCTCTTCTGGCGCGGGCTCCCGGCCGACTCCCTCGATCGCGCGCTCGACTTCCTGCGCGCGCATGGCTACAAGCCGTACCTGCTCGTCGAAACCTGGGAGCAGCCCGATTTCGTCGGGAAGTTCGGTGATTCGAGTCACGTAGGTGCGCTCTCCTGGCCGGCGATGGTGGACATCAACCACGACGTCCGCATCTACGATCCGGAGGACTACGGACGTTACCGTGCCGGGGTGCCGTTGCACACAGAGCGTGTCTGGACGAGAAGATGAAAAGAAATGCTGAAGGTTGATTGCTGATTGCTGATTTATTGTCGAATGTCGAATGCCGAGTGTCGAATGCTGAATGCTGAATGCTGAATGCGCTCGGTGAGTTCTTCTCGATCAGTAATCGGCATTCCACACTGCTTTTCAATCAGCAATCAGCAATCAGCAATCAGCATTTCCCTTTGCCTACTTGATGATTCGAAGATTCGTTGGTGCGGAAGGCGCCGTGGCCGTCGAAGTAATCCGTACGATCGTTCCTCCCGTGTGGTTGACGACGTACAGTTCGCTGGCGGCGTCGACGCCGAAGGAGCTGATGTTGCCGAGAACGGTGGTTCCTCCGAGCTCGGCGGTGTGCTCGGTGACGGCCGAGGCGCTGGCCTCGGCGGTTCGCGGATCGATCGCAATCGCGAACGACCAGACGCGCCCGCTCACGTAGTCCGCAAAGAAGTAGCGGCCGCGATACGAGACGGGTAATGCGGTGCCACGATACACGAATCCGCCCGTGATCGACTGCCCTACCGAATGGTCGTATTCATAGACCGGATCGACGAGCGGCGCATATGCGGGCGCGATGCTGGTCACGTTGTTGTGCGCGCCCTCTCGGTAGCGCCATCCGTAGTTCCGTCCCCCTCGGCCTGACGGCTCGTAGTCGATTTCCTCCCAAGCTCCCTGTCCCACGTCCGCGATCACCAGCGCACCGCTGCCGCCGCGTGAAGCGGGCAGGTCGAACGAATACCGCCAGGGATTCCTGAGGCCGAAGCTCCAGATCTCGGGCAGGACGCCGGCGGGCCCGCCGTTCACGAACGGGTTCGACGGCGGCACCACGTACCCGTTTGCGTCCGCATCTGGAACGTTGACGTCGATTCGCAGCATCTTGCCGAGAAGCTCTCTTGGATTCTGCGCGCGATTCTCTGGATCGTTCGCCGAGCCGCCATCGCCGAGCCCAATGTACAGAAACCCATCGGGGCCGAATGCCAGATTGCCGGCATTGTGATTCGCGTAAGGCTGGACGATGTAGCGCAAACCCGAGGGCCAACGCAGATCGAAGCGCGAACCGGCATTCGCCGTCGGCGGTGTAGTCGTGGCACGCACGAAGCGGGCGATCACGGTGTTGCCGTCCGTATTGGTGAAGTTCACGAAGAAGCGGCCGCTCGTGGCGTAATCCGGCGCGAGCACCATTCCGAGCAATCCGCGCTCGCCTCCCGCGGAAATCGCGCCTCGCAAGTCAAGAAAATCGGTCGGCTGCAGAGTGCCGTTCTCAACGACGCGAATGCGGCCGCCCTGCTCCACGACAAATTGAACGGCGGGATTCGACGGATCCTGTATGAAGGCAACCGGCGAACTGAACCCAGCGGCATACACACGCGAGTGCAGCGTCCCCTGCGCACCGACCGTTTGTATCGCCGAAAAGTGAATCACCACTGTCACGACGACGGCGATGAAGATGCGAGTGCCCGACATGTCCGACCGCGCCGTGCATGAATCGCGCCGCTAGGCGACCTCGCACTAGGCGTATCATTGGGGCACCACCATGCAGCGTCTCTGGCTCATCCTTTCGGTGTTGGCTGCTGCGTGCGGGGCGTCACCGCGGTCCCCCTCTTCCTCAGCTGCGAGCTCTGCCGCGGAAACGATTTCAGGAAATGAACACATTCGCTGGACGCAACAGGCTGCAAGTGCGTCCGAGCTCGCGACGTTGCGATACGCGATGTACATCGACGGTGTCCGCGTCGAAATCATGGACGCCTCGTGTTCGGCGGGCGGCGGCAGCAACGGCTTCACGTGCACCGGCCCTTTGCCCCCGCTGTCGCCAGGATTACATACGCTCCAGCTCGCCACGTTCGTGATGTCAGGCGACGACGTCTTGGAGAGCGGACGCAGCGCGCCGCTGCAGGTCACGGTCGTGGGCGTAGCAGCCCCACCGGCACAAGCAACGGCGCGTTCCGCAGCACAGCGCGCGCCTGCCGGTCTCGCGGTGCGCGCGCAAGAGCTCGCACGCGACCTGAAGATGCCGGTCGATGCGGCCGTCACCAGCAAGGGAACGCTCCTCGTCGCGGAGCGAGGCGGAACGGTGCGGATGTTCACCAGCGACGGTGTCGTGACGAGCGACACGGGGCCGGCTCCGGCCGATCCTGCGGACCGTCCACACCTGCTGTCGCTGACGCCCGATCCCGACTACGAGCGCAGCCACACCATGTTTGCTGTGCACGCGGTTCCGCGCGACGGTGGCGCGACGCTCCAGGTGGTGCGGTACCGTGAAGTCGCGGGTCAATTGGGCGAGCGGGCGGTCGTTTATCAGACCTCGACGCCGACACCAGCTGAAAACGCGTCCGCGGTCGTCCGTTTCGGCCCGGATCGCAAACTGTACGTGCTCTATGGAGGGTCGGACCGCAGCGGTTTTCTCGTGCGCCTGAACCCTGATGGCACGACGCCCCAGGACACGGCGGCGCCGAATCCTGCGATCGCGAGCGGCGTTCAAAGCGCGCGGGGCCTCGACTGGGATCCCGCGTCGAACGTGCTCTGGGTCGCGGGCAACAGCGACACTGACGGCTATCTGAGCGCAATCCAGGTGACGCCGCCACCGGTGCGCGCGTCGGTCGAGGGGCGCCAGGATCTGGGCGGGCCGGTCGGTTCGTTGACGTTTTACACGAGCGAGGCGGTTCCGGCGCTGCGCGGCAATGCGCTCGTCGCCTCGCAGGATGGGTCGATTCTTCGGGTGCGGGTCGATCCCGCCGACCAGACGCGCGTCGAAGATGTCCAGACGCTCTTCGATCCGAAGGTGGGACCGCTGCGCACCCTCACCATCGCTCCGGACGGCACGATCTACTACATGACGGACTCGACGCTGAGCCGGCTCGACGTCAGTGGGTCAGGGCGTACAGCAC
>JBKPTT010000257.1:0-7377 GCA_046735635.1 Acidobacteriota bacterium | reverse complement strand
CGGATACATTCCTTCACCCGTCGGCCTCGCGAACCTCACACTGCGGCCGCACATGAATCCGACGATTGCGCAACCCGCGGAGCTGTTCACGTCGATCCCGTCGCTAGAAGTACGCGGCCCGCGCGTGAACCTGTTGAGCGGCATCTACCCGTTGGGCGCGCAGGCCACCGCATCGGCCACACACTGGGATGCGCGTGTGGCGGTGATCGATACGTCGCCGTTGCGATTGCGCCGCGTGTTCGGGGATCCGAACCCGCCGCTCTTCGGGGGCAATCCACCGCGGTTCACCAACGTCGTAATCGGCGGCGGCGTTACGCCGTTCGTCGGCTTCCGCGTCGGCGCGGCCCTGACACATGGCGGATGGCTGCGCGCCGGCGAGAGTCCCGCACTCACCGAGGATCGCTCTGCCAACATCGTCAACGTCGAGATGGAGCTGGCATTCCGTCACACAAGTCTGACGAGCGAAATCGTGTATGACGCGCTCGACACGAGCCTGGGAACCCGGTCGACGTCGGGTTGGTATCTTCAGGGCGCGCAGGCGCTCGCGCCACGATGGTTCGTCGCGGGACGTGTTGAGCGCATTCAGACGACGCTGCCAACGATAGTGGGAATCGAGCAGAACTTCACCAGCACCGAGCAGACGCTCGGATATCGCCTGACGCCGGAGGTTGCGTTGCGCGTCAGCCATCGGATGCGCCAGACCTTCGGCCGCGACGCCTGGGATCACTTCGGCGCGGTCTCGATCGTCTGGTACCGGCGCTGGATGTGATCCTGGCAATCGATCCTCAGGCCCGCGACGTCATGAGTTACCTCGCGAGCCTCAACGCTCCTCCAATCGATCGCATCTCTCCCGCTGAAGCGCGCAAACAATACCGCGAAGTACGCGCGACGCTCCGACCTCCCGTGCCGTCACTCCCTGATGTCCGCGACCTCGCGGCGGGTACAGTTCCGGTGAGGGTCTATCGACAAGGCGATGGCCTGTTGCCGGGTTTCGTCTTCTTCCACGGCGGCGGCTGGGTCGTGGGCGATCTTGAAACGCACGATGTGGTCTGCCGACAGATCGCGGCTCAAGCCAACGTCGTGGTGATCGCGGTCGACTACCGTCTCGCACCCGAGCATCGATTTCCTGCAGCCGTAGACGATGCGTGGAGCGCGACGATGTGGGTGACGGCACATGCCGCCGAGCTCGGAATCGATGCGAAGCGCATCGCCGTCGGCGGCGACAGCGCGGGCGGAGGGCTAGCTGCGGTCGTCGCGTTGATGGCGCGCGATTCGCGAAAGCTGCGCCTCACGCAGCAGGTGTTGATCTATCCCGTCATGGATCTGCGCGCGCAGAGCGAATCGTACTCCACGTTTGCCGAAGGCTACCTCCTGACCCGCGCAGGTATGCAGTGGTACATCGCTCAATACGCGCCGACACACGCCGCGCGTGAAGACTGGCGCGGCTCGCCACTGCTCGCGCCGTGGGTACATGGCGTCGCGCCGGCGCTCATCATCGCGGCGGAACTCGATCCGCTGGTGGACGAAGGCGCAGCCTATGCGCGTCGACTGCAGGGCGCGCGCGTGCCCGTCGAATACCAGGTGCTTCCCGGCATGATTCACGGATTTCTGACGATGGGCGGGAAGATTGATGCTGCGAACCGCGCCGTGTCGATGATTGCCGACCGACTCAGAGGACCATCGTAGAGGAGAGCGTCGGTGCGGACCTTCAGGTCCGCTTTCACACATGCACGATCACCCGCTTCACACAAATTACGCACGCGCGCAAACGCGCCATCTGCTGACTTGACTCGCCAACGCGCTCACTCTATCCTGCGCATTCCCTCCGCCATTCTTAACCTGACACGACCGCCTCGGCGGCGCAGTTGCATCATGCTTCTCGGAGCGACCCAGAGGTCGCGCATGAGCTCAGGTGGAGATCATGTTGGAATTGCTGGTCTCGCATTCTCAAGTCCTTGCTGGCCGTTTGGCGTTGGGCCCATCCGCAGCTTTGATCGACGACCTGAACGCGCTCGCTAACCGACTGCCGGCAGCGGCTAAACCGTCCGAGCGATTGTTAATATGTGGGCTAGTCGGACATGTGGTTGGGCGGCTGATTTACTCCACCGGTCTCGGCAACCGCCCCGACATCGCAAACGCGTTCATGGCATGGGCGGCTTCGAAGCCGACCTCTGATCAATGGCGTCCAGAACTAGTGGATTTGATTAAGTGCTGCTCACTGGCCCTAGTGAATTTAACGGCGCCACGAACTGCGGCTACAGAGGATGCCCGCGTGAGTTGCGGCCTCCGGTTGATCGATTTGCGTTTCAAGGAGCCGTCCTTCAGCCGCCGAGACTTGGCCACCGAAATGAGTTTGTCAGTCTGGCATGCGGCTCGACTGCTGAGGAGTTCCACCGGCCTTAATTTCTACGCCCATGTTCACAACCGAAGGGTCGATGCCGCGGAGACCTTACTTAAGGAGACTCGGTTGAGCGTTAAAGAAGTTGCCGCGGCCGTGGGATACACCAGTTCGAACCAGCTCGGTCGCCATTTCAAACGACTACGCGGCGTCACTGCTGTCACATACAGACGTCGCGCGTCAGTTGCCAACTCAGCGACGTGACGCGGGTTGACGATGAATAGCACAAATAGGCCATAGATCTTCGTTGTTCCCGCCAAGTGCCTGCCGCACGATAGCCGCGCTCCTTCCTAGCTATCGCTTCCAGTTCACGTCCCAGTCTTAGGTTAGTTCGACGCCGACATTCGCCCACGAGACGCAAGCCCACAGTTGACTTGGGTGGCTCCGTGGGTATGGAGGTATCACAATGAAACTGCGAACCCACGCGACGCGTTGTGCGCTTGCCCTACTCGGCGCGCTGATTATTGCGAAGCCTGCGATGGCACAGAGCGGCTACGAAAATGGCTGCACCGCGACGCCAACACACCCGCTCGCCTACCAGCAAAACTGGAAGGCGGGCGTAGCCCCGAATGCGATGCCGAACACTGGCCAAAGCAGCCTGTATTACCAGAACACAGCGTGGGCTGGAACTAATCCCGTCGATCCGATGTACCGGGAACTGGCGGCGACTGAATCCGTCACGGTAACTACCGGAAGCGGTCCGAATGGTGAGAACGTGGTCGACTTCAATCCCGCGGGTACGACCTACGGCGAAGACTACCAAACGGCAGGCGTCGTGTTTGGAGGGTTCGGACCGTTTCCCGATCCCTCTGGCGGTCCGAGTTGGTGGGACGCAACAGAAGGCTGCGTGAGCGTCAAGTACAAGTGGACAACGGCGGCGTGGAATCAGATGTTCTACAGCCCACTATTGGTTCTGAGCCGGAGCCTTTACTGGAAAGATGGCGGCCTCTCACTTGGAGCGAACGTCTACTGGCAGTCGGGAGGCGGCGACCATGGCACATTCGATCTTCAGTATCCCGTGTATGACGCCAACTCGGCGTCCGGGGTGCGTTGGGTCGGTGTCGACAGCTACCCATTCACACGCGCTGCAACGGAAAACCAATGGCAACAATTCGCCATGACGTGGAGAAATGGATCGACTGATGACGCCGTGAGCACCGTCGCCTCAGATGGCTGGCTTCATGTCTACTGGAATGGAACGCTTATTTATGATCTCAACAACATTCCATTGCTCATGAACGAAGACACGGCGTCCGCTCCGGAAGGGAAACCCAACCGACTCCGTACCCTTTGGCTCGGATACTACGGTCTATTCGGTCCGGCGACGAACATCGTGTTGACCGATCCCTCGGACTCGTGGAGCAGCATCCGAAAGGTGCCGTATTTTGGCTATTACGACATCGAGGTCGGCGAATGGGGTTTCAACTACATCAACGAGGTCAGTGGGTCCGCGAACCTCGCCGTTATGAGTCCAGATACCACGGTGTACAACACGACCATTGGCGATCAATATGACAGCGCGGGCATGAAACTGATTGCCTATCTAAACATTACCGAACTGCGGTTAAACGACCCGTTCGGTATAAATTCCAATCCGGATAGCTTCCAGAACTACTTGAACGACGTATACGACGAGCTCAACAACGCGCATATCCTGGATAACGTCATCGCATTTGTGCCTGGCGAAGAATGGAATACCGGTGTCACGGATGGTTACCCCGCCGGATGGCAAACCTTCAGTGTGCTTAATGAGCAGACAGTTGGGAACCTTTGCGACCCAGAACATCCGGACGGCTCAATGTGTTGGAGGAAGGCTCGCCGAGATCTAATGGTAAGCAAGCTGGCAAATGTGATCGCTGCGATAAAGACGAAGTTTCCTGGGAAAGCTGTACTAGGTGTCGACACCTTCTGGGATGACGAGTACAACCCTAACGATGCTAATGCCTACCACCCCGCTCCGCGCAATCTCGACATGCTTGGCCTCGACGCTTATATGGGCGGCCAACACGTGGGCTACACAACCGATTGCAACGCCACGATGCAACAGAAGTTCGCTGACGACGTCGTGTCGAAATACAATCTCGCGCTGACCAAGTACTGGCAACCTATCTTGATCATCGGCCAGGCCTTCGAGAGCGGCAGCCATCCGTTCGAGCCCGGCAACGGTGACGGTTGGCCCATGCCATCGAATTGTCAATTGAACTGGTGGTACTCGCTGGCGCAGTCCCATTCACGATTCTTTGGCTTGGCCTGGTTCGCTTACGGTCCTGACGGCAGCCAACCTGCCGCAGTCCCCGACTACGCCAAAGGAGTGCGCTACTACCCGGATCAGAAAAGCTGGTTACGCGATATGTATCTGCATAATCAGTCCATCCAACAAGGACCCCCGGACATGCTGGCGCCAGGACAGTCGCTCGCGCAGAACGAGTTGCTGACGTCGAGCGACGGGCGGTTCCACCTTGCCTATCAGGGTGACGGCAACCTGGTTCTCTACAACTCGTCTTGGGAGCCGATCTGGTCGAGCGGTACCAACGACAACAATCCGGGTCAAGCGGTGATGCAAGGTGATGGCAACTTCGTCATTTACAACGGCAACGGCGCGCCGGTCTGGTGGACCGCCACGGAGTACAGTCCGGGTGCGTATCTAGTCGTGCAGTCGGATGGAAACCTGGTGGTGTATACCGCCGGCGCGCCAAATGCGGCGATTTGGAACAGCGAAACTTGCTGTCAGTGAGCTAGACACGCTTCCTTTACCTCTCTAGCCGGACTCCCGCAACAACGGCGGGAGTCCGACGGCATCCAGGATGGAATCGCGCGCGCCAGCCGATCCCAAAACGCAATCAGAATAAGCTGTCGGTATTGCCGGTGACTTCCCTCACGCGCTCGCTATGGATCGTCCGGTTGCTGCTGGTCGGCGTGATCCTTTGGGGGTTACATCTTCCGCTGCACGATTTGCTCAAGTATCCGGATCGCATCTCAGTACTGCCAAACCTGCAGGCGGATGCCGACGCCTACGACAGCGCCGCGCGCCGACTCGCGACGACGTGGTCGAGCAACGAACTGCCCGTTCGGCATCCACCGGGATGGATCACGGCGCTCGCTCTTCTCTATACCGTCACCGGACCTTCTCTTGTCGCCGGCAAGCTGTTGAACTTCGCGGCACTCATTGTGGTGCTGCTCCTGTCGGTGTGGATCGCGCGGCGCGCCTTTGGCTCCGCTTCCGGATGGGCGGCGGCGGTGCTGGTGGCGATGTCTCCGGGTTTCCGCGGATACGTCGGTGTGCTGCAATACGAGATGTTCACAGCGGCTCTGCTCTGCGGCACTCTCGCGCTTGCGATCAGAACGACGGAGGCGGCAACCCTGCGTGCGTTGTGGCAGCGCGCGTTGATCACCTCGCTACTCGCAGCAGTACTCGTCATCACGCGAGAACCATTCGCGGTGGCGGTGATCGCCATCGGCCTATGGGTGACGGTGCGCACGCGCACGATGGCAGGCGCGCGCATGGCGTTCGCGGCCGGCGCGACGATTGTTGTGCTCGCGGCCGTTCCATCGCTGGCGTGGTCCGCGATTCAGAGCGCGCGCAAAGGCGAGCTGGTGACTATTTCTGACCAGGGGCCTATCGTTATCGAGCTTGGGCATAACCCGCTCGCCAATGGCACATTCAACGCGCCCCTCGTAGGTACCGGCGAACCGGCGGGCGTCCGCTTTGCGCTCGCGTATCCGGGGCGCGAGCTGCAGCTGACTGTCCGCAAGATTCTTTACTTCTGGGGCGTGCTGCGCGATGGCTGGAACGTGCCGCGTCCGGCGGCGGTGTGGGTATGGCGAGCGACGGCCGGGCTCGTGCCGCTGGCCTGGATTGAACCGTGGGCCCGCGGCGGCGCGCTGCTACTCACGGTGCTGATCGCGCTCGCGCTCTGGACCCGCACGGAGTGGGAACGCTGGTGGTTGTTTCCCGCGGTGCTGGCGGCGGTGATGGTCATCTACATCATCACGCTGGCGTCGTTCCGTTTCTCGGTGCCATCCCTGCCTGTCGCCTACATCCTTGCGAGTGGACCAGTAGCCGCGCTCGCGCGGCGCGCGCGGTCCGTCCTAGCAGCGCCGGCGATGGTGCTATCGCTCGCTGTCCTGTTGACACTAGCCGTTGCGATGCAATTTCAGTCGTGGCCGCTGACGATCTCGCTCGATGCCGCGGATCTCGACGGCGTCGGTGCCGCCAACGCCATCGATCCCATATCGCAGCGGCCGGTGCGTGTGGCTGATCCCCGTCGAGGCGTCCGAGCTGTGGCGATCTTGGCCGATGAGTATCTACCCGCGGGTCACATGAAGGTCACGATCCGCGCACGCAGCATAACACCGGCCGCGTCACTGCAGACGCCGGTTGCGCGCTTCGTCGTCCTTCAGCTCGACGGCCGCCCGGCATGTATGAGCGACTTCACCACTAGGGAACTGCCGGCGGCATTCGGAGACGTGACGGTACCCTGCGAGCTGACCGCCGACAATCCGGCGACCCTGATCATCTATAGTCTTGGCGCCAACGAGATCGCGATCGACCACATCAACCTGAGGTGGATGCGATAACGCGCGCCGCCGTCCGGAGTGTTAACGAAGTCGTCAGATGCCCGCCGGGAAGAACACGCGTTGAACGAACCAGTACGTTCCCGCCGCGATGACGACCAGAGAGCCGGCATAGGCGACGCGCATCCCGATGGCCTCGTTGCGTCTGCGCAGCACCGCGAGCGCCGTCGCCACTAGCAGGACGATGAAGAGCTGACCTATCTCGACGCCGACATTGAACGAGAACAGTGACCAGCCGAGCGCTTCGCGCGGCAGGCCGAACTCGCGCAGCACGTTGGCGAAGCCGAAGCCGTGCACGAGACCAAAGGTGAGCGCGATGAGCGCGCGAACATCACGGCCGCCGCCGCGCACGAGATTGTCCGCGCCGACGAAAACGATGCTCAACGCGATCGCCGGCTCGATGA
>JBKPTT010000256.1:0-7721 GCA_046735635.1 Acidobacteriota bacterium | reverse complement strand
GAAAAAGCTCGATCAGCGGCTGCGCGACCAGCAGTTCTACACGCGCTCGCTCATCGAATCCAACATCGACGCACTGATGACCACCGATCCGTCCGGCATCATTACCGACGTCAACAAGCAGATGGAGGCGCTCACCGGTTGTACGCGTGACGAGCTGATCGGCGCGCCGTTCAAGAACTACTTTACCGATCCGGAGCGAGCCGAGGCGGCTATTAAGCAGGTGCTCAGCGAAAAGAACGTCACCAACTACGAACTCACCGCGCGCGCCAGGGGCGGCAAGCAAACCGTGGTGTCCTACAACGCGACCACTTTCTACGACCGAGACAGGACTCTGCAGGGCGTCTTCGCCGCCGCGCGCGATGTCACCGAGCGTAATCGTCTGGATCAGGTCCTCCTCGAAAAGAACGTCGAGCTGGAGAGCGCCAAGTCCGTGGCGGAGCAAGCGAACCTCGCCAAATCGGATTTTCTGTCCAGCATGAGCCATGAGCTGCGCAGCCCGCTCAATGCGATCCTCGGGTTTGCCCAGCTAATGGAGTCCGACCCCCAATCGCCGACGCCTTCCCAGAAAGAAAGCATTGCGCAGATTCTTGTTGCGGGATGGCATCTGTTGAACCTGATCAACGAAATCCTCGATCTCGCGGTGATCGAGGCCGGAATGGTCTCGCTGTCTGGCGAATCAGTGTCGCTGGACGACGTCATGCTCGAGTGCCGGGCGATGATGGAGCCGCAGGCGCAGCAGCGTGGCATCAGCATGATCTTCCCGGAGTTCGACCACCCCTGCTTCGTCAGTTCCGATCGGACTCGGTTGAAGCAGATTCTCATCAACCTGCTCTCCAACGCGATCAAATACAACAAGGTGCAGGGAACGGTCGTCGTGGACTACACCGTGATCGCCCCGGACCGCATTCGCATCAACTTCACGGACACCGGTGCGGGATTACGTCCGGAAAAGCTGGCGCAGCTGTTCCAGCCGTTCAATCGTCTTGGACAAGAGGCCGGAGCCGAGGAAGGCACGGGCATCGGCCTCGTGGTGACCAAGCGCCTGGTCGAACTGATGGGGGGCGCAATCGGCGTGGACAGTACCCTCGGGACGGGAAGCGTGTTCTGGATCGAACTGATTTCGGCTGCTCCACCGCAACTTGCCGTTGAAGAAGGCGAAGCTACGGCATACGTCCCGCCGCACGTGCCGCACGGCGCGCGGCTGCGGACCCTGCTCTGCGTAGAGGACAATCCGGCAAACCTGAAGCTGGTTGAGGAACTTATCGCGCGCCGCCCCGATCTGCGGCTACTGACCGCGGTGAACGGGACTCTCGGCATCGAGCGCGCGCGCGCCTGCCAGCCGGAGATGATCCTGATGGACGTCAATCTGCCTGACATCAGCGGGATCGAGGCGATGAAAATCCTGCGCGACGACCCCGTCACTGCGCACATCCCCATCGTGGCTCTTAGCGCGAATGCCATGCCGCGCGACATCACAAAGGGCCGGGAAGCAGGCTTCTTCCGGTACCTCACCAAGCCCATCAAGGTGAACGAGTTCATGGACACGCTGCGCATGGCGCTCGAATTTGCCGATCAGCGGGCCGCGGAACACCGGTGTCCACTGGAACTGGATCGCCTCACGCTGACCGGCACGGTGAAGGCCGAGCCGCCTCCCCCCCCGACGGCCCGCATGACGGGGCTGCGGATCCTCGTCGCCGAGGACCATCCGGTGAACCGGGAGGTGGCGAGGCAGATCCTGCAGCGGCTGGGGCATCACGTGGTGGCCGCCGCGGATGGCCGCGCGGCGCTCGCCGCGCTCGCGCGCTCTCGGCGCGCGGCGTTTGATCTCGTGCTGATGGACCTGCAGATGCCGGAGATGGGCGGACTCGAGGCCACGGCCGCAATCCGCGACGCGGAGCGCGCCTCCGGGACGCACCTTCCGATCGTGGCGCTGACCGGGCACGCGTTGCAGGACGACCGCGAACGGTACTTGGAGGCGGGCATGGACGGGTACGTCACGAAGCCGATCGACGCCGTCGAGCTGGCCCGCGTCATCGACCAAGTCGTGCCGCCCGCTGCAGCGCCCGGAACCGTCCCCGCGGCGGCGGCCGTCGCGCCGAACGGACCGGGGCGGCCCGCCTTCGACGAGCGCGTCTTTCGTCGGAGGCTGGGTCATAACGCGCGACTGTTCGAAAAGATGGTGCGTCTGTTTCTCGGTGACTGCCCCGCCCGGATGCGAGCCATGCGGCGCGCCATCAACATGGGCGACGGAGAGGCGCTCCGTCAGGCCGCGCATGCGCTGAAGGGAGCCGCGGCAAATTTCGCCGCGGGTCCGGTGGTCGAAGCCGCGCGTCGACTCGAGTTTCAGGGCAAGAACGGGGATCTCCATGAGTCAGCAGTCACGTACGCTCTGCTGACCCGCGAGATGCCGCGCCTCCGGCGGGCGCTCGGCCGTGCCAGCAATCCGCGACGCACGTCCGCACACCGCCGGCGGCGGAGGAAGGCAGGACGATGAGCAGCATCCTGATCGTCGAAGATGACCGGTCCACGTGTCTTTTCCTTGCGGAGACGCTGAAGGCCGCCGGGTTCACTGTCGCGTCGGCGATGGACGGAGAAGAAGCGTTGGAATGCCTGCGCGCAGGCTCCTACGATCTGATGCTGCTCGATGTGTGGATGCCGAAGATGAACGGACTGGACGTGTTGGCCGCACTGCCCAAGGAAGGGGCGCGGCCCAAAGTCGTCGTGATGACCGCGGACGACACGCCGGAAACGCTGCTCAAAGTGGTTCGCGAACAGGCGTGGCGGTACGTCGCGAAGCCCGTCGAGCCACAGGCGCTCGTCGAGCTCCTCCGCGAGGTGCTGGCCCAGACCGCAGTGGCGCCCAGGATTGAAGTGGTGTCAGCGCGACCGGACTGGGTCGAGTTGCTGGTGCCGTGCGAGCGGGCGGTGGTGGATCGAATCGAGAGCTTTATGACGCAACTCGAAGGCGATCTAGCGGTCGACGTTCGGGAGTCGACAGGTTATGCGTTTCGGGAACTGCTGATGAACGCGATCGAATGGGGCGGAGGGCTTGACCCTTCCCGCACCGTGCGGGTCGCGTTCCTCAAGGCACGACGCATGTTGCTCTATCGCATCGCCGATCCTGGTCCCGGCTTCAATGTGGAGGGGCTGTTGCACGCCGCCATCGGCCAGCCGGAAGACGATCCGACGGCGCACGCGATCGTGCGCGAGGAAAAAGGGCTGCGACCGGGTGGATTCGGGATTCTGACCGTGCGTGCGATCGTCGACGAGCTGCTGTACAACGAAAAGCGCAACGAGGTCGTGTTCGTGAAGTATCTGGACTGACGCGCTACAGCCATATCCGCAGTTCCCAGAAGCCCGTCTCGAGGTCAGGAAGTCGCCCGAGAGTCGAGCAGGTCACGTCAGTGTTCTTTTCGGTCCTGCGAGCGAGCGTGTCGAACCCTGATGTTGACTTGACAACGTTGGTGCCAGACAAGGGATACAGGGAAGCGTTCAGGACATCGAGCCGGAAGAGTAGGGCCGCCGAGACTTGGGAGACTGTGCTCGGATTGTGCTCAAGAAGGACAGATACGGCACCACAGCAACCGTGATGCCACGGCAAAAACCGAATGAATCTTGAGTGTCCTTCCTGAGACATAGGTAACACGATATTCCGGACACATGGGTGACACTTTGCCCCACCAGCACAGGAGGGGGGCATGCCTTGGAAGGAGTGTCACGTCATGGACGAGCGGCTCCGGGTTGTCGCCCGCGTGCTCGAGGGTGAGAAGATGGCGCCACGACGAGATCATCTAGCCGTGCGGCCGCATCAATCAGTCTGAGCTTCCGCTGAACTGCGCGCCCCAACACACGTGGCATTCGTCGAGCGGCCCGCGTGTTTCGATCGCGGAACAGATCGGCCGACGTCGCGCCCGGGAACGACAGAATCACCCTGATTACGCAATACACGTGTCGTGTGCAATAGGTCAATCCGCAGCGAGCTGTCGTGATGGAACAGGCGGAATACAACGTGCTGTTTCGGAGGCGAACCGGGACGTGCCTCTCTCAATTAGACTGCGGTCGTGCACCTCCAATGCGCGATCGCGGGCGGCGGTCCCGCCGGCATGATGCTGGGCTGGCTGCTGGCGCGTGCCGGCGTGACGGTCGTTGTCCTCGAGAAGCACGGGGACTTTCTTCGCGATTTCCGCGGCGACACGATCCATCCCTCCACGCTCGAACTCCTGCACGAGCTGGGCGTCCTCGAAGAGTTCCTCAAGCGACCGCACCGCGAGATTCGCGAAATCACGGGCCGCGTTGGACGCGAGACGCTGACGCTCGCCGACTTCTCGCACCTGCCGACGCGTTGCAAGTTCGTGGCGCTGATGCCGCAGTGGGACTTCCTCAACTTCGTAGCATCGCAGGCGCGCGCGCACTCTACGTTCCGCCTGGTCATGCAGGCCGAAGTCACTGCGCTCCGTGAGTCGAACGGCCGCGTACGCGGCGTCGTCGCAACGACGCCCGACGGAACGATCGCGATCGATGCCGACCTCGTCGTCGGCGCAGACGGCCGGCATTCGGACGTGCGCGCAAAGGCCGGCCTCGTCGTCGAGAACTTCGGCGCGCCGATTGACGTCCTGTGGATGCGGATTTCGCGGACGGCGGCGGATCCTGAAGGATTGATCGGCAACCTCGAGGCGGGCATCGTCTTCGTGATGATCGACCGCGACGACTACTGGCAGTGCGCGCTGGTGATCCCGAAAGGTGGAATCGACGACATCCACGCGCGCGGACTGCCGGCGTTCCGCGGCCGCATCCGCTCGCTCGTGCCGTTTCTCGGCGATCGCGTGGAGGAGCTGCGCGACTGGAACGCGATCAAGCTGCTGACCGTCGTCGTCGACCGGCTGCGAAGGTGGCACAAGCCCGGACTGCTGTGCATCGGGGACGCGGCGCATGCGATGTCGCCGGTCGGCGGCGTCGGGATCAACCTCGCGATTCAGGACGCCGTCGCCGCGGCCAACATCCTCGCGGCGCGGCTCGCGTCAGGCCACGTGTCCGACGATGATTTGGCGCGTGTCCAGCGTCGGCGCGAGCTCCCGACGCGGCTGATTCAGCGCGGCCAGCTGGTCATTCAGGATCGGTTTTTGAGAAGAGCGCTCGAGCATCGCGGCGCAGTCACGGCGCCGGTCGCGATGCGCCTACTCCAGCGGTTCCCAGTGCTGCGGCGGATCCCGGCGCGTCTCGTTGGCGTCGGGATCCGTCCTGAACATGTCAGATTGCAGAGTTCGGATTTCAGAGTTCTGTCGTAGGCAAACGCAGCGACCTCATTGCTTTCCAATTGTGTGTTGTTACAGGTGGACGTGAGCACGTCGTGCGGGTCCGATCGTGGGACCTGGGCCTGATTCACGCGACTGCCGTATGTGAAATGGTCGGGGCGAGTGGATTCGAACCACCGACCCCTCGGTCCCGAACCGAGTGCTCTACCAGGCTGAGCCACGCCCCGACTAAGACGTGAACCGCTATTCTACCTCGGATGCGCTGCCCCGGCGAAATGCGCTCGCGCGGAAGTGCCAAGCCGGGCGAAGATTGCGCATTATCGCGAACAGACGCGAGGAGTTGTCATGGCCCTGCTGCTCGTCGCCGCGTTCGGACTGCTCGTCCCGAACGGGATATTCGTTTACTGGCTGCTCAACGAATACCAGGGGCTCGGACCGGTCCTTCAGGACCGGCTTGCGCTCGCGTTCATCCTCGACGTGGCGGTCGCGCTCGCCATATTGACGGTCTATTTCGCGAAGCATCCGCTCGGACGGGTCGGGTGGCCATGGTTCGTCCTGCTGTCGTTCATGGGCGGCCTCGGTTTCAGCCTGCCTCTCTATTACTGGCTGAACCGGCGCGCCCCATAGTTGGCCCTGTTTTCCGACACGTTGCCACCCCTTTCGGTCCTTCACCGTGCCCTCCGGCGCGTACCTCACGCTGCGCCGTCGCCTGGCGGGAGGGCCGTGCGACAGCCAACCATCGGTTGCATGTCCGGGTTGACCGCGCGTCAGCGGCGAAACAGCGGCGACGGCGATCGGTTCGCCTCCGGGCCCGATTTACAGACTCCGCCGTCACGCCGCTCAAGGTCGCCGCAGGCCAGCATCCCCGATTTGCCACGCCAGCGAGGCTGAGCACGGTGAACGCAGGATTTCCGCAGCAGGTCGAAGAGCGTGCCGGTGAGGTCCGTCGAGACCACCAACGCGCAAGCAATCCTTGCGACGTCTAATTCAGACCGGCACGGCGCGCCGGACTGCACTGCCCTGATCCCGAATCGCTGAAGTGCTGCCCCTCGATCGGTACGAATTGCCAGTCGTAGCTTCCGCTCTTGAGCGTCAACTTCAGCACGCCAAACGTGTGGTTCTCCCACATCTCGGTGTTGGACTGCGGGTGAGCGCGATCATACAGTGCCGCGCCGCCAGTGCCGACGACGAACTCGCGCAAGCCGGATGGATCCATCCGCCCGTCGGCGTCCTGCGGCGCAAAGCGCTCGTAGTCGTGATCGTGCCCGTTGAGAACGATCTCGGCGCCGGCCGCATGCAGGAGCCGCCACACCTCGCGCATCTGAGAAGAGTTGCCGTTCTGGCCCGAGCTGAAGACCGGATGGTGCCACATCGCCAGCGTGCATTCGGCGGAGGACTGTGCGAGGTCGCCCTTGAGCCACTCGTACTGCGGGGAGCCGGGACCCGCCGCGACGTTGCTGTTCAATGACACGACGTGCCATGCGCCGACCGTCGTGCTGAAGTACCCGAGACTGGAAGGACCGGCTGCGGCGCCGAAGTACGCGAAATACGGCGCGCCGGCCGACACGTCCCAGTCGTGATTGCCTGGTGTCGTGATCATCCGCGCAATGTGGCGTCCCCAGCTGGGCGTGTAGCATTTTGCGAGCTGCGCTGCCGTGCCGCTCGGATACACGTTGTCTCCCAGGCTGAAAACGGTTCCGGCGATTCGGTCCAGAAGCGCCGCGGTCTGTTCCGGTTCGGGCTGGTCGCACCGGACGATGTCGCCGGCGCCGGCAAAGATGGCGTCGGGAACCGACACCTGAGCAGCAGGCGGTGCCGAGGGGACGCCTGGCTCAACAGTGGTTGGTGCAGACGGACTGATATTGGTTGAACCACCGCACGCCGGAATCAGTGCGGCGGCACACAGACAGATCGAGGCGACTATTCGGGAATTCAAGAAGTCGTGCGAATTGCTGGGGTGATGTCACTACTTTACAGTTACCCCAGCCATTCGCGCAAGCTCTTTTGAGGCTTCGCTGGCGACAAATGGCGCGCGCTCCCGCGCAAATCGCATCACCTTCGCCAGTTCGTCTTCGAACCGTTCGCTCGTGAATCGCTTGTTCTCGTCCGCTCTCCCTGCTTCGAGGATTTGCGCCATCTCGCGCTCCGCCTCCAGCTCGAGCCAGCCTTTCTGCGGCTGTTCGGAGTCGGTCAGCTCCGATGCCGCCGCCGCGCACGCCATCAGCGTCTCCAGGTACAGCCGGCGGTACGTCGGGATGTTCAGGACGCGCGAGGCAAGCACGTTGTCGCCCACGTTCTGGAAGAGATCGTACTTGGCATCCCAGAACGCGAGGTCCTTGTCCCACGGCAGCAGTTGGGAGATCGTCTTCCCCTGGAATCGATACAGATAGAAATTGTTCGCGCTCCAGTGGCCCAGAAAACCGTCGAACTCCGCGATGAAGTTCTCGACGGCAAGGTGCTGTGTGAACT
>JBKPTT010000255.1:0-12998 GCA_046735635.1 Acidobacteriota bacterium | reverse complement strand
CTGATGCCAACCCGCGGGACTTGGCCCAAAAACTCTCATCTTCCCGATCCACTACTTGGTCAGATCCCGGGCGAGCAGCGGAGCGATGATCTCGCGCCGAGGACGCGGAGGGTCGTGCGTTCGCCACGTCGCGCTTCGCGCGACACGGAGGTGGAGAGATCCGCAAATAGAAGTGGAGCACCGTTCCGTGCCACTTGTATTTGTGGATCTCTCCCCCTCCCTGCGGCCGGCCGCAGGCCGGCCGTGGCGAACGCACGCGGTCCCGGGATCTCTGCGATCCTCCGCGATCTCTGCGCGAGATCCGTGCGTGCTCTGCGCGAGCACTCTCTCGCACGGCGGATCTGACCGGGATTCCTGATCAGGGATCAGGGATTGAGGGTTCATTCCTGCGTCTTCCAGTGAATCTGCTCGAAGTGAATCGGCTCGGCGCGCCGGCCGGCGATGTGGGCAGCGATGAGCCGTGCGTGAAAGCGGCCGTTCTCGATGAACCAGCGGTTGGTCTGATATCCGCCGCACACGGTACCGGCGATGTAGATTCCCCGCCGCGCTGTTTCGAACGTCGCATCGTCATAAACGGGGGTACGGAAGGGATCGTCGGCGAACGTGATGCCGAGGCGCTCCAGGAATGTGTAGTCGGGGTGATAACCGGTCATCGCGATCACCCAGTCGTTGTCGATCTCCAGCGCTCCTTCCGGTGAGCGCAGCAGCAGCGTCTTGTCGCGAATCTCCTCGACGGACGTGCTGAAGAGCGCGCGAATGCCACCATCCTTGATACGGTTCTCGAGGTCCGGCTTGATCCAGTACTTGATCTTGTCGGAGAGTGCGGGCGATCGGACGATGAGCGTCACCGCGGCGCCGTGGCGATAGCAGTCGAGGGCGGCTTTCGCCGCCGAGTTGCGTGCGCCGATCACCGCAACGTTCTGTCCTACGTAGCCGAAGGGCTCGTCGTAGTAGTGCGTCACCTTCGGAAGGTCCTCGCCGACGACGTTGAGCAGGTTCGGCCTGTCGAAAAACCCGGTGGCGATGACGACGTGAGCGGCTACGACCTGTGCTTTCGAGGTCGCGACGCAAAAATGTCCGTGGCTGCCCTCCACGTCGATCACCGATTCGTACAACCGCAAGTCGAGCTGCTCGCGCGCGGCGACTCCGCGGTAGTACTCGATCGCATCCTCACGCGTCGGCTTGTATTGCTGGACGGGAAACGGGTAGCCGCCGATCTCGATCAGCTCCGGCGTGGAGAAGAACTCCATTCGTGCCGGATAGCCGACGATTGAATTGACGAGCGTACCCTTCTCGACGATGAGGGTCGAGAGGCCCTGGCGCTTGGCTTCGATCGCACAGGCAAGCCCGACCGGTCCTGCGCCGATCACGACGACGTCGTACATTTCTTCGGTTGTACCACGGGAGTTCGTTTTTGGTTTTTGGTTTTGCGTTTTTCGTTGAAGTTCGTGGTTCGTGGTTCGTGGTTCGTGGTTCGCGGTTCGCGGTTCGCGGTTCGTGGTTATTGGAAGAACCTTCGAATAACAAAAAACCCAGAACGCCAACGAAAAACTCAAAACCCAAAACGACAAACGGTCAGCGAAGCAGTCGCTTTACGCACTCATCTTCCCCGACAGAAACGATTCGTACGCGGCGAGATCGAAGATGCCGTGCCCCGAGAGGTTGAAGACGATCACCGTTTTCTCTCCGGCCTCGCGCGCCCTGCGCGCGTGCTGGACGACGCTGTGAATCGCGTGTGCGGACTCAGGCGCGGGAATGGTCGCCTCCGAGCGGGCGAAGATCAGCGCGCTTTCGAAGACATCCGACTGCTCGTAGGCTTCGGCCTCGATCAAGCCGTCGGCGAGCAACTGACTGACGAGAGGCGCCGATCCGTGATACCGAAGCCCGCCGGCGTGCACGGGCGCCGGTACGAAGCGATGTCCCAGCGTGTGCATCATCATCAAGGGCGTCGTGCCGGCAGTGTCGCCGAAATCGTACTCGCGCTTCCCCGCGGTCAGGCTCGGGCAGGCAGCGGGTTCCGCGGCGATGAGGCGCAGCCGTTTCCGCGCGCCGTTCAGTTTCTCCTGCAGGAATGGGAACGCGATGCCGGCAAAATTGCTGCCGCCGCCGTGGCACCCGATCACGATGTCCGGGAACTCGCCCGCGAGCTCCATCTGCTTCTTTGCTTCCTGTCCGATAATCGTCTGGTGCAGCAGGACATGATTCAACACGCTGCCGAGGGCGTACTTCGTGTCCTCGCGTTTCGCCGCGTCTTCGATCGCTTCGGAGATCGCGATCCCCAGGCTGCCAGGTGAGTTCGGCGATTCTGCCAGAACCTTGCGTCCGGCGTCCGTGAGATTCGACGGACTGGCAACCACTTGCGCGCCGTAGGTGTTCATCATGATCCGGCGGTACGGCTTCTGGTCGTAACTCACGCGGACCATGTAGACCATGCATTCGAGGCCCATGAGCTGGCAGGCGCACGAGAGCGCGCTGCCCCACTGGCCGGCCCCGGTCTCGGTCGCCAGGCGCTTCACGCCCGCCTGCTTGTTGACCCACGCCTGCATCAGTGCCGTGTTCAGCTTGTGGCTGCCCACGGGACTGACGTGCTCCGCCTTGTAATAGATGTGCGCAGGCGTGTCGAGCGCCGCCTCGAACGCCTTGGCGCGGTACATGGGCGTCGGCCGATACAGGCGGTAGATGTCGCGCACCTCCGGCGGGATCGCGACTGCCGGCGCGTTCGAGGCCTCCTGTGCGATGAGTTCCATCGGGAAGATCGGGGCCAGCGCCTCGGGTCCGATCGGCTCGCGAGTGCCCGGGTTCAGCGGCGGCGCGGGCGCATGCGGCAGGTCGGGGACGATGTTGTAGAAGTGAGTCGGGATTTCCGACTCTGGCAGCGTGATCTTGGTGGGAGTCATGACACGTCCTCTCCGGCCACGCACACGGTAGTGCGAGCCGTCAGGTGTGTCAACGCGTGGCGGTGTCGGACCGGGAAAGCCGTGCGAGCTCGTCGCGCGCTTCGCGCAGCAACGGCAGATCGGGGTCGGCCGTCACCCAGTCGTGCAGCACGCTCTCGTACGCCTTTCGGCTCTCGTCGAGCGCGCCCGTTCGGGCAAGCGCGCGTGCCGCGCCGAGGTTCGACGCCGCGACCAGCGGAGAGAACGGATCCGTGCCTCGATGGTCGGTCACGGAATGGAAATCGCGAACGGCGTCCTGAAAAGCGCCGGCGCGCAGCCGAGCGTCGCCGCGCAGGTACGCCGGTGCGAGCGCGGCGACCGAGCCGAGCTCGTACTGCGACGCGCGGCGAAGCGCATCGACCGCCGCATCCGGCCGTCCACGTCCGAGCAGTACGCTCGCTTCCGCAATCGGGAGATACACGCCCTGCAGCAGCGTGTCCTCCGGACGCACGCTGCGGACCCGGCGCAGCACCGCTTCCGCTTCGTCTGGCGCGCCGGCGAGCGCGAGCGCCGCAGCCGCCCTGAGCTGCGGTTCGTACGCCGTCGCCACACGCAGCACGTCCCGGGCGACCGTGATCGCCTCGTGCTTGTAGCCGTAGACGGCCTCGGTCAACGCCCATTGCGCCGCATATCCCGAGGCGACTTGTGGAAAGCCGCGCTCGGTCGCGACCCTGATCGTGTCCGTATAGAGCCGCCGAGACTCTTCGATGCGCCCGCGAAATGCCGCGACCTGCGCTTCGGCCCCCGTGAAGTCGAAGCTGCGCGTGCGGGCGGCCGCCCAGGCAATCTGCTGGTCGGCCGCGGTCTTGTCGTTCTGCAGCTCCGCAAGCTGATACCGCAGCCGACGCATCGGGACGGTCTCGAGTTTGCGCGCAAATGCCTCGTCGACGACGACGCGGGCCTTCTCGAAGTCGCCGAGGCCGCGGTAGGCAAACGCGAGATTGGATCGAGGAAAAGCATGCGCGGGATTTCGCCGCATTGCCTCGGCCGCCTCGCGCGCCGAGCCGCTGTAATCGCCAAGACGATTCAACAGCACCGCCAACGCGTTTGCCGGACGGTAATCGCGCGGGTACGTGGCCTTCCAGACTTCCAGCGTCTCTCGTGCCTTCAGCTGATCGCCCGTCACGCGATCGTGGTACTGGTAAATGATGAACAGGCGTTCCCGCTCGCTGACGCGCGACCTGTTCTCGTAGGCAAGCCTCGCGTACTTCTCAGCCGGACCGGTCTCTCCAAATCCGCCAAAGATGCTGGACAAAGTCGTGTACGCCAGCGCGAACTGCGGGTCGATCGTGATTGCCCGCTCCAGGAGCGGCACCGCATCGGTTTCGGACCCTGCCGCGCGTTTGGCCACGGCCTCCGTGTACGCTTTCAGCGCTTCCATCGACGGGGTCGTGGCCTCTTCGATCGGCACGTTGTGGCCAGCGACCGACGTCACCGACTCGCCGAGCGACTTGCGCATCGATGCCGTCAGGCGGCCGAGCGCGCGCAGGACGTCCTCCTTGCGATCGACTTCCACCTGTTCGCGTGCGACGGGCGCGCCATTGCCGCAATCGGTCGCGACGAGCGCCACGATTGTCGAAGGGCCGACGGCCGACACGCTGCCTTCGAGCAGCGCCTGAAGGCCCAGTCGCTGGCACGCCTCGAGGGCGACGTCGTGCGTCATTCGCGTGTCCGGCGGCCGGCCCATCAACTGCAGCACCCCGCGGACCCTTTCGTCCGACACGAGGTCGAGATACGGCGATTGCGAGAGGTAAACCGTGACGGCCTGTTGGAGCGTGTCGTCGAAGTCGCGATCGGCCGTTCCGTTCGCGATGTGGCTGACGAGGACCGTGCTGCGTTCCACGCGCGCGTTGGGGCCGCGCCACCACCAGCGCGCCGAGCCGGCCAGCGCGACCAGGATGACCACCGCTGCCGCCGCGGCGACGAGGGTCCGCGGACGTGTACCGGCGAGGCGCGACGAAAGCGTGCCGCCCCCTTCCAGGCTTCGGCGCACCCGACGCAGATCGTCGTACAGATCCGCTATCGACCCATACCGACGTGACGGATCTTTGTCGAGCGCTTTCAGGATGATTCGGTCGAGCGAACCGGGAAGGCGGGGATTCAAACGCCGAGGCCGGACCGGCACGTGCGTGGCGATCGCGTTCGCGAGCTCCGCCGGCGTCGCCCCGGAGAACGCGGGACGCCCCGTCGCCATCTCGTACAGGAGCGCGCCCGTTGCGAAGATGTCGCTGCGGTGATCGCCATACCCGGAGATCTGTTCGGGCGAGACGTAGGCGTGGAAGAACTCACCGGTTGACGCCGGACCCGTGCGCATCAGATCGATGGACGTCGTACGGGAGGCCGTTTCATCGGAAGCGGCGGTTCTCGCGCCGGGTGCGGCGGCGGCTGCGCCAAGCTCCAGCAGCTTGGCGTGCCCGTCGGTCGTGACGAACACGTTCGACGGCTTTACGTTCCCGTGGACGATGCCCCGGCGATGCGCAGCCGCCAGCGCGTCGGTAATCTGGATTCCGAGCTCGAGGAAGCGATCCGGCGGCAGCGGCCTTCCGCCGATCAACTCGTCGAGCGCGGTACCTTCGAGCAGCTCGCATACGAGAAACGCCTGACCGTTCTCGTCGCCTGAATCGTGGACCGTGCAGATGTGCGGATGGGTGACGAGCGATGCGATCCGCGCCTCGCGGCGGAATCGCTCGACGGCCTCGGGACGCGACATCATCTCTCGCCGCAGCAGCTTCACGGCGACGTCCCGGCCGAGGCGCGTGTCGTGCGCGCGATAGATCTCGGCGGGACCATCGCGACCGATGGCGTCCAGGAGCTGGTAGTGCGAGATGCGGATACCAGGCGTCACGGGCGGCTCGGCATCGCGTCAGCGGCTTGGCTTCGGCGCGGGCGCGGTAGAAATCAGGCGTTCGTATTCGGCACGCGCCGCGGCAAGCGGTTCAAAATCCTCATCGGCATCCTGCCAGATCGCGAACAGCTCGTCGTACGCCTTGCGGCTGCCATCGACATTGCCGCTGCGCGCCCGCGCGCGCGCCACGCCGAGATGCGCGAGCGGGATCACCGGTGCGAACGGATCGACACCCCGATGCTCCAGGAGCTTTTCGTACTCGCCGATCGCCTCCGTGAACCGCCCTTTCGCGAGCAGCGCCTCGGCGCGCAGATAGCTGGGGACGAGCCCCGCGACGGTGCCCAGCTCGGTCCGCGTTGCCAGACGCAGCGCCTCGAGTGCGGCGTCGGGCTTTCCCTGGTTCAACGCGATCGCGGCGTGCGTCGCCGGCGCCAGCACCGTCCGGACGAAGGTCGCTTCCGGATAGCGCTGCTCCGCGCGCGTGACGAGCGCTTGCGCATCGGCGGTGACACCGGCAAGCCCGAGGGCAGCGGCCGTGCGAAAGCGCGGCAGCGTGCCAGTGTCTTCGGCATCCGGATCCATCGACACCAGCGTGCGTTTGACGTAGACCGCGGCGTCGCGCGGACCGCGATACAGCGCCTCGCTCCATGCCAGGTGTGCGATGTACCCGGATGCCGTTCCCTTCAACCCGCGCGTCACGGCAAGATCCGCAGCCCGACGGTACAGGTCCGCTGCCTGATGCAGACGGCCTTCGAACGCGGCGACGTCAGCCTGCGCCGATACGAGGTCGAACTCACGGGGCCGATCTTTCGACCACGCGACGTGAGCCGCTGCGGAGCCATCGCCCGAGAGGGTCCCGAGCTGGAACAACAGCCTCCGCGTCGGCGACGTTTCGACTCCGAGCTTCACCGCCTCTTCGGCAACGTTGCGCGCATCCGCGTACCGGCCCATCGCGCGATATGCCACCGCAAGATTCGAGAGCGGAAACGGGTGCCCCGGGCTGCGCCTCAACGCCTCGCGCGCTTCGCTCTCGGCCTTCTCGTATTGACCGATTCGGTTGTCGATGAGCGAGAGCGCGTTGGGTGGACGCATGTCGCGCGGGTACGAGGCCTTCCACAGCTCGAGCGTCTCCGCTGCGCGATCTTCATCGCCCGTGACGCGATCGTGATACTGATACGTGATGAACAGGCGTTCTCGTTCGCTGACGCGATCCTTGAGCGCAAAGGCGCGCCGCGCGTAATCTTCGCTGCTGCGCCATTCACCGAGGCTGCCGTAAACCGTCGACAGCGTCCCGTAGGCCGACGCGAATTGCGGGTCGAGGTCGATCGCCTGCTTGAAGAACGCGATCGATTCCACCTCCCGCCCGCGTCGCCGCTCGTTCAGCCCGAGTGCGTAGGCTTTCAACGCGGGGAGCGACGGCGTGGTCGCCTGCTCGATCGGCACGTCGAATTTCTGGATGGACGGCAGCGACTCGCCGAGCGTAGTCCGAATCTCCTTCGACAGCGCACCGAGCTCGTTGAGCACGCGCTCGCCGCTCGTCGCTTCCCGCTGCGCGCGGGCGATGCTCTCGCCGGACTGACAGTCCGTCGCATTCAGCGTCAGCACGTAGTTTCGCCCGAGCGTCGCGACCGAGCCGTCGAGCATGGCCTTGACGCCGAGACGCTGGCAGACCTCGCGAACGACGGCGTGGGTGAGTTGCTCGTCGGGTTTCCGTCCCATCAGTTGAAGCGTTTCGCGGATCCGGTTGTCGGGAACGAGGTCGAGAAAGGGTGATTGCCCGAGCTGCAGCTTCAGCGCGGCCACGAGCGCATCGTCGAACACGGGATCGCCGGTGTTGTTTTCGATCGTGCCCACGACGATGCTGTCGCGCTCGGTCAGCGCACTCGCGTGGGGCAGCCACCAGGTCGCGGCGGCGCCCGTTGCGACGATTGTGGCGGCGACCGCCGCGGCCATGGCCCATCGGCGCGAATACCGCTTTGTCGGAACGCGTTTCGATTCTGCGCCTGTCGTATCGGCGAGCGCGGGGCGCGAACCGATCTGTCGCAGTGCCGCATCGACGTCGACGAGCAGATCGGCGGCGGTCTGGTAACGGTTCTCGGGGCTTACCGACAGGAGTTTCTGGATAATCGCGTCGAGCGGCTCGGGTATCTCCGGCCGAATCGTCCGGGCAGGGACGACGATGCCGTTCACGATTTTCATCATGATGAGCGGCATGTCGTCGCCTCCGAATGCGCGGACGCCGGTCGCCATCTCGTAGAGCACCGTCCCCAGCGAGAAGAGGTCGGTGCGCGCGTCGAGCGGGAGGCCCATTGCCTGCTCGGGCGACATGTAGGACGCGGTGCCGACCGCGACGCCCGTCTTCGTCACGTCTCCGCCCGGGCCGGCGGCCATCGTCGGCGCCGAAGCGACGCGAACAGCTGTCCGCGTGGGCGGATCCTCGCGTGGCGTCGCCTTCGCGAGGCCGAAATCCAGGACTTTGACGTGGTCGCCGTAGGTAACGAAGAGGTTCGCCGGCTTGATGTCGCGGTGAATGATTCCGCGGCGGTGCGCCGCATCCAGGGCGCTGGCGATTTGTCGCGCGAAGTCGAGGACCCGGTTCGGCGCCAGGGGTCCGTCTTCGATGAGGCGGCGGACGGTCAGCCCCTCGAGACGTTCCATTGCGATGAACGGGTGACCGTCGTGTTCGCCGAGCTCGTGAATCGTACAGATGTGCGGATGCTGAAGCGACGAGGCCAGGCGCGCCTCGCGCTCGAACCGGGCGAGCCAGTCTGAAGAGCCAGTCACGTCGGTCCGGAGAAGCTTGATGGCGACTTCCCGTCCCAGACGCAGGTCTTCGGCGCGATAAACGACTCCCATACCACCTTCCCCGAGAGCATCGAGGAGACGGTAATGCGAGATCACACTGGGGATCATGGTTTGGCGGAGACTTACCCGTTAACTATTGGTGCGCACCAACTTACACCGACGGTGCAGGCTTTGCCAAGCGCCATGTGCGCAGCCGGCTGAGCGGTATATTCTTATCCTTGTCGTCTTTCGCCCTCGGTTTTCGATTTCTTTAGTAGGGCAGCTTTTACCGCGGAGCTTTCAGTCCAAAGGACGACATGGACATCACCAAAGTGCCGGACGGAGAAAACGACGACCGGGTCGTGGCCGACGCGCTCTTCGGAACGCTGTACGCCGAGCTTCACCGGCTCGCCAGACGAGAATTGCACCGGCGCGGGCCGATCGGGGGGCTCGGCGTCACCACGCTCCTTCACGAGGCGTACATCTCGATGTCGGCGAAGGAAGGCACGGCGTTCGCGGACCAGGCCCGCTTCATGGCCTACGCGGCCCGCGTCATGCGAGGACTGATCATCGACGACGTGCGGCGCCGCCGGTCGGAGAAACGAGGCGGGTTGTTCGAAATCACCTCCCTTGCGACCGAGAATGCGGCGGGCGTCTTCAGCCCCCAGTCGCTGATGCAGATCAGCGATACGCTCGACGAGTTGGCGGAGGTCGAGCCGGAGCTCGCAGAGATCATCGACTTGAAGTTCTTTTGCGGGTTCTCTTTCGCCGAGATCGCGGCCATGCGCGGCGTATCGGAGCGAACGATCCAGCGCAACTGGGAGAAAGGCCGGTTGTACCTGCACCACGCGATGAGCAGTGGGCGTCCGGCCGCCACGAGCGCCCATGCCGCACGTCAGTCCTGAACGGTGGCGCGCGCTCAGTCCGTACCTGGACGAAGCGCTCGAGATTCCGACCGCTGGACGGGCGGCGTGGCTCGCGGCGATCGAGGAGCGTGACGGCTTGCTTGCCGCGGATCTGCGAGCCATGCTCCACGAGCACGAGCTGCTCGATGAAACCCGATTCCTGGAGCAGGCGGTGCTCGACCCGACGGCGCTTCCGTCGATGGCGGGACAGGTGGTCGGCGCCTATCGGCTCGTGTCGCTCATCGCGCGCGGGGGCACCGGGAGCGTCTGGCTCGCCGAGCGGGCCGACGGTCGCTTCCGCGGCCATGCTGCCGTCAAGCTGCTGAACATTTCCCTCATCGGCCGGGAGGGAGAGGAAAGGTTCCGCCGCGAGGGCACGATCCTCGCGAGGCTTCGCCACCCGAACATCGCGCACCTGATCGACGCCGGGGTGACGCCGGCCGGACAGCCGTACCTCGTGCTCGAGTATGTCGACGGCCAGAGCATCGAGAAGTACTGCGATGATCGCGCGCTTGGCATTCCCGCACGCCTGCGACTCTACCTGGAAGTGCTCGAGGCCGTTGCGCACGCGCACGCAAATCTGACCGTTCATCGCGACATCAAGCCGCCGAACGTGCTGATCGGGAGCGATGGCCACGTGAAGCTGCTCGATTTCGGGATTGCGAAGCTGCTCGAGCGCGACGCGTGGAGGCGCACCGCCGGCGGGGAGACGAGCGCGCTCTCGCGCGAACTCGGGGCCACGATGACCCCGGCGTATGCGGCTCCGGAGCAGCTGTCGGGCGCCGAGGTGACGACCGCCACCGACGTGTACGCGCTCGGCGTACTGTTGTACGTGCTGCTTACTGGCAGCCATCCGGCGGGCAACGACGTCCCGACACCCGCCTCGCTCGTTCGCTCGATCATCGTCACTGAACCAAGCCGCGCATCGGAAGTTGTCGGCTCACAGGCCGAGGATCGCGCGAAGCACCGCAGCACGACGCCGTCGCGCCTGCGGCGAACTCTGCGGGGAGACCTCGACGCGATCATCGCGAAGGCACTGAAGAAGAACCCCGCGGAGCGGTACCCGTCGGTCACCGCTCTGGCGGATGACCTGCGGCGCTTCCTGCGCCACGAGCCGATCGGAGCGCGCCCGGCAACGGTCCGTTACCGGACCGCGATGTTCGTTCGCCGGCATTTGGCCGGTGTCGCGGCATCGGGCGTCGCGTTGATGCTGGTTGCCGGGTTGGTGGGGCTGCACACGCTGCGGCTTTCCGCCGCGCGCGACCGCGCCCAACGGGAAGCCGCCAAGGCGCTCATGATGAGCAACGTACTCATGGGCGTGTTGACGAGCGCCGATCCGTACGCGCCTCGCCCCGGGTCTGGAGAGCCTACCGTCCGCGCGTTGCTGGATCGGGCGTCGGAGCGGGTTGTGAAGGATTTGGCCGCAGACCCCGGTGTGCAGGCCGAGATGCTGACGGCCATGGGACGGACGTACCGCCGTCTGGGCGCGTACGACAGCGCGCAGCAGCTGCTGGATCTTGCGCTCGCAGACGCGGAGAAAGCGTTCGGTCCCGCCGACGTCCACGTCGCCGACGCGCTCGATTCGTTGGGCGTCGTGCTGGCCGACAAGGGAGACTATACGGCAGCGGGCCGTACGCTCGAGCGCGCGCTTCGCGTCCGGCGAGCGCTGGTTGGGAACGAGAACGCCGAGGTCGCCGTCACGCTCGTGGAGCTCGGGCGCGTGTATCAGGATCAGGGATGGAACGACCGCGCCGAGGGCTTACAGGCCGAGGCGCTCGAAATTCGGAGAAGGGTGCTTGGCGAGGAGCACAGGGAAACCGCCGTGAGCCGCAACGATCTTGCATCGGTGCTGCGGTTGAACGGCCACATCTCCGCCGCCGAGACACTGTTGAAGCAGGCGCTCGAGACGAATCGAAAGACCCGCGGCGACGATCATCCCAACACTGCGACGACTTTGCACGATCTGGCGGTCATCGAAGCCACACGCGGCAACTTCCATTCCGCCGAATCGATGCTGCTGCAGGCGCTGCCAAAGCAGCGCAAGGCGCTCGGCGACAAGCACCCGGTTGTCGCGGCGACGCTCAACAGCCTGTCGCACGTGTTGCTGCACCAGCGCCGCTACGACGAGGCTGCCAGGGCCGTGCAGGAGGCGCTCGATATCGCGCGCGGGGCGCTCGGACCGGATCATCAGCTGGTTGGCATCTACACGATCGACCTCGGCGCAATCCGGCTGGCGCAGCACGAGTCTGCCGCTGCCGAGATTGCCCTGCGCGAGGGGCTTCGGATTCGATCGCTGGCGCCCGGCATCGTGCCGAGCCGGCGACGAACGTTCCTCGAAGACGACTGGAGCCTTCCGGCCACCAAAGCGCTCCTGGGCGCGTCCCTGTCGTCGCTCGGACGCGTCGGCGAATCGGAGGCGGTGCTGCTCGAGGCGCGTCGCGACCTGGATTCGCTGCCGGCGGCCCGCAGCGTGGAAATGAAGGCGGCAATCGTCCATCTCGTCGATCTCTACGTTCCGTGGGGCAGGCGCGAGCGCGAGTCCGTTTCGCGGGCGCTGCTCGGCTTTTAGCGCGCGAGGCTCGGTCGGCGGTGTCGTGTTTCTCCCGGCGATTCCGATGTTCCAGATAGCAGTCGCCAACTACGGAAGGAGACACCACCGCCATGACACGAAAAGCTGCTTGCGTTTTGCCTGTTGTTCTCGCATTGTCCGCGGCGCTGCACGCCGACGAGCGGATTTCCGCACCCGCCGTTCCCTCGGACATTCAGGTGGATGCGGGATACAAGCCGTTCTTCCGCGGGCACGCGGTCGGAACGCAGAACTACATCTGCGCGCCAGCCGCGACGCAGTCGGGCGTGGACTGGCTCATGATCGGGCCTCAGGCGACGCTGTTCGACGACGACCTCGATCAGGTCGCGACGCACTTCCAGAGCACGAACGTGTACCACGGCGACGCGATTGAAGCAACGTGGCAGCATTCGCGCGACACCAGCGCCGTCTGGGCCACGAAAGTGAAAGGATCGAAAGATTCGGCGTACGTCGATCCTGATGCGATTGAATGGCTGCTCCTGCGGGTCAGCGGCACGCAGACCGGTCCGGCAGGAGGCGACAAGCTGACGCGCGCTGTCTTCATACAGCGGGTGAATACCGTGGGCGGCAAGCCTCCCGCAGGCGAGTGCACCGTCGCGGCGCTCAACACGCGTAAGCTTGTGCGCTACGAGGCCGACTACTACTTCTACGAATGAGCTAAGGCGATCCCCACCCGGGATCCCGCATGAAAGGAGCACACGCATGACATCAAACAGCCGACGAGCGAACGCTCTGGCCGAGCGCCTCGAACAGGGCGCGCGCGCTCTCGAGGCGCTGGCAACTGACCTCACCGACGCGCAGTGGCAGGCGCGCATCCCTGGCGACGGACGCAAGGTCGGCGTGGTCGTTCATCACGTCGCATTCATGTACCCGCTGGAAATCGATCTCGCGCAGAACCTTGCCGCGGGCAAGCCGATTGCGGGGGTGACCTGGGACGCGGT
>JBKPTT010000254.1:0-23940 GCA_046735635.1 Acidobacteriota bacterium | reverse complement strand
GAAGGCGGATCCGTCACGAACGCTGACCGTCCAGCTGCAGCGGCCAGCAGCCGCCGCGCGAGGCGCCGCATCGACGAGCACAGCGCGCGGCGCTGCGCCCTCGAGCGCGGCGCATGGCTCTGCGCCTTCGACCACGGCGCGCGGCGCTGCGCCCTCGAGCACGGCGCCGAGCGCGGGTCGCAATTCTTCCACCCCCGAGGCCGCGGCTTCGGGCTCGTTGTTCGTCGCCTCGAATCCGGCGGGTGCCCAGGTATTCGTTGACGGCCGCGCAGTCGGGACCGCGCCGCTGCGGATTCCTGCCGTGCCGCCAGGGCCGCACGTGATCCGGCTCGAGCTGCCCGAGTATCGTATCTGGACGACGAGCGAGCGCGTCGTCGCGGGACAGGAGAAACGCGTCACGGGATCGCTCGAACGCATACCATGAAGGCCACACTCGCACTCGAAAACGGCATCTGGTACGAAGGAGAAGCGGCGGGCGCCGCCGGGGAGACCGGCGGAGAAGTCGTCTTCAACACGAGCCTCACGGGGTACCAGGAAATCCTCACCGATCCGTCCTACGCTGGACAGATCGTGACCATGACGTGTCCGGAGATCGGTAACTACGGGATCGCGCCAGACGACGGCGAGTCGCGCGAGCCGCAGGTCTCGGGCTTCATCGTCCGCGATGAGTCGCCGGTTGCGAGCAACTGGCGAGCGGACTCAACGCTGCGCGATTACCTCGTGCGCAACAACGTCGTGGCGATTTCCGACATCGATACGCGCGCGCTCACGCGCGTGTTGCGGTCGGCCGGGGTCATGCGCGGGGTGATTGCGACGGGCGATATCGATCCGCGGCAGCTCGTCGACAAGGCGCGGGCGCTCGCGCCCATGGAAGGCTCCGATCTCGTGATCGGCGTCACCTGCGACGCTCCGTTCGACTGGACGCCCTCGACTGCCGACGAGTTCACGCCGTCGCCGCAGCGCCGCTCGAAGCGGCCGCTCAAGGTAGCCGCCTACGATTTCGGGATGAAGTGGAACATCCTGCGCCGCTTTACCGCGTACGGCTGCGACGTCCGCGTGTTTCCGGCGACGGCGCCCGCGTCGGAGCTTCTGGCGTCGAATCCGGACGGGGTCTTCCTGAGTAATGGCCCTGGGGATCCCGCCGCGTTGAATTACGCCATCAAGAGTGCGCGCGATCTCGTGAAGGCGGACGTGCCGGTGTTTGGCATCTGCCTCGGACACCAGCTGCTCTCGCTCGCGATGGGCGGCTCGACCTTCAAATTGAAGTTCGGTCACCGCGGCGCAAATCACCCGGTCAAGGAGCTCGAGTCGGGGAAAGTCGAGATCACCTCGCAGAACCACGGGTTTGCGGTCGATCCGGATTCGCTGCCAAACGACGTGAAGGTGACGCACGTCAACCTGTACGACGGCACCGTCGAGGGGCTCCGTCACGAAACCAAGCCGGTCTTCTGTGTGCAGTATCACCCCGAGGCGGCGCCCGGCCCGCACGACGCCGACTACTTGTTCCGCCAGTTCCTCGACGAAATGGAAAAGCGAGCGTAATGCCCAAGCGGACTGACATCAGGCGCGTGCTGGTCATCGGATCCGGCCCGATCGTCATCGGCCAGGCGTGCGAATTCGACTACTCGGGCACGCAGGCCTGCAAGGCCCTGCGCGCCGAGGGCCTCGAGGTCGTGCTCGTCAACAGCAACCCGGCGACGATCATGACCGACCCGGAAATCGCCGATCGCACGTACGTCGAGCCGTTGACGCCGGAGATCCTCGAGAAGATCATCGAGAAGGAGCGTCCAGACGCAGTGCTGCCGACGGTCGGCGGGCAGACGGCCCTGAACCTGGCGGTGGCGCTCGCGGAGAACGGCACGCTGCAGCGCTACGACGTCGAGCTGATTGGCGCCAAGGTTGACGCGATCATGCTCGCGGAAGACCGGCTGAAGTTCCGCGATGCGATGCGGGAAATCGGCGCCGACGTCCCGAACAGCCGATACGTCCGCAACATGGAGGAAGCGCTCGGGGCCGTCGACGAGATCGGGTTCCCGATCATCATCCGCCCGTCATTCACGCTCGGGGGCGTCGGCGGCGGCATCGCCTACAACATCGAGGAATTCCGCGAGCTCGCCAACCGTGGTCTCGAGCTGAGTCCGGTGCACGAGGTCCTGCTCGAGGAGTCGGTGATCGGCTGGAAGGAATTCGAGCTCGAGGTGATGCGCGACGTTGCCGACAACTTCGTCGTCATCTGCTCGATCGAGAATGTCGATCCCATGGGCGTGCACACGGGCGACAGCATCACGGTTGCGCCCGCGCTCACGTTGACCGACAAGGAATACCAGCGGATGCGCGACCTCGGCCGTCGCATCATCCGCCGCGTCGGCGTCGAAACCGGCGGCTCGAACATCCAGTTCGCCATCAATCCGGAAGACGGCCGCATCATCGTCATCGAGATGAACCCGCGCGTATCGCGCTCCTCGGCGCTCGCGTCGAAGGCCACCGGTTTTCCCATCGCAAAGATCGCGGCGAAGCTCGCGCTCGGATATCACCTCGACGAGATTCCCAACGACATCACGCGGCTGACACCGGCATCGTTCGAGCCGACGATCGACTACGTCGTCGTGAAGGTTCCGCGCTGGGCATTCGAGAAGTTTCCACGCGCCGATCGCACCTTGACGACGCAGATGAAGTCGGTGGGCGAGGTGATGGCCATCGGGCGGACGTTCAAGGAAGCGTTCATGAAGGCGTTCAGCTCGCTCGAGCTCGGCAACAGCGGGTTGTTGTTCGGACCGAACGTCAAGCGCGCCGACGTCGGCCTGACCGTCGAGGAAGAGGAGGGCGCGCTGCAGCGCGAGCTGAGCGTGCCGACCGACCGCCGGATGTGGGCGGTGTTCCGCGCGCTCGAACGCGGGTGGACCGTCGACGAAGTCCACGAGCTGACGAAAATCGACCGGTGGTTCCTCGTGCAATTCTCGCAGCTCGTCGAGCTGCAGCGATCGGCGAGCCTCGTTGGCCTGCGCGGGATGTCGGCCGACATGCTGCGGACCTTGAAGCGATCGGGCTTCGCGGACCGCGAGCTCGCCGCGATCCTCGGCACAGACGAGGAGTCGATCCGCGCCGTCAGGCTCGAGCACGGCATGAAGGCGGCGTACAAGCGCATCGACACGTGCGCCGCGGAGTTCGAGTCGTTCACGCCGTACATGTACGGCACGTATGAGAACGAATGCGAGGCCGACCCGACGCCGCGGCAGAAGGTCGTGATTCTCGGCAGCGGACCCAACCGGATTGGCCAGGGAATCGAGTTCGATTACTGCTGCTGCCACGCCGCGTTCGCCCTGCGCGAGGAGGGGTTCGAGACCGTGATGATCAATTGCAACCCCGAGACGGTCTCGACCGACTACGACACCGTCGATCGCCTGTACTTCGAGCCGCTCACGCTGGAGGACGTCGCATCGATCATTACGCGCGAACAGGACACCGGGGCCGACGTGTCCTGTGTGGTGCAGTACGGAGGACAGACGCCGCTGAAACTCGCGCTCTCGTTGCAGGCGGCTGGATTCAGGATTCTCGGCACGTCCCCCGATTCCATCGATCTGGCGGAGGATCGTGAGCGTTTCGCGCAGCTCCTGTGGGATCTCGGGATCCCGCAGGCGCCGAGCGGCACCGCCACCACGCCCGAAGAAGCGAGGGATGTGGCGGCCAAGATCGGGTTTCCGCTCGTCGTCCGGCCGTCGTACGTCCTCGGCGGCCGCGCGATGGCAATCGTCTACGACATGGCCGCGCTCGATCGCTACATGATCAACGCGGTTGCGGCCTCTCCGGGACATCCCATCCTCATCGACAAGTTCCTCGAGGACGCCGTGGAGCTCGATGTCGACGCCGTCGCGGATGCGACCGGCGCGGTCGTGATCGGCGGCATCATGGAGCACATTGAGGAAGCCGGCATCCACTCGGGCGACAGCTCGTGCGTGGTCCCCCCGTACAAGGTGATCGACCGTCATGTGACGGCTATTCGCGATTTCACCCGGCGGATCGCGCGCGCTCTGAAGGTCGTCGGCCTGATGAACGCGCAGTTTGCAATCAAGGACGACACGATCTACGTGCTCGAGGTGAACCCGCGAGCCTCCCGCACCGTGCCCTACCTGTCGAAGGCTACCGGCGTTCCGCTCGCCAAGATCGCCGCGCGCGTGATGATCGGCCGCACGCTCGCGCAGCTCGGGCTGACCGACGATCTCGAGGTGTCGGGCTACTTCGTCAAGACTCCCGTGTTTCCGTTCGTGCGGTTCCCCGGCGTCGACACGATCCTCGGACCGGAGATGAAATCGACCGGCGAGGTCATGGGCGGCGCGGCGACATTTGGCACCGCGTTCGCCAAGGCCCAGCTCGCCGCGGGCATGAAGCTGCCGTCTGGCGGCACGGCGTTCATCAGCGTGAACAACCACGATAAGCCGGCAGTCGTGCAAATCGCGCGCGACCTCCGCGATGTCGGTTTCCATCTGGTCGCCACGCGCGGCACCGCGAACTACCTGCGCGCGCATGGGATCGAGGCAGAGATCGTCTACAAGGTGAACGAAGGACGCCCGCATGTCGGGGACGAGATCCTCAACAACCGGATCCAGCTCGTGATCAACACGCCGCTCGGCCGAGAGTCGTTCTTCGACGATCGCACCGTTCGACGGATCGCGATGATGCATGGCGTGCCTTCGATCACAACCCTCACGGGCGCCGCCGCGACCGTCAACGCCATCAAGGCGTTCCACACCGAGGGGCTCACCGTGCGCGCGCTGCAGGAGTACCACGCAGAAGCTGCCACACGGAATGCCTAGTCGCGCGGCAGAAACCGCAGCGCTCGAGAGAACCCACGCTGCGAACACATCGGAGGAAAGCCAACACGGAGGAACCGGGATAGGCAATTCTCTTCACGGTTTTTCCTCGGAAACAGGAGATTCCCGGTTTTTCCGCCCCTTCCTGTTTTGACCGTTCGCTCCGGCCGGCCTCTCCGCTGATTCCCGGCCGCGCATTTTGCAATCGACGCGCGGCATGCGCACTCCTGCCGCGCTCATCGCTGTTCCTCTTCTGGCCGGCTCTGTCCTGGGCCTTACCCTCAGCGATGGAACGTTCGCCGCGTTCCCGCTCTGCGCGGCTGCGGCGTGCTGGCTCGCTCTCGTCGCGGGTGCGTCCTGTCTCGGCGACGCGGAGGGGTTGGCCGCAGCAACTGTGGTCGGAAGCCTTGCGGCGGGAGTGTCGCTCGGCACCACGGCGGCCGTCGGCGTGTACCACCCGCCACTCCTCGCATGGTTCGAAGCCCGCACCGCCAGCGAGCGCGACGCTCCCGTCTGGCTCGAAGGCAAGCTTCGAGACGATGCTTCGATCACCCCGTTTGGCACGGCGCTGACAATCGACGCCGTGCTCCCGGCGCGCGGCGGCGTGCGCCTCTCGATTGGTGGAAGCGGCGGAGCCGATGCGGCGGCGGAGTGGCGGGCGGGACGCAGGGTCCGGTGTCCCGCGCTGTTGCGGCGGCCAACCGCGTACGGCAACCCCGGTCTGCCCGATGACACCCGCGCCCTTGCGCGGCGCGGCATCGTTCTGGTGGGAAGCATCAAGAGCGCGTCGCTCGTCGCCGTCGAAGCGCGTGGAGGTGCGATCGACGAGGCGGCGGCATCTGGCCGCGCCTGGTCCAGGCAGCAGATCGGCCGCTACATCGGTCGATGGAGCGCCCAATCGGGCGCCATCGTCGCGGCAATCTTGATTGGCGATCGCACGGGACTGTCGGACGAGGACGAGCGGCGCCTGCAGGAATCGGGCACGTATCACGTCATTGCGATTTCCGGCGGCAACATCGCGATACTGACCGCGATTCTGCTGGCGCTCCTGCGCCTGCCGCCGCTCGGCCCGAGGCTATCGTCGGCTGCCGTCATCGTGGCGCTGCTCTTCTACGGGCAGGTTGCGAGCGGCGGGGCATCGGTATCGCGCGCGGTCACCGCGGCTTCCATTTATCTTGGCGGCCGCGTGCTTGATCACCGCGGTCCGCCGTTGAACGCGCTTGCGGTTGCGGCGGCACTTTCGCTCACCGCTTCGCCTGTGACGTCGCTCGACGGCGGATTCATTCTGTCGTTCGGCGCGACGCTCGGAATCCTGCTGGGCGCTCCGCGACTCTGGCGGCGCGTCACGCCTGCGCTGACATTCCGACACGCGACGGCGTTACGCCCCGCGTTGGGCCTCCTCATCGCGACCGTCTGCGCGGAGATTGCGTTGACGCCCGTTACCGCCACGCTTTTCTCGCGAATCACGGTCGCGGGGCTGTTCCTCAACTTTGCGGCAATTCCCCTGATGACGGTCACGCAGGCCGCGGCCATGGCGACGCTTGCGCTTGCGGTCATCAGTGCGCGGGCGGCCGAGGTCTGCGGACTCGTCGCGCATCTCGGTGCCGCTGCGCTCGTTCGCTCCGCCGGTCTCATCGACCACGCGCGCTGGCTTTCGCGCGATGTCGTGCCGGCGGCCTGGTGGCTCATCTGCGTGTACTACGCGTCGTGCTTATGGCTGTTGACGGCCCGTCACGCGCGGATCGCGCTGAGCGCGCTTGCATGCGCCGGTGTCCTGATGTTCACGGCGCCGCCGACTGTCACCCGATCGCCGATCGCGCCGCCGCAGGCGGGCGATCTTCGGGTGGCATTCTTCGATGTGGGTGAAGGAGACGCCGCCCTGATCATCCTGCCGGACGGACGCAACCTCCTCGTCGATACCGGAGGAATTGCTGGCGGCGGCTTCGACGTCGGCGATCGCATCGTCGGTCCCGAGCTGCTGATGTTTGGCGTGCGCCGGCTCGACACACTCGTGCTGACGCATGGGGACTTCGATCACATCGGCGGCGCGCCCGCGATCCTCCGGCGGTTCGGGCCGCATGTCGTGTGGGAAGGCATCCCCGTGCCGCCACATATCGCGCTGCGGGAGGTGGCGGCGCAGGCCGCCGCAGCCGGCATCTCATGGCGCAACGTCGTGACAGGGGATCGCGAACGGGCCGGGGGCGTCGAGATTCGCGTCCTCCACCCACCGCTGCCCGACTGGGAGCGTCAGCGCGTGCGAAACGATGACTCGATCGTTCTCGAGCTGCGATACGGTGCGGCGTCGATCGTGCTGCCTGGAGATGTCGGCAGAGAGGGGGAGCAGGCGCTGTCCGCGCTGCTCACGCGGGTGCCCATCCGCGTACTGAAGGCGCCTCACCACGGCAGTGCGTCGTCGAGTACCCCGCCGTTGCTCGATGCCGCCAGCCCGACGGCCGTAGTGTTCAGCGCCGGCCGCGCAAACCGCTTCGGCCACCCAGCGCCCGTGATCCTGGACCGGTACCGCGACCGGCGCGCTCTGATCTTTAGAACCGACGAGGACGGCGCAATTGTGCTGGACACCGACGGCAGCCGCGTCCGGTTCAGTACATGGTCGGGAAGAAGAGGTGAGATCAATCAGCAGCCTACGCTGACGCGCTGAGACGCGTCCACGGTTTCGGGTGGAGAAGCGAAGAAGCGAAGAAGCGAAGCAAGGAGGGGGTTCATGTTGAAGAAGTACAACGACCTGCCTGCGGAACAAGAAGCCGTCATCTCGAGAGCGATTGCGTGTGGAATCGCCGTTCACCGTGAACTGGGGCCTGGTTTCAAAGAGCAGATTTATCACTGTGCGTACCGGCTCGAGCTCGAGGCGCGAAGCATTCCGTTCGAAAGTGAGAAACCCATCCTCGTGAAGTATCGACAGTGGGAGATTCCGGGCCAGAAAGTCGACCTGATCGTAGAGGGTACTGTGCTGGTAAAACTAAAGGCAGTAGCCAAGCTACGTCCGGTCCACGAATGTCAGGTCCGTTCTTATCTGCGGACTACAGGTCTTCCGATTGGCCTGCTGATGAACTTCAACGAACCGCTGCTGAAGTACGGCATGAAGAGGATTCTTCGATATGCCTGGTGGGAGAAGCGCTAATTGTTTGTCTTCGTTTCTTCGTTTCTTCGCTTCTCCCCAGCATTCGTGTGCCCGTCGGCCGTGTCGCCGATCGTCGCAGACTTGATCCGCTCCCACTCCCGCTCCATCGATTCGAGCGTCGCCGCATGGATCGACTCGCCGCGGGCTTCGAAGGCACGTTCCAGCGCTTCGAAACGGGCGCTGAACTTTTCGTTCGCCTTCCGCAGCGCCGACTCCGGCTCGATGCCCAGCTTGCGCGCCAGGTTCGCAATCGAGAACAGCAGGTCGCCCATCTCCTCCTCCGCGCGCGCCTGACCTTCGCCCTCGACCGCGCGCCGGAGTTCGCCCACTTCCTCCTCGATCTTGTTGACAACCTCCGTCGTCTTCGCCCAGTCGAAGCCGACCGCCGCCACGCGCGTGCCGATCTCGTGGGCGCGAAGCAGCGACGGCATCGACTTCGGCACGCCGCGCAGAATCGACCGCCGCATTTCGCCGGCGTCCTGCTGTTCGCGTGCCTTGATCTGCTCCCACTGTTCGACGACCTGGGTCGGCGTCTTCACATGCGATCCGGTCTCTCCGAAGATGTGCGGATGCCGGCGGATCAGCTTCGCGGCGATCGCGCGCAACGAGTCGGCCACCGTGAACCGCCCCTCGTCCGATTCGATCTGCGCGAGGAAGACACCCTCGAACAGCAGATCGCCGATCTCGCCGCGGAGCGCGTCGTGGTCGGCGCGATCGATGGCGTCGAGCACTTCGTAGGTTTCCTCGAGCACGAAACCGCGAAGCGACTCGATCGTCTGCTCCCGATCCCACGGACATCCGTCCGGACCGCGAAGCCGGGACATGATATCGACGAGTTCCTGAAACGCTCCGCCCGCTGAGTTGTCGGCGCGCGGCGCGCGCGCCGTCTTCCGTGCCCGTTTCGCCATGCGCGACTATGCTAGCATTCGGTCGTGGGCGATCTGGAGTCCTCAATCACGTTCAGCGATTTCATTCTGTCGCTCGGCCACACGGCAGCGGTTCATTTCGGCGACCTCGCCGACCCGCAGACGGGCCAGCGCACGGAGCCGAACCTTGCGGCCGCGGCCCACATGATCGAACTCATCGCGCTCCTGCAGGAAAAGACCAAGGGCAACCTCATCGAACCGGAAGCGCGTCTCGTCGACGATCTGCTGTACGACCTTCGTCTGCGTTACGTGCAAGCGCGCGAGGGGGAGAAGCGGATCGTCGAGCCCTGAGCCTTCTTGCGCATCACCTTTCTTGGTACCGGGACCTCTCAAGGGGTTCCGATGATCGGCTGCGACTGCGACACCTGCCGCTCGACCGATCCGCGCGACAAGCGCCGTCGTCCATCGGTGTACCTGGAGACCGATGACGCAAGGGCAATTCTGGTCGATGCCGGACCGGACTTCCGCGCCCAGGCGTTGACGCACAAGCTCCGCCGGATTGACGCGCTGCTCTTCACGCATGGACATTCGGATCACATCCTGGGCATTGACGAGTTGCGGCGATTCAACGTGCTCCAGCGCGGGCCCATCTCGTGCTACGCCGATCCCTTGACTCTCTTCGACATCCGCCGCATGTTCGCGTACGTGTTCGACCCCTCGACACCGCGAGGAGGCGGGCTGCCGCAGCTCGAGCTGTTTACAATCGCCGGACCGTTTTGCGTGGGTCGGCAGGAAGTCGTTCCGGTGCCGCTCGTGCATGGAACCCGTCCGATTCTCGGATTCCGGTTCGACGGTTTCGCGTATCTCACCGATTGCAGCGGGATCCCGGAGGGCTCCTGGGATTTGCTGCATGATCTGGATGTGCTCGTGCTCGATGCGCTGCGGGACAAGCCCCACCCGACTCATTTCTCGATCGCAGAAGCCGTGGACGCGGCGCGGCGCATCAACGCGCACCGTACCTACTTCACGCATATGACGCACGATCTGCCGCACGAGCGCACGTGCGCGCGGCTGCCGGACACGATGGCGCTGTCCCACGACGGCCTGGTGCTGGAACTCTGATGCAGATCGCCCAGTTTCCCGACGATGCGCCGCCGCGATGGCACAATCCGGTCCTCGCGCTTGGCAATTTCGACGGGCTGCACCGCGGGCACATGAAGATCATCGACCGCGTCCGGCGGCGCGCGGGGGAGCGCGCGGGCACGCCGGCGGCAATGACCTTCGATCCTCACCCGCCGCGGGTGCTCCGTCCCGACAAGGCGCCCGCGCTCCTAATGACCAAAGACCAAAAGCTCGAGGCGCTCGCGCGATCGGGGATGCAGGGAGTCGCTGTCGTCACATTCACGCGCGAGCTCTCGCAGTGGGATCCCGAGTCGTTCGTGCGGACCGTGCTCGTCGAGTGGCTGCACGTGGTGGAAGTCTGGGTGGGCGCGAATTTTCTCTTCGGCCACGAGCGCGCGGGTACGTTCAGCGTGCTGCGATCGCTCGGCGCGAGATACGGGTTTCGCGCCGAGAAAATCGATCCGGTCCGCTACAAGGATTTCGTCGTCAGCAGCACACGCGTGAGGCGGCTCGTCGCGGAAGGGCGCGTCGACGAGGCGGGCGCGCTCCTCGGGCATCATTACTTCATCGACGGCACGGTTGCGCGCGGAGCGGGCCGCGGCCGCGGCCTCGGGTTTCCGACTGCCAACCTCGCGACGTGCAACGAGCTCGTGCCTCCTGCCGGCGTCTACGCCACGACGGTGACGATCGACGACGTCGTGCGGCCATCGATTACGAATATCGGCATGCGCCCGACGTTCGGCGACGTCGACCGTCACGTCATCGAAACGCACATCTTTGACGTGAACCGCGATCTCTACGACGCGCCCATCCGGCTTTCGTTCGTGCAGCGGCTCCGCGACGAGCGCGCGTTCCCCGATGTCGACGCGCTCCGCGCGCAGATCGAGGCCGACGTCCGCAGCGCGCGCCGGCTGTTCGGCCGCATTTCGCTGTAGAATCTCCGCATGTCTCAACCGCCGGAACGGACGCTCGACGGCGTCATGCTGCGCCTGACGGTCCCATCCGGGGGAGCGCTGCGCATCATCGCGTACGACGTTGCCGCGCGTCTCGTCGAGTACTTGAAAGACCGCGCGCCGAGCGCGGGCGCGATTGCCGCCGCGCTCGACAAAGTGGCGACGAGCGTCGCGCCGACGTCGCCCGACGCGGAGATCACCTTCGACTTCCGCGATACGACGCGCGAGCTCCTGATTGTGGCGCACTGCGGCTCGCGGTCGTCCGAGGTCCGTTGCCAGCTGCCCGCCTGACGGCCCGCCGCCGTGCCCGCCGCTCCTGAATCATGCGCCTGTACAACACGCTGACACGCCAGGAAGAAGAGTTCGTGCCGTCGCGCGACCACACGGTGCGCATGTACACGTGCGGCCTGACGGTGTACGCGCGCGGCCACATCGGCAACTTCCGGACATTCGTATCGCTCGACGTGCTGCGCCGGGCGCTGAAGTACGAAGCAGGATTTGACGTCCGCCAGGTGATGAACTTCACCGACGTCGACGACCGCACCATCGCCGAATCGCAGAAGGCCGGGGTGCCGTTGCGGGAGTACACGTCGCGCTACATCGACACGTTCCAGAAGGACGCGGCGGCGCTCGGCCTCGAGGCGGTCGAGGCCACGCCGCGCGCGACCGACGAGGAGAATCTCGCGGCGATGGGACAGACGATCCAGGCGCTCGAGCGGAACGGGCACACCTATCGGAGCGACGGATCGATCTACTTCAGGATCTCGACGTTTCCCGAGTACGGCAAGCTCGCACACCTCGATCATTCGGGCATCAAGTCCGGCGCACGGATCGATTCCGATAAGTACGACAAGGAGAACGCGCGGGACTTCGTGCTATGGAAAGCCACCAAGGAGGGGGAGCCAACGTGGGATCCCGGAATCGGCCCGGGCCGGCCCGGATGGCATATCGAGTGTTCCGCGATGGCGCTTCGGCTGCTCGGCGAACCGCCGATTGACATTCACGCCGGCGGCGTCGACCTGATCTTTCCTCACCACGAGAACGAGATCGCGCAGAGCGAAGGCGCCACGGGCCGGCCGTTCTCGCGGTTTTGGGTGCATGTCGAACATCTGATGATCGACACGGGCGGTGACGAGAGCGGCTCCGAGAAGATGTCGAAGTCGCTCGGCAATGTCTTCAACCTCCAAGACGTCATCGATCGCGGGTTCAGACCGTCGGCGCTGCGCTACCTGTACCTGGGAACTCATTACCGCAAGCAGCTCAGGTTTTCGTGGACCGCGATGCAGCAGGCGGAGGAGGCGCTCAAACGGTTGACGGACTTTCTCGCCCGCCTCGACGGCCTCGGAGACAGCCAGCCGAATCCAGCGATTCCACCGAAGCTCGACGAGGCGACCGCAGCGTTTTCAGCGCACGTTCACGACGACCTCAACACCGCGGCTGCGATTGGCGTCATGTTCGACCTCGTACGGGCGTTGAACTCCGCCATCGACGCCGGTGAGCTCGGGTCGGCGGACGCGCCCGCCGTCCGCGCGGCGTTCGGTCGCTTCGACAGGGTGCTCGGAATCCTCACGCTGCGCTGCGCCGAGGACGACCGGCCGCCGGTGCCGCTGGACGAGATCGAGCGTCTGATCGATGCACGGCGCACGGCCAGGCTGTCGCGCAATTTCGCCGAGGCGGACCGCATCCGCACAGACCTCGACGCCCGCGGCATCGTCCTTGAAGACACGGGCTCGACGACGCGGTGGAAGCGCAAGTGAGGCGCGGCAACTGGCACCCAGAGAAAACAGGAGAAGGATCCTTCCTCCCGTGCTCCTGTTTGCTCTTGGCAAGCGGGTGTCGTTGAGTGAGGTTCAACAGTTCCCATGGACGCTCCCGATATCAAGACTGCACTTCCCGGCCCGAAGGCGAAGGCGATCATCGAACGCGATCGGCAGTTCGTGTCGCCGTCCTATACCCGCGATTATCCGTTCGTGATCGCCCGCGGCGCCGGCGCCGTCGTGGAAGACGTGGATGGCAACCGGTTCCTCGACTGCGCGGCGGGCATCGCGGTGAATTCCACCGGCGTGTCGCATCCCGAGGTAGTGAAGGCGATCGCGGAACAGGCGCAGAAGTTCATCCACATGTCGGGGACGGACTTCTATTACGAGCCGCAGGTCCGTCTGGCGGAGGAACTTGCGAGTCTGGTTCCGATCGACGGCGCGGTGCGGAGCTTCTTCGGGAACTCCGGGACCGAAGCGACGGAGGCCGCCATCAAGCTGGCCCGGTACTCCACGAAACGACACGGGCTCATCGCGTTTCTTGGCGGATTTCACGGGCGTTCGCTTGGGTCACTGTCGCTCACCGCGAGCAAGTCGGTGCAACGCCGCGGGTTTGGCCCATTCATGCCGGGCGTGTATCACGCGCCGTATCCCGAACCGTACCGTTTCGACGGCAGCGCCGACGCGTGCGCGGCTCAGGCGCTGTCGTTCATCCGGGATCAGATCTTCGTGCACCTCGCCGCGCCGGACGAAATCGCCGCGATTGTCGTCGAACCCATTCAGGGTGAAGGCGGGTACGTCGTGCCGCCCGCCGCGTTCCTCCAGGGGCTTCGCGAGATCACCCGCGAGCATGGCATCGTGCTGATCGTCGACGAGGTGCAGTCGGGAATGGGACGGACCGGCAAAATGTTCGCCTCGGAGCATTTCGGGCTGACGGCCGACATCGTGACCATCGCGAAGGGGATCGCGTCGGGTCTGCCGCTCGGCGTGACGTGCTCGCGCGCCGAGATCATGTCGTGGCCGCCAGGCGCGCACGCCAGCACGTTTGGTGGCAATCCCGTCTCGTGCGCGGCCGCGAACACCACGATCCGCCTGCTGAAGGAATCGCTCGTCGCCAACGCGGCATCGGTCGGCGCGCATTTGATGGACGGTCTTCGCGAGCTGCAGAAGAAACACCCCGTCGTTGGAGACGTCCGCGGCTTCGGCCTGATGATCGGCCTCGATCTGGTGCGCGATCGGCAGACCAAAGAGCGCGCCGTCGACGCGCGCAACGCGTTCGTGCAGGCGATGTTCCGCCGCGGCGTGCTCGTCCTCGGCGCGGGCAAAAACGCGATCCGCCTCGCCCCGCCGCTCGTCCTCTCCAGGGACCAGGGGGATATCGTTCTGAAGGTGATGGATCAGGCACTCGCCGAAGTTTCGCGGAAATAGATCACGCCACAATCGCGTTCGAGCTTCCGCCCGGATCCCGGATCCCGGATCCCGGATCTTGCATCGTCACGGGAGGTGTCTTGTGACGATGCAACGGCAGACGCTCGGAAAATGGGGCGAAGAACGCGCCGTGGGCGAGCTGGAACGCCGCGGGTACGCAATTCTTGCGCGCCGCTACCGCACGCGGCATGGCGAAATCGACATCGTGGCCGATCACGGGGGCACAATCGTGTTCGTCGAGGTAAAGGCGCGAGAGAGCCAGGAGTGCGGCAGCGCAGCCGAAGCGGTCACGGTTCACAAGCAGCGCCGGCTGGCGTCGATGGCGGTCGACTACCTGGCGCGAAATCACGTGACCAACCGGCCATGCCGCTTCGACGTGGTCGCCATCGACGGCCCGATCGTCACGGTGTACGTGAACGCGTTCGAGACGTCCCATTGAACACCTAGGGCTAATGTCTCCAGCAGACACTTGCACTTTCAGGTGGACGTCAGCCTCTCAGGTAGATTATCTTGTGGAGCGATGCCCAAGCGCGGGACCGCTCCAATCCAGGGAGAGCTGCTCCAGGGCACGCTCGATCTGTTGATCCTGAAAACGCTCGCCGTCGGGGCGGCGCACGGTCATACCATCGCGCACGCGATCGAGCATCGATCCGAAGAGGTGTTGCAGGTCGAGCATGGGTCGCTCTACCCGGCGCTCCATCGGCTCGAGGACCGGGGCTGGATTGCGTCGTTCTGGGGCACGTCCGAGAACAACCGGCGTGCACGTTATTACCGCCTGACGCCGAAGGGCCGTGCCCAGCTGGCAGAGCAGACGTCGCGGTGGGACGAGATCGTGCGCGCGATCAATCGAGTGCTTCGACCGGCTGACTGACACACGGGGCTGAGCCATGTCGTGGTCACGTTTCCTGAACCGGGGCCGCTGGGATGCCGAGCGCGCTCGGGAACTCGACGACTATCTCGCCCACGAAATCGACGACAACATCGCGCGCGGCATGACGCGGGACGACGCGGCGCGCGCCGCGCGCCGAAAACTTGGCAATCCCACGCGAATCCGCGAAGAGATCTACGAGATGAATACGATCGGCTTGTTCGACGCCACGTGGCAGGATCTGCGTTACGGGGTGCGCCTCCTGCGCCGCAACCCGGCGTTCTCGGTCGTGGCCATCCTGACGCTCGCACTCGGCACGGGTGCCAACGCCGCCATCTTTCAACTCGTGAATTCGCTGCGGCTGCGTCCGCTCCCGGTTGAAAAAGCACAGGAGCTCGTCTCGATCGATATCGATACGCACGGAGAAGGTCGCACGGGTTGGACGATGAGCCGTCGCGGCAGGATGACCGAGTCGTTGTGGAATTCGCTGCGACGGGAGCAGCAGGCGTTCTCGCAGGTGTTCACGTTCGGGCTCTCGAGCTGGAATCTGGCGACTGGTGCCGAGTCGCGAATGGCCCGTGGTTTCTATGCGAGCGGCAACTTCTTCGAAGCCCTGGGGGTCCGCCCTGCGGTCGGACGCCTGCTGACGGAGGCTGACGATCGACCTGGCTGCGGCACACCCGTGGCGGTACTCAGTTATGGCTTCTGGCAGGCCCAGTACGGAGGGAATTCCGGGGTCATCGGGCAGCCAATGACACTCGACGGTCACCCCTTTGAAATCGTCGGCGTCACCCCTCCGGAGTTTTTCGGAGTGGAGGTGGGACGCACCTTCGATCTGGCCGCGCCGCTCTGCGCCGAGCCGCTCGTCCGCGGCGAAGACAGCGGGTCCGGTCACCCCGAGCGATGGTTTCTCGACACGATGGGACGATTGAGGCCCGGATGGACTCGCGACCGCGCCAACGCGCATCTCGCGGCGATCTCGTCTGCCATATTCGCGGCCAACGTTCCGCCGACCTACAACGCGGAGACGGCGAAGGGGTACCTCCAGTTCACCTTGACCGCGGCGGCGGGCGCGACGGGCGTCTCGGGTTTGCGCAAACAGTATCAGTCGCAGCTCTGGATCCTGCTCGCGGCGACGGCGATGGTGCTGCTGATCGCGTGCGCGAACCTCGCGAACCTGATGCTCGCGCGGGCGACCGCGCGCGATCGCGAGGTCGCCGTCCGGCTTGCGATCGGTGCCTCCCGTGCGCGCATTGTCCGCCAGATGCTCTCGGAGAGCCTGCTGATTGCCGCATGCGGCGCCGCTGCCGGGGCGCTGCTTGCGAGGTGGGTAAGCGCCGCACTGGTTGCGTTTCTCAGCAGCAAGAACGACAGGTTGTTTCTCGATTTGACCGCCGACTGGCGCCTGTTCGCGTTCATCGCGGTGGTCGCGGTCGCCACGTGTCTGCTGTTCGGGCTCAGCCCGGCGCTATCGGTGACGGGGACCGACCCGGGCCAGACGATGAAGACGGCAAGCCGTTCGTCGACGGATTCGCGCGATCGGTTCACCGTACGCCGCGCGCTGGTCGTCGCGCAGATTGCGCTCTCGACTGTGCTCGTCGTGGGGGCTCTGCTGTTCGCGCGGACGCTACGGAACCTCGTGACGATCGATCCCGGGTTCCGGCCGGACGGTGTGATGGCAGTCGAGGCCGATTTGAGACGCACGGGAATTCCACATGATGCGCGTCCCCATGCGAACGAAGAGATCCTCGAACGTGTGCGCGCGGCTCCGGGAGTGCGGGCCGCAGCTGTGGCGCTCATCCCGCCGATCAGCGGCTCGAGCTGGAACCAGCGCATCGCGATTGGCGGCGTCGTGAAGAAGGGGGACGTTCATTTCAATCAGGTTTCCGGCGAGTACTTCGAAGTCATGGGCACGCCTCTCGTATCGGGGCGCACGTTCGACTCCCGCGATCGGATGGGTGCGCCCAAAGCAGTCATCGTGAACGAGGCGTTCGTCCACCGGTATTTTCCAGACAGGCCCCCGCTGGGGCAGACCTTCCAGTTCGAGCCATCGCCCACAGGGCCTCAGCCCGACTTCCACATAGTGGGAGTCGTCAAGGACACGAAGTATCTGGACCTGCGCGAGGAGCTGAGTCCTATTGTGTATTTCGCTGCGTCGCAGGACGGCGAGCCGGGCGCGGGGCTCGCAATGGTCGTCCGTTCGGACATGCCCCCCGCGTCATTGACGCCTGCCCTGACGCGGGCGATTACCGATGCGGCGCCCGGCGCATCGGTGACCTATTACACGCTGACTGGTTTCATCCGCGAATCGTTGAAAATCGAAAGGCTGATGGCGTCGCTCTCCGGATTCTTCGGCGCGCTCGCGATGCTCATCGCCGTCGTGGGACTCTACGGTGTCATGTCGTACCTGGTGACGCGCCGGAAAGTGGAAATCGGAATTCGCATGGCGCTCGGGTCGGATCCGCGCGGAGTCGTACGCATGGTACTTGCCGAATCGGGGATCCTCGTCGTCGGCGGTGTTGTGGCGGGCGTCGCCGTGGCCGCCGCGGTCTCGTCATGGGCGCGGACGCTCCTGTATGGTGTCGAGCCGTGGGATCCGTCCTCCCTGACGCTTGCGGGCGGCGTCCTCGGAGTGGTCAGCCTCGCCGCCGCGTGGCTCCCCGCGCGCCGGGCTTCCCGCGTCTCGCCGGCGACCGCGCTTCGCGAGTGACCGGCGCGAAGGTCTGATCGAGCAGCGCGAGCATCGCGCGGCAAGCGGCGCCGTGGTGCTTCTGCGGATGGTCGACGAGGACGATCTCGCGCACGGGGAGCGCCGCGCCCATGCTCAGAATCGTGATGCCGTCGTGTGCGGGATCGTCGGCAATCGTCCGACGCGAGACCATCGCGACACCGAGGCCAGCGCTGACCGCGCGGTTCACCGCATCGGGACCAGCGAACGTGGTCGTTCGCGCCGGGGCGATCCGGTGCCGATGCCACCATGCGGTCAGCTGACGGCGCGTATCCGATCCTTCTTCCCGTAGCACCCAGCGATCTGCCTCCAGCTCTCGCGGTCTGATCCCGCTCGTGCGCGCGAGCGCGTGCGCTGCCTGTCCGATCACCACGAAATCGTCGGAAAGCAGTTGGCGGGCGCGCAATTCCCCGGCGGCCAGTGGTCCGGCGATGACAGCCATGTCGAGATCGTTGGCCGCGACGCGTTCCGCCAGCACGTGCGCAGGGCTGATGTGGAGCGACAAATCGTAGCTCGCATGCCGCGCGCCGTATTCGGCGAGCAGCGTCGGCATCACATACAGACCGGGTGTTGGTGTGGCACCGAGGCGGATCCGGCCGATCGCGCCGCGCGCGACTTCCTGCATCCGCTCGTGCGCCCGATCGACGACGCCGAGTATCCGTCGCGCCTCTTCCAGGAACACGTCTCCCGCGACCGTGAGCGAGACTCGCCGCGCGGTGCGGTTCAGCAGCCGTGCGCCCAGCTCGTCTTCGAGCTGGGCAATCTGGTGCGATACAGCCGGTTGCGAGAGGTTGCAGAGAGCTGCCGCGCGCGCGAAATGGCGCAATTCCGCGACGGCGACGAAGGTTCGAAGTTGTCGAATCTCCATAAATGCATTCTATCAATGTGATTCGTTCATTTCATTGGACGAATCGATAGACCCAGGCGTACTTTCGCGTCGAGGAGGAACCCATGGGACTCACGTGCCCCGTATCACTGGACGTTGAAGGTGTTCGAGCGGAGATTCAGTCCATTTACGCGAGGGTGGCGTCCTCACCTCGCGCCGAATTCCATTTCCATCGCGGCCCCGAATATGCGGCATCAGTGCTGGGTTACGAGGCCAGTGAACTCGCGGCGCTGCCTCCGGAGGTCACGTCCTCGTTTGCAGGTATCGGCAATCCGCATGCGATTCGGCGCATCCCCGAAAACGCGGTCGTGCTCGACGTCGGCTGCGGCGCGGGCACCGATCTGCTCATCGCCGGACGGCGCACCGGGGCGCGCGGACGCGCAATAGGCGTCGACATGACGCAAGCCATGCTGCAACGGGCAATGCAGGGGGCGAGGGACTGTGGACTAGCGAATGTCGACGTCCGCCTTGGCGATGCCACCAGGCTTCCGGTGGACGGCGCGAGCGTGGACGTTGTGATTTCCAACGGCGTGTTGAACCTGGTCCCCGAGAAGCAACGTGCGATTGCGGAGATCGCGCGAGTGCTGAAGCCGGGCGGCCGTCTGCAGGTAGCGGACATCGTCATCCGGGAGGTGCTGCCGGAGTCGGCGATGCGGGATATCGACCTGTGGGCCGGTTGAATCGCTGGCGCTCTGCTGGAGGCAGAGCTCGTTCAGGCGTTTGCGGCAGCTGGTTTCGAGAATGTCGAAATCACCCACCGGTTCGATTGTTTTGCCGGTACCAGCAAAGAACGGACGGCGAAGCGGTACGGCGTGCACGGCGTCAACGTCGCCGCGTTGCGCAACTGGTGAGCGCTCCGAAACGACCTCTCACCTCGACGTTGAGGAGCCGATCGTCGCCGCGGTAACCACCCGAATCACGCCGTCGCTCTTCGTCAGGAAATAGATCTCCCCCTGCCGATCGATTGCGAACCGTAGATCGACGCGTCCGTTCGGCGCGGACGTCGCACGTCCGGGCAGGTGGACCGACTTTCCGCCGCGCGCGTGATAGGCAGCTTCGACGACCGGAAACATCGTCGAATACGTCTGCACGCCGCGATCCGGATTGTCGCCAGCATCGTCCCATGCGATCTGCACTTCGCGCATTTTCGCGATCGTGTCGGGCTTTTCGTCGTCGGCCGCGATCATGTCGCTGACGTCCGCGTACCAGACGTGTCCGGTCGTCGTGTCGCCGAAAATGAACTTGCCGCGCAGTTGCGGAAGCGCGCTTCCGCGATAGATGACGCCGCCGGCTATCGCGTCGCCGAGTGCATCGGCTCCGTGCTTGTATTCGATGATCGGGTAGCGCGGCGCAACCGTTCCGCGCGTGATCGTGTCCGAGACATACAAGGGGATCATGTCGGGGTCGGGAATCTTCGCGATCGTGTTGTCGGCGAGCAGCGTTTCGGTGCCCTCACGCTGCGAGTATCCGTAGTTGGCGCCCTTGCGAATGATTACGACCGTTTCCCAGGTCCGCAGCCCGATCACCGTGGCGAACAGATGGGTGTTCGACGGGTTGGCCGGGTCGGCGTCCCAGATCAGCCGATGCGGGTTACGAAGCCCGAGCGCCCAGATTTCCTTACGAGCTCCCGATACGTCGACGAAGGGATTGTCGCGCGGAATGCGATAGCGCCCGTTCTCGCTCACCGTGCTCGTGGACGTCTGCTCCTTCAGGTCCGGAATGATGCGCAGGATCTTGCCGACCATCGTGTCGAGACGCTGGGGATTCAGCCGCTGCTCGTTCGTCTGCTCACCGGACCCGCCGTCGCCGCAGGCGATGTAGAGCACGCGCCAATCGGGATCTCCTTCGCGCGCGGTGGGATTGAACGCGAGATCGCCCATCGGGTGAATGCGGCTGTTGAGCTGAACGCGCATCAACTCGCGAGCCGTCCCCTCGAACGTCGTGTTCGAGACGTTCGTGTCGGTCCACTCGATCACCACGGCTTCGTGATCGGACGTTCCCGGAGTGGGGATTGCGGGTGTCGGACGATAGCCCGTGACCACCAGCCCTGGCGTAGATGACGGGTCGGGCACCAGCGAGCCAGGAAGCGTTACGTCCTCGATATGGATCGTGTAGAAGCGGCCGTTCCGCGCGTAGTCGGGATCGAACTCGAAACTGATGAAGCCGCTCGCCAATCCGTTCTCGGTCGGCAGCCTGTCGAACAGTCCCGGGTTCGTGCCGCGGCCGTTGAAGTCGAGATACTTAACAGGCTTCTTGTCTGCATCGAGGATGTAGAGCGGCCCATTCAGATCGTTTACCCAGAACCGGCGCTGGCCGCGGGCCTGGCGCATGAAGTTGATCCGCGCGAGCGATCCCGCGTTGTTGGTGGTCCCGTCGAGCGCGCCGGTGACCGGCATCACCGCGTAATCGGTGAGCCGCAATGTCAGGTCCTCTGGCGCCATCGCGCGAGCGACGATCGCGGTCCCGAAGATGAATGCGAAGGTGCGCGTCATCCGCGCGATGTCTTTGGCCATGGGTGACAGGGTACTCCTTTCTGCCCTCCGCGAAGCGCATACAATCGGTCGCATGGTGTTACGCCTGATCATCTCGATCCTATTGGTTTCGACAACCGTCACGTTCGCGCAGGCTCCGCCTCCAGGGCAGCCGGCCCCGTCGAATGCGCCCAACGCGCAATACCCGCGCATCAACCCGGATAACACTGTGACGTTCCGGATCCGAGCCGACGATGCGATGAGTGTACGGATTACGACGCTCGGTCCGTACGATCTCGTGAAGGGGGAGGACGGGTTCTGGACGGTGACGACCAAGCCGCTCGCGCCGGGGTTCTACTACTACGCCGTCAACGTCGACGGTTTCACGACGACCGATCCCGGCAGTCAGGCGTTCTTCGGTTACAACCGGTACGGCAGCGCCGTCGAGGTGCCCGGATCGGAATCCGATTTTTTCGCACCGAAGGACGTGCCGCACGGCTCGGTACGGCAGGTCTGGTATTTTTCGAAGTCGACCGGGGCGGGCGGCGCCTGGCGACGGGTATTCGTCTACACGCCGCCCGGGTATGAGGCGAACGGGAACACACGCTATCCGGTGCTTTACCTGCAGCACGGCGCGGGCGAAAACGAAACCTCGTGGATGAATCAGGGGCACGCGAACTTCATCCTCGACAACGCGATCGCGGTGGGAAAAATCAAGCCCATGATCATCGTCAACGAGAACGGTCTGCCTCCTCCGGGCGAATTCGGGCGCGGCGCCGCTCCCGCGGCTGGTCGGGGCCGGGGCGGCGCGCTGATTGGGAATCGCTTCGCGGAGTTCGAGGCAGTTGTGTCGAACGATCTCATCCCGTTCATCGATCGTACGTTTCGGACGATTCCCAGTCGCGATCAGCGCGCGCTGGCAGGTCTGTCGATGGGCGGCGCGCAAACGATGCGCATAGGCTTGAACCATCCGGAGCTGTTCGGATCGCTCGGCCTCTTCAGCCCGGCCATCGGGAATCTGGACCCGGCAGCCGACTACGACGGCAAACTCGCCGATGCGGCGGCGATCAACAAGAGCGTGACGCTCTTATGGATCGGAATCGGCCGGGAGGACTCCTTGTATGCGGGCGTCAAGGCGTCGCACGAGAACCTGGAGAAGGCGGGCATCAGACACGTCTGGTGGGAGACCGACGGCGCGCACGTGTGGACCGTGTGGCGGAAATACCTGCTGGATTTCGGATCGCAGTTGTTTCGCTGACCGGGAAAGTCGGCTAGGATGAGGAATGATCTGGCTGTTCGAGCGCGGGAATCGTGTCGCGCGACTCGTCACACGCTTCGACCCAGCGTCCGCAGAGTACGTCCTCGACGTCAACTGGTCCGATGGCGCCTCCTCCACCGAGCGTTTCACCGACACCGAATCGTTCAAGGGTCGGCTGCTGGCGCTCGAGCAGCAGCTCCTTGCAGAGGACTGGAAGCATAGCGATGGATCGCCGAAGTTGATCGGCGACTGGTGGAAACCCTAGCGGAGAAATGCTGATTTACGATTGCTGATTGCTGATTGAAAACCTTCGCGAGCTCAATCAGCAATCGGGCAATGCAATCGAAAATCGACAATAAATCAGCCATCAGCAATCGAAATTCAGCAATTCCGTAGCGGGCTCGGAAGAAATGCTGATTTACGAGTGCTGATTGCTGATTGAAAACCTTCGCGAGCTCAATACAGCAATCGGGCAAGCGAATCGAAAATCGACAATAAATCAGCAATCAGCAATCGAAATTCAGCAATTCTTCAGGCCCCTACCGCCGCCGCCGTCCATCCCGCCGGGTCCTTGTCCGACTGGAAGACGTGGGCCGTGTCGACGTGAATGGTGTCGCCGTCGCGGCGGATTGGGAACCGGTCCATGTTGCGCGTCGCGCGGCCCGATACATGCAGTCCGTCGGCCTGGTAGTGCGAATCGTGTTTCGTACAGACGAACTGATTCAGCTTCGGGTCCCATTTCACGGCGGCGTTCTGATGAGGACAGGAGAGCGCGAAGGCGTATACCTGCCCGTTCGCGCGGACGACAATCACTTGCGCCGCGCGGTCCACGGTGACGCCGTCGGTCGCTGGGATCGGATACATCTTGTCCGCACCCGCCTGCGGGCTCTCGACGAACGTCGGCGGATTCGCCAGCGCCTGCGCGGGAATGCCTGAAAGCGCCAGCGCGCCGGCGAAGCATCCCGCGCCGCGAAGGAACTCGCGCCGGGAGCAGTCTTCGATCATGATTGTCTTCGTGTAAGGCATCCGTGACCCAAAACGAAAAACGGTCTTATCCAATATTGGGCAGCGCCGCGCCCGCAAGCGTTGTCAGGAACCAGAGCGCCATGCTGACGGCCGTCATGCGTCGGAGCGCACGCCGGATGCTCGCATCTGGCACCACGTGTTCCGGCCGACGCGGACGAGGAGCGCACCATTGATCATGAGCGCGGCAACCATTCCCATCTTGAGCCAGAACACCCGGGAGCTGCTGTAGGTGTCCACATCCGCCGCAAACAGCAGGATGCCGCTCACGATCACCGTGACGAGCCCGGCAATGACGACGCGGTGCGTGTTGTGAATGGCATCGAGCTGCTCGCGCGCGACAAGCTGTCCGCGGCGTGTTGCCTTCAGCGTGGCGCGGTCCGCCGCGATGGCGGCGCCACCGCCCGCGACGAGTCCCGCGACGTGTGCAAACGCGACGAGCGTGCGGACCAGTGCCGTATGAGAATAGAGATCCGTCCAGCCCTGGACGGCGTGCGCAAGAACAGTGGGCATCGTTCAGGTATCCCTTACTTGTTTCCGAACAGCATGATCAGGTAACCGGCCGTGCCGATCCCGATCGAGGTCAGTGCGACCGCGCGGTGTGTGCTCCGCGCTGTCTCTTATACACATCTC
>JBKPTT010000253.1:0-8186 GCA_046735635.1 Acidobacteriota bacterium | reverse complement strand
AGCAGGAGGTGCGCCTGCGGCAGCGAGGCGTCCTTCGCAACCGCCCGTTTGAGATCCTCTTCGGCGGCCGATTCGAGCTGCAACCGGATCATCATCTGCGCGGCCACCAGGTACGCTGCCGCCGAGTCCTCCGGGACGTTGTAGATTCGCGCGAATGCCTGGCGCGCGGGCCCGACCCGCCCCGTTTGCAGGTATGCCTGCCCGAGAATGTGCGCGAGCTCCAGGTTCGCGGGGGCCCACACGCGTGTCGCCTCGAGTTTCGGAATCGCATCCTCCAGACGGCCCGAAAGGAAGAGCGAGAGGCCGAGCACCTGCACAATCTCGCGGCGCTCGAGACTGCCCTCGGGGAAGCGATGCTCGATGGGTATCAACACGGCGATCGCGCGCGCGTAGTCATCGGCGTGGTAAGCGGCGACGCCAAGCAAGTGCGCGACGCGAGCGTCATCGGCGCGACCGAGCGCGTCGAGTTTTGCGACCGCTTCGCGCGGCTTCCCCGCTTCGATGAGCGACCGCGCAGCGGTCAGGGCGTCGTCTATCGGAGCCTGGACAGCCAGCGCGGTCCGCGCGATCGCCAGCACCGCGATCAGTGCGAGCGCGACGGCTGTCCGGTTCCTTCTTCGAGCGTCACGATCCGGTTCACCGGAACGTTCGACCACGATTCCTCCACCCCCGTCGGCCATCGCACGTCGATTCGGTCGGCGCGCGTCGCGTCGCCGAGCCCGAAGTGCACGCGCAGATCGTTCTGCGCGTAGTAGCTGCCGCCGCCGCGCACTTCCTGCACCTGGATCCGATCGCCGGTCACGGCGCGCACGCGGGCGCCGATTGCGCTGCGGTTGGATGTCCGGCCCACGAGCTTGAGGGCCAGCCAGCTCCGCCCGGCGGGCGCGTTCGTGCGGAAGAGATCCGGCGTGTCGTTCACGTTGTTGACGATGATGTCGATGTCGCCGTCGTTGTCGATGTCGGCGAACGCGGCGCCGCGTCCGGCCTTGGGTATCGTGACCGGAGCGCCAAGCTGCTCGGTCACATCCTCGAACCGTCCGTTGCCGAGATTGCGATACACGACCTTCCGCTGCTTATACCCGATCTCCGTTCCAAGCCGGTCCACTTCGGGGTACACGTGGCCGTTCACCAGAAAGAGATCGAGCCACCCATCCAGATCGAGGTCGACGAAGCCGACGCCCCACCCGAGCCACCGCGTGTTTCGGCCGATCCCGGATTGAAACGTGCGATCTTCGCAGAAGCCGGTGCCGCTGTTCGAATACAGCGTCGAGGTATCGCCGGCAAAATTCGTCTTGAAGATGTCCATGGTGCCGTTGCGGTCGTAGTCGCCGATCGCGACGCCCATGCCGGCCTGCGGTTTGCCGTCCTGGCTGTACGCGCAGCCCGCGACCACCGCTATATCGGTGAACGTACCATCGTGGTTGTTCCGGTACAACGTGCTCGGATTCGAGTCGTTCGCCACATAGATGTCGGTCCAGCCGTCGTCATCGAAATCGAGCGTGCTCACCCCGAGGCCGTACGTGCCCGCGGCGGACGTGATTCGGGCCGTGTCGGAGACGTCCTCGAACGTGCCGGCTCCTTTGTTGTGGTACAGGACGTTCTTCCCGCCGCGAAGACCGGGCGGGCCGCACGCCACCGGCACGCCCTTGTAGCGGCACAATCCGGATTCAGGAACGGGCGCATTGGCGAGGTCGAAGTCGATGTAGTTGGCCGCAAACAGATCGAGGCGGCCGTCGCGATCGTAGTCGACGAACGCACAACCGGCGCCCCAGCGCCGCTTCGAGCTCGTCAAGCCTGCGCGGGCCGTCACGTCCTCGAACGTGCCGTCGCCGCGATTGCGATAAAGCCGATTCTGCCCCCAGGACGTGACGAACAGATCGTCGTGGCCGTCGTTGTCGTAGTCGGCCGCGCATGCGCCCTGTCCCCAACCGCTCTGTCCGACGCCGGCGCGCGCGGTCACGTCCTCGAACGTTCCGTCGTGCCTGTTTTTATACAGATGGCACATGGGCGGCTTTTTCTGCGCTGAGGACATTTCCAGCGTAGTCCCATTCACGAGGAACACGTCGAGCCATCCGTCGCCGTCGATGTCGAGGACGGCCACACCGCAGCCCGTGGTCTCGAGCAGGTACCGATTCGTCTTCGCGCCGCCATAGACCGTGAACTGATCGAGGCCCGCTGACCGTGCGACCTCCGTGAACGAAAAACTCACGGCGTCGCTGCCGGCTGGAGCCAATGTCCACGCCGCCGTCACCGCCGCCACGACCGCGAACGTCTTCGTCATCAACGAAACCCTGGGGGCGGCTGGAGGAAGGGAGCGAGGCTGCGCGCCGCTTCGTACTCGCGCTGCGCTTCAGCGCGCGTGCCACGGCGCGCGAGCGCGATGGCGAGACGGTAATGCGCCTGCGGATTGTCGGCCGCGAGCCGGATTGCCTCCCGATATTGCTCGATCGCACCGGTGACGTCCCCGCCCTTGAAGCGTTTGTTCCCGACGCTGACCGCAAACGTCGAGGCTTGGGCGTTCGCTTTGCGCTCACTCAGCGCCTGCGCCTGATCGAGGGCAGCCCGCGCCTCGCTCGCATGTCCCTGCTGCTGAAGCGCTTGACCGAGACTCACGTACGCCTCCGCCATCGTCGGCTGCAACTGTACGGTCCGGTGGAGATGCACGATCGCCTCGTCGAGCGCGCCTTGCTGCTTCAGCACGGTCGCAAGCATGTACTCGGCATCCGGGTAGTTGTCCTTCTTGCCGATCGCCTGACGGAATGCCGCCGCCGCCTCGTCCAGCCGGCCTGTCTGCCACAAGACAACGCCGAGCGTGAACGGCGCGTCGGCGAGCGTCGAGTCCAGCTCCATCGCCCGGCGCAGCGCTCGTTCCGCGAGCTCGAACTTGTCCTGCTGCTTCAACGTCATCCCGAGGTTGTACTGCGCGAGCGCATTGGAGGGATCGCGCGCGAGCACCTCGGTGAACACATCGGCCGCGGCGGCGAGGTCCGCTTTCTGAAGCAGCGTGGTGCCCAGATTAAGGCGTGCTGTCACGTCTTCCGGATGATCGCGGACGAGTTCACGCAACGCCGTGACGGCAGCGTCTGCCTCCCCGGCCTGCATGAGCGCAAGGCCGAGGCTGTTGCGCGCATCGATTGAGGTCGGGTCCAGTGCCGCGGCGGTTTTCAGATGGGTGACCGCTCCCTCGATGTCCCCCCACTGCTGGAGCGTGACACCGAGCTGCAGATGAGCAATGGCGAGTCGCGGCGCGATCGCGACCGCCTTGCGAAGCTGCTCGGCAGCCCCCGCGATGTCACCCTGCTGCCGCAGGACGAGGCCCAGGTAGTATCTCGCCTCCGCATGATCGGGTCGAAGCCGCACGGCCGCTTCGAGCGGCGGCCGTGCGCCGTCGAAGTCACGGGTCCACCAGCGGGTGGCGCCGAGATGATATTGCGCGTCGAAGAGTGACGGGTCGAGCGCGACCGCGCGCGAGAACTGCGTCAGCGCGGCATCGGTCTGACCGAGCTGGCCGCGCACGTATCCGAGACGGTCGTGCGCTGCGGCAAGCTCGGGCCGCTCGGCGAGCGCGCGTTCGTACGCGTCGGCCGCGCCCGCGAGATCGTTCGCCCGTTCCTTCGACTGACCAAGAAGAAAAAGCGCCTGCGCCGAGTCCGCGTCGGGTGCGGGCCTCCGGCGCTCCTGTGGGGCGCCGGCGACGCTCAACGCGCCGGCGAGGAGCACCGATGCTGCACTCGCCGTACAGCGGAACATGCGCGCATTTTAGCAGGGGATGCGTGGTTCGACGTCGTCAGTAGCCGTCTCTGCCGGTGGCGGCGGCGGCCTTGCCGCGATGTGTCCTGAACAGCGTAATCAAATACAGAACAGCCAGAGGAAAGCCGACAATCCACCAGGTGAATGCGATCCGCAGACTGGCAATCGGCACGCTCGCGTTGTATGCGGTCAGCGATTGTCCTTCGCCCCCGTCGGAACGCAGCATGACGGGGAATACGCATGCGGCGGTGGCGGCAAGCATACCCGCAATGAAGGCACACGAGCCGAGAAACGCCCGCAGATCCTGTTGACGGCGCAGCCCGAGGCCGACGTTTATCAGTCCGCCGAGCGCGACAAGCACCGACAGCCACGCCAGTGGTCGGCCTGGCAGCGCAGCAAACAGGTCCGGGTTGACCAAGTCGGTGAGAAGAGTCGCGACCGGCCACAGCACTGCGACGGCGGCGTACAACCATGCCGCCGCGCGGCGGCTACGGGCATGAACGTCTCCATCGGTCTTCCACGCCAGGAACGTCGCGCCATGACCGGCAACCGCCAGCAGACCGAAGACACCGGCAAGGATCGTGTACCAATCGAGAATGCCGACGGGTGGTCTCGCGGTAAAGTCGGTGAACAACGCGAGCGCGAAGTTCCCGTCGCGATCGATCGGAAGACCCCGTATCAAGTTGCCGAGCGCGGCCCCGAACAGCACGGGCAGCAGGGCGCTGCCTGCGCAGAACAGGAAATCCCATGCAGCCCGCCACAGCGGATGCTCGACGTGACTCCTGAACTCGATCGAGATCCCTCGCAGAATGAGGGACCAGAGCACGAGAAAAATCGCGAAATAGAAGCCTGACAGCCCGGACGCGAGGACGGGCGGGAATGCGACGAACAGCGCGCCCCCCGTTGCGAGCAGCCAGACCTCGTTGCCGTCCCAGTAAGGTCCAATTGCGGCGAGCACCTGCCGGCGCTCCTGATCGGTCCGCGCGACGAGCGAGTGCAGCGCGCCTGCGCCGAGGTCGAATCCGTCGAGCACCACGTACGCGGTCAGCATCACGGCGGCAATGGCGAACCACAGTTCAACCAACACGCACCTCCCCTGCACGGGGCGGCAGTGCTTCTGCACCATGGCCACCGAGTGGGACAGGACCGTGCGCGATCTCGCGTCCGATCAGAAACAGGAACAGCACACCCAGCACGAGGTAGAGGCCGCTGAAGCCGATCAACGTGAAGAGCACCGTGCCGGAGTGAACGTTTGGACTTGCTCCCTGCGCCGTCCGCAGCAGGCCGTACACCACCCAGGGCTGGCGTCCGAGCTCCGCCGTCATCCATCCAGCGGTGGTTGCGATGTACGGGAATGGAAATGCAAGCATCAACATCCACAACACGGGACGACTGCGCAGGAGCGCATCGCGCCACTGGAGAAGCGTGGCGATGCCCATCAACAGAATGAACAATGTGCCGAGCCCCGCCATCACGTGGAACGCGTAGTACAGGAGCTCGATGTTGTCGGGCCACGTGTCCACGGTGAACTTGTCCAACCCCGGAACTTCGGCATGCCACGTGCCGTACGCCAGAAAGCTGAGAAAGCCAGGCAACACGATGGCGTTGTCGAGCCGCTTTTCCTTCACGTTCGGTTGCCCGATGATGACGATGCCAACCGTGTGTGCGGTCTCGAAATGGCCCTCCATGGCCGCAAGGCTCACGGGCTGGTATCGAGCAACGAGCTTTGCCTGCCGGTCGCCGGTCGGAAATGCGACAAGAAAGCTCGCCACGAGACCGGCGATGACGCCCACGCGCAAGAACCGTTGTCCCTGATCGCGATGCACGTCCTGGAGAACGTAATACGCGCCCACCGCGGCCATCACGAACGAGCCGGTGACGACCGTTGCGAGCATGTTGTGCGCGTATTGTGCGAGTGCCCACGGATTCAGAAGGAAGGCCCAGAAGTCAGTCAGATAGAGCGAACCATCGTTGGCGATCGCGTGCCCGGCCGGGTACTGCATGAAGGCATTCGTACAAATGATGAAGTAACCGGACAGCCAGCTGCCCGCAAAAAGTGCCACGGCTGCGGCGAAATGGGCTCGTCGTCCGATCCGGCGCTCGCCAAACACCAGGAGCCCGAGAAAACTGGACTCGAGGAAGAATGCGAACAGGCCCTCCATGGCGAGCGTCTGCCCGATCACTCCGCCGGCATACTTCGAGAACGATGCCCAGTTCGTCCCGAACTGGAACTCCATCGGAACGCCGGTGACGACGCCGACCGCGAAGTTGATTCCGAGGATCCGGATCCAGAATCGCGCGGCATCATCCCAGCGCTCGTCACGCGATCGCAGGCCGGCGATCTTCAGTATGACGATGAGAAGGGCCAGGCCCATCGTCAGCTGAGGGAACAGATAGTGGTAGACGACAGTGAACGCGAACTGCAGCCGGTGCCAAAGAAGGGGATCGCTCACGGCACGTCCAGGGGGATGGCTTGGTTATACCTCATTTTTTATGCTTCCGCAGACGCGTTCGCTCGCCGTCGTGCTATGACTTTCGCGGTTCGCCCGCCTTCGCGCTCCGCGCTTCGGCGGGGCAGGCGGGTTCATGATTCATGATTCGTTGATTGGTTACTTTGCCTGGTCGGCGGTCGAGCAGCGGAGTCATGGTTTCGCGCTGAACACGCGGACGTCGTGCGTTCGCCACGTCGCGCGTGGCGCGACAGGAGGGGAGAGATCCGCAGAGACAAACGGCGCACTGCGCCCCCGCCGCTTGTCTGTGCGGATCTCTTCCCCTCCCTGCGGCCGGCCGCAGGCCGGCCGTGGCGAACGCACGCGGTCCGGAATCTCCGCGATCCTCCGCGATCTCCGCGCGAGATCCGTGCGTTCTCTGCGCGCGCACTCTCCCGCACCGCGGATCTGACAAAGTAGCGGATTGGTGATTCGTTGATTGGTGATTGTTTGGAGGTTCTATGCGCAAGATTGACCGCCGCAGTCTGCTGCAGCTTGTCGGCGCCGCCGGGCTCGCGGGTCTTGGGAAGACGCGTGTCGCACGAGGCGGTTCCCCATCAATGGCAACGGCGCGCGACCAAGCGGCCGCGCAGGCAGTCGCGCAGGCGACGCGCGCGATGCCGGCGCCGCGAATCAAGGACATCAGCGTGATCGAGACGGCACCGGCCGGCGTTCGCCTGACGGTCGTGAAGATCACGACCGATCAGGCCGGACTCTATGGATACGGCTGCGCAACGTTCACGCAGCGCGCCGATCTCGTGAAACCGGCGGTCGATCGATACCTGAAACCGCTGCTCGTCGGCAAAACGACCGATCGGATCGAGGACACATGGCAGACGGCCTACTTCAGCTCGTACTGGAAGAACGGGCCGGTGCTGAACAATGCAATCAGCGGGATCGATCAGGCCCTCTGGGACATCAAGGGACGCCAGGCGAACATGCCGGTCTATCAGCTGCTCGGCGGGAAGTGTCGCGAGGCGGCCGACACCTACGGCCACGCCTCGGGGAACGAGATTCCGCAGGTGATCGAAAGTGCGAAAGGTTACATCTCCCAGGGATTTCGGCACGTGCGCGTGCAGGTCGGTGTGCCCGGGATGGAGGGCTACGGCGCCGGCGGCCAAGGCACGGCGCCGATCGCCGGCCTGACGCCAGGTCCGGTGTTCGAGCCCGCGTTTTACATCCGGCGTGCGCTGAAGCTGTTCGAAGAGTGCCGCAAGCAGCTTGGCGACGAAGTCGAGTTGCTCCACGACGTGCACGAGCGCGTGTCGCCGAATCAGGCCGTGCAATTCTGCAAGGACGCCGAGCAGTTCAAGCTGTTTTTTGTCGAGGATCCTTTGTCACCGGAGGACATCGCGTACTTCCGGCAGATTCGCGAGCAGTGCGCGACGCCAATCGCGATGGGCGAGCTGTTCAACAGCCCCCATGAATGGCAGCCGCTCATCGCCGAACGCCTCATCGACTACATCCGCATTCACGTGTCGCAGGCCGGAGGGATCACGCCGTGCCGGAAGATTGCCGCGTTCGCCGAACAGTTCGGCGTCAAGACCGCGTGGCACGGACCCGGCGACGTCTCGCCGATCGGCCACATGGCAAACGTCACGCTCGACGTTGCCTGCTACAACTTCGGCATTCAGGAATACTCCCCCTTCAACGCGCGCGTGCAGGAAGTCTTCAGCGGCTGCCCGGCGATGAAGAACGGGTATCTCTATCCAAACGAAACACCCGGATGGGGAATCGAAGTCGACGAGAAGGCCGCGGCGAAATATCCCTTCGTTCAGGAAACCGGCGCCCGCGGACGACTGAACGGTGGCTGGGGAGAACTCAGGAGGCTTGATGGGACGGTAATCAAGCAATGAATTGCTGATTGCTGATTTCCGCAATCGACAAATAAATCAGCATTCAGCAATCAAAATTCAGCATTTCTTTTTGGCTCCTCCGGGGTTCTGT
>JBKPTT010000252.1:0-7629 GCA_046735635.1 Acidobacteriota bacterium | reverse complement strand
CACCGACAGGGCGACTTGCGAGCCGAGCAGCCATTGATGGATCCGTGAGCGGGGGGGCGTGCCGCCGCTTCCGCGCGTACCGGCGCTGAGCGCTCCTTCGAGCGCGCGCGTGGACCGCATCGCGGGCAGGAGACCGACGATGAGCGCCATCGTGAGCGCCATCGCAACCACGAATGCCAGCGTTCGGATATCCGGTGCGGTGTCGAGAGCAGTGGCGGCCGCCGCAGGCGCGTAGCTCAGGATCGTTCGCTGCGTCGCCGGCACGAGCGCGACGCCGCCCATCGCGGCGATGGCGATGAGGAGCAGGTTCTCGGTCACGAGCTGCTGGACAATCCTCGCGCGTCCACTGCCGAGCGCCAGCCGCACAGCCAGCTCCCGTCGTCGACCGGTGGTGCGGGCGAGCAAGAGCGCGCCGACGTTCGCACAGGCGATGAGCAGCACGGCCGCCACGCTGGCCATGAGCGCGTAGAGCGGCTGCGTGAACCGCGTGCGCAAGTCCTCGGCGATGCCGGTTCGGCCGGATGTGACGTCGAGGCGCTGGGTCAGGAACCGCCGCCGGCGCGCGTCGTTCCAACTGGGGCTCGCCGCGGCTTCGTCGACCACAATCGCCGCGTGCGCCACCTGCGCATCCGCCCGGGCCTGCGCAAGCGGCACGCCCGGCTTGAGCCGGCCCATCACGGTTACATTCCACCCGGCGAGCCGATCGGCGAACCTGATCTTGACGGTGCCGATGGGCCACCAGGCGTCCGTTCGCTCGTCCGCTTCGATCCCCCGGAACCCGCGCGCCGCCACGCCGACGACCGTAAACGGCACGTCGCGGAATACGATGACTGGCTGGCCGACAACGGAGGCGTCGCCGCCGAAGCGGCGCTGCCAGAAATCGTAGCTGAGGACGACCGACCGTTCGGGGTCGGCTGCCAAGTCGTCGACGGGAAGGAACCCACGTCCGGCTGCCATCCCGACGCCGAGAACATCAAAGAAGTTGCTCGACACACGCGCGCCGCGAATGCGTTCGCCGGCGTTGGGCGCAACCGTCGCGCCGACCTGGAGCGAGCCGTCGCCGCCCGAATGCGCGAGCAGGCCAACAAAGCTGGAGGTGCGGGTGCAGAAGTCAGCGTATTCGCGAAACGTCAGCGAATTCGTGCGAGCAGTATCGGCGTCCTGCCGGCTGAAAACGACAAGCGCGCCAGGATGGTCGACGGGCAGCGGACGCAGGAGCAGGGCATTAATCACCGTGAACACGCCGAGGTTGGTGCCGATGCCGAGGGCGAGTGACAACACCGCCACGGCGGCGAACCCGGGGCTGCTCCGCACGAAGCGGAACGCGAAGCCAACGTCGGCCACAAGATCGTCCAACCGCGGCACGCGCCATACATCACGGCCGGCTTCCTCGACGCTTGTCACGTTTCCGAAGGCCCGACGCGCGCTCCGATCGGCCTCGGCGCGCGGCATCCCGGCCGCCACCAGCGACGCGACCTTCTCGTCGAGGTGCGCGCGGATCTCTGCCTTCAGGTCGCCGAGCTCGGCGCGGCGGCGGAACAGATCGCGGAGCCCCTTCATGCGTCACGCAGGGCAAGCACCTGCGTCACTCCTTTCAACATCTGCTCGAACCGCGACACCTCGGTGACCAGGTGTTTTCGGCCAGCAGCCGTGAGGTAATAAGTCCGCACGCGCCGGTTCGTCGACGACACGCCCCACTCGGCCCGGAGGAGGTTGGCCTTGAGGAGACGCTGCAAGGCGGGATAGAGGGAGCCTTCCTCCACGCGAAGCAGATCGCTCGACGCCTGCTGGATGCGCTGCACGAGCGCGTAGCCATGGAGCGGCTCGCGCTGCAGGACGCGCAGTATCATGATTTCGAGCGCGCCCGGGAAGAGGTCACGCGGCTTGCCTCGGCTCATCCGGACTCCACTAATCGTCAGGCTAGTTTCAAACAACCCTAGAGTAAACTAGTGTACACGACTCCGGCTGTCAAGAGGGCGAAAAGGCAGTCGACGCGAACGACAAGCCGCAACGGATTCGCCCGCCGAACCTCGCCGAGCTCCGTCAGGATGAGCACCCGCGCGCCACGCTCTTTGTGATGGCGGATTGGATGCCCCAGTAGATGGCCGCAAAGCTCGATGAGGCTGTCGGCGGCGGTGAGGCCGTCGCGGACTCCAAGTGGAAATCCCCAGGTGAAGGGGGTGCGACCGATCCGCGTTCGCCTCGAACTGGCTGACGCCTCAGCAAAGCCGCCTCATCGTGTGCGCGATGCAGATAGAATCGCAGCCTCTTGTCGATCATCAGCCGCCGGGGATTTCTGAGCACCGCGATCGCTGGTGCGGCATCGGCGCGTGTCCGATTCGTCGCTGGTCAGGGCGGTCGTACGAAACTCATTCTCCTCGGGACAGGAGGTGGTCCACGACCGCGAAAGGCAAGCTCCGCGTCGGCGCAGGTGATCGTCACGAACAACACGGCGTATGTGATTGACTGCGGCGACGGCGTCGCGCGGCAGCTCGTGTCGGCCGGAGTACCGCTGACGATCGTTCGCCACATCTTCATCACGCACCAGCACTCGGATCACAACGCAGACTACGGAAATCTGATATGGCTCGCGTGGGCGGCCGGTCTGAGCTCGCGTGTGGACACATGGGGCCCGCCGCCGCTCGAGAACATGACGAAGCTGTTCTTCGAGATGAACGCGTACGATATCGACACGCGGATTTCCAACGAAGGGCGGGTGCCGCTCGTTCCGCTCGTTCACGTTCATGAGCTTCGCGACACCGGTCCCGTCATGTCCGACGGCAACGTCAAGGTCACGGCCGCGCTCGTCGATCACCCTCCGGTCGTGCCGGCGCTCGGCTATCGGTTCGATGCTCGCGATCGATCAATCGTCATCTCTGGCGACACAGCGCCATCCGACAATCTGGTCCGCCTGGCGCGAGGCGCCGACGTCCTGGTCCACTCGGCGATGTATCCGGGGGCGATTGATCGGCTCGTGGGCCGCGTACCGAATGCGGCGATGTTGAAGGAAAGCATACTGTCCCACCAGACATCGGCAGAAGACGCAGGTCGAATCGCGCAGGCCGCTGGTGTCAAGACTTTGGTGCTGTCTCATCTCGTGCCGGCCGACGACCCGGAGGTCACCGACCAGATGTGGATTCGGGCCGCAGAGTCGCAGTTTCACGGAAAGGTGATCGTGGGCCACGATCTGCTGGAGATCTGACGGCCGTCGATTGGAATCCGTCCGCAAGGACGATCGATACCGTTCCGGCTCCTCAACGCGGCTTCGCTATGAAGGGATTCGCATCGCGATGCTCCCGGCTGTGTTCGTTACCGGCGGGACGGGGTATATCGGGCGGCCGCTCATCGGTGCACTCTCCGAACGCGGCTGCGCGGTGCACGCGCTCGTGCGGCGTGAGTCCCAGTCGAAGCTGCCGGCGGTCGCGACCGCAGTGGTCGGAAATGCCCTCGATGCCGCAACATTCACGTCCGCCATTCCGCGCGGCGCCACAATCGTCCACCTGGTCGGCACCCCGCATCCCAGCCCGTCCAAAGCTGCCGAGTTCGAGGCCATAGATCTGGCGTCCATCCGCGCTACGACGACCGCCGCGACCCTGGCAGGCGCGCGGCATCTGATCTACATCAGCGTCGCCCATCCCGCGCCGGTCATGGAGGCGTACATCGCAGCGCGCGTCCGGGGGGAAGCGCTCGTCGGGTCAACCGGCATTCCCGCCACGATTCTGCGGCCGTGGTACGTCCTTGGTCCGGGCCATTGGTGGCCGTACGCGCTCGTGCCGATCTACGCGTTACTGCGCGCGCTGCCTGCGACGCGCGCGGGCGCTGAGCGGCTGGGTCTGCTCACGCTCGGCGAAATGGTGGACGCGCTCGTCCACGTCGTTGTTGCGCCCCCTCCGTCGAGGGGCAGGATCCTCGGCGTGCCCGACATCCGCCGCGCCGCGTTGCGCGGCCTCAGTTGAAACCCAGGTTACTCGTGGCGCAAAGCCACCATGGGATCGGCACGCGATGCGTGTCTCGCAGGTCCATAACCGGCGAGCAACGCCGCCGCGAGCAGGATCGCCGCCGCGAACGCGAACGTACGCGGATCGTTCGGCTTGATCCCGAAGAGGAACGACTCCACAAGGCGTGACGCCGCAACAGCGGTCGGCAGCGCGATCGCCAATCCGATACCCGCAAGGACGCATACCTCGCGCAGCACGTCCCACGTCACCCGCGAGCGTCCTGCTCCGAGCGCCATGCGAAGGCCGATTTCCTTCGTACGTCTCGCGACCGCATATGCCGTGGTCGCGTAGAGGCCCACGCACGCAATCGTCAGCGCAAGAATGGCGAACGCGCTGCACAGCCTCGCAAATACGATTTCCTGGTTGATCGTTTCGTCGATGTCCTCACCCTGCGTTTTGAGGTTCATGACCGGGACATGAGGATCCGCTGCACGGACGATCTCGCGAACGGCCGCGGCGACACGAAGGGGGGCCGTTTCGGTGCGAAGCGCGTAGGTCATCTGCGCCAGTTGCGCGGGCGGCAGTTGCGCGTACGGCACGTACACGACAGGCGGGATTTCGCGCTTCAATCCGCCGTATCGCGCATTGGCCGCGATTCCGACAATTTCCAGCACAAGGGGCGCACCCGAATCCAGTTTGAGGCTCCCACCGATGGCGATGTGCCGGCCAATCGGATCGGTGTCGCCGAAGTTCTCTTTCGCGAACCGCTCGCTCACCACGGCGACCGGCAAGGCTCCCTGGCGATCGCTCTCCCCGATTTCCCGTCCGCGCACGAGTCGTACTTGCATCGTCGAGAAGAAGCGCGGGCCGGTCCACAGCACGCGTGTCCCACGCGGCGCGGGCCGGCCGTTGACCGTAATCGGATGGGACCGTCCAGCCCTGATGAGCGATGCGTGAGACAGGGTCACGTCGAGGACGCCCGGTACTTCCGTGAGCCGCTGCCGCAGGTTGGCGTAGAAGTCGGCGATTCTCGAGGGTGGGAAGCCGGCTTGCCGCGCATTCAGCTCGAAGAGCAACACGTTCTGGCGGCTGAAACCGAGAGGGATCGACTGGAGGTTCGATAAGGTGCGCACGAACAGGCCAGCCGCGACGAGCAGCAGCAGCGAAGTCGCGATCTGTGCCACGACAAGCACTCGTGTCAGGCGAACGCGAGGCAGCCAGGTGTGGACCCGCGCGCCTGTTTCGCTGGTCTGCCGATCTCTGAGTCGCGGCATCAACGACGGGCGTGTCGCCTGCAGTGCAGGTGCCAGGCCAAACAGGACGCCACACGTCACCGAGAGCCCAAGGGTCACGAGCAGCACGTGCCAGTTCAGCTCCGCGTGCAGCGTAAAGGTCTGTTGCCCGTTCGCCAGCAGCGCGGTCAAGGCGCGGATCCCGACAACGGCGAACACAATTCCGACAGCGCCGCTGATCGCCGCCAGAAGGATGCTCTCGGTGAGCAGCTGGCGGACGATGCGCCAGCGCCCTGCGCCGAGGCTGAGGCGCACGGCCATCTCGCGCGAACGAGCGGCCGCTCGGGCGAGCAACAGGTTCGCGGTGTTCGCGCACGCGATGGCGAGGATCAATCCGACCATCGACAGCAGCACGTACATTGGTCTGGAGTATTGCCGCCTGAGGCTGTCGAGCCCACCGGCCCCTTCTTCGAGGTGCAGCACCGGAAGATTCGCGCGTTCGCGATCGTCCGTTGCGGTCGATGCGACCCACCTCCCGAACGTGCCCCCGAGCGCACTCTGAGCCCGCGCGAGATCGATGCCCGGTTTCAGCCGGCCCATCATTTCGACCCAGTAGTAGTTTGGGTCGACAAACGCGGACCGATCTTCGGGGCGCAGCGCCATGCTCGCTCGCATAGGGAGATACACGTTCGGGGCTGCTGCCGGATCGACACCGAAGAACTCTGACGGCGTCACCCCGATGACCGTAAAAGGCAGGTTGTCGATCGCGATCGTTTGCCCGATAGCGCTGACGGCATTCCCGAATCGGCGTTCGCTGTATCCATGGCTGAGGACCGCGACCGGTGCGGCGCCGGCGCGATCGTCGTCGAATTGAATCAGCCGTCCGGCGATGGGCAACACCTCGAGGCCGAGGAAGAAGTCGCCGGAGACGAATTCACCCTCGGCGACATCGGCCTCTCCGTTGACGATCACATTCATCCGTCCGGCGTGTTTGTGCGCGAACAGGCTGGACAACACAGGCGACGACGACGTCTGTAGCAATTCGAACGCGACAAACGGGAAAATCCCGGCGGTGACGCCCGATGCGTCGTCGTCGGTGCGCCCGTCGGTGGAGTGCATGACGAACTCGGAACCGTTCCCGAAGCTGAACGGCTTGCTATGCCACTTCACGACGACGAGCGACGCGGGATCCGCGACCGGCAGGGCGCGGAGGAGGATCGCATCCATGAAGCTGTAGATCGCAGTATTGGCGCCGATTCCCAGCGCGAGCGACAGTGCAGCGAGCGCGGTGAACGTCCGGTTCTTGCTCATGCCGCGGAGTGCGTAACGGATGTCCTGCGCCAGTTGTTCGAGCAGGACCCACGACCACAGACCGCGGGCGTCCTCGCGCACGCGCGTCGTGCTCCCCAGATCGAGGTGCGCCGCGCGCGTCGCCTCTTCTCTCGACAGCCCGCCTGCCTGCCGCTCCTGCACCTCTTCGTCGAGATGGAACTGCAGCTCGGCGCGCAGGTCCTCTTCCTTGCGCTGCCGCTGGAACCACCAGCGGATTCTTCCGATCAGCGCCCTCATAGACCCTCCTCGTTCAGCGGCTTGAGCAGCAGTCCCATCGCGCGGGCAAACGCGTCCCACTTCGATTGCTCCGTAGCGAGTTGCTTCCGGCCCTTGGGAGTGATGCGGTAATAACGCGCGCGCTTACCCTTGTCGGACAGCTCCCAGGATGCGGCAATCCAGCCTTTGGCTTCGAGTCGATACAGGGCTGGGTACAGCGAGCCGGTTTCGACCTGCAGCAGGTCTTCGGAGGTCCGCTGGATATGTTTCGCGATCGCGTGGCCGTGGCTCGGTCCAGGCAGCAGCGTTCGCAGGATCAGGAGGTCGAGCGTGCCGCGCAGCAGGTCGACTCGGGAAGGGGGCTTGGCGGTCATTGTGTAGAAACTCTACATAGTATTGTGTAGGAAGTCTACTTCGAAAGCGATCGCCAACCTCGATGGCGCCTTCTAGCGAAATTCGACTCGGCAGCTCAGCGAGCCTTCGCGTGCTGGCAAAGAGGACGCGACCTGGAATCCGAGACGGAACGACTGGCCGAGACCGGCGACAGGCGCGCGCAGGCGCCACACCTCGTCTGGTGCCAGCACGCGCTCCGCCGACCACCGCCCTGCCGATACGCGGACGCGGTTGTCGATCGAGACGTTGCGTAACGCGAACTCGATCGTAGCGCGCTGAGTATCTGTCGCCACGATTACCTCGCGCTGTCGCTCACCAAGCAGCCAGAAGCCGGCGCTATCGAGCCTGACGCGATCGTCAATGGTAAAGACGACGAGCGGACCGTACCGCATGGCATCCCGCGCGCGTCCCTCCTGTCGCCCGGAACTCTGTCCGCGCGGAGCGGGCACCAGCGCCACGCCTTCGACGGCCTGCGCGGCGTTCTGGTCACCTTTGACGCTGATGCTGGAGACAAGTGT
>JBKPTT010000251.1:0-10382 GCA_046735635.1 Acidobacteriota bacterium | reverse complement strand
TTCGGCATTCCGTTCGGCATTCGACCGTTCGGCATTCCATTCGGCATTCGACCATTCCGCATTCGACCACTCGGCATTCGCCATTCGCCAATCGCCATTGTTACTCCCACTCGATGGTGGATGGCGGCTTCGAGCTGATGTCGTAGACCACCCGGTTGATCCCTTTGACCTCGTTGACAATCCGCGACGAGATCGTCGCGAGCAGGTCGTGCGGCAGGCGGGCCCAGTCCGCCGTCATGCCGTCCTTGCTTTCGACGGCGCGCAGAGCGATTGTGTACTCGTAGGTGCGCGCGTCGCCCATGACACCGACACTCTGGACTGGCAGCAGCACCGCGAACGACTGCCACAGCTTCCGGTACCACGCGGCACGCTTCACTTCCTCCGCAATGATGTGATCGGCGCGCCGAACGAGATTCAGGCGCGACTGGGTCACCTCGCCGAGAATGCGTACTGCCAGCCCCGGACCGGGGAAGGGTTGGCGCCACACGAATTCGTCCTCGAGCCCGAGCTCTTTTCCGACAAGCCGCACCTCGTCCTTGAAGAGCTGACGCAGCGGCTCGACCAGCTTGAACCGCATGCGGTCGGGCAGCCCACCCACGTTGTGATGGCTCTTGATGACGTGCGAGGGACCGATCACCGAGACGCTTTCGATGACATCGGGGTACAAGGTCCCCTGGCCGAGAAAATCGAACGAGCCCAGCTTCTTGGCCTCGGACTCGAACACCTCGATGAACGCCGCACCGATGATCTTGCGCTTCTGCTCCGGATCGGCGACGCCCGCGAGCCGCTCGAGAAACAGGTTCGACGCGTCCGCAAAGACGAGTGGAAGCTTCAGACGCTCGAAGCGCCGGCGGATTTGACCCGGTTCATCCTGCCGCATGACGCCGTTGTCGACGAAGATGCACGTCAGGCGATCGCCGATCGCGCGGTGGATGAGCATCGCGGCGACCGTCGAATCCACTCCGCCGCTCAGGCCGCAGACAACACGGCCGTCGCCGACGTAGCTGCGGATGCGTTCGGTTGCTTCGTCAACGAACGATCGCATCGTCCAGTCGCCGCTGCAGCCGCAGATCTCGTACGCGAAATTGCGGAGGATATCGACGCCGTGATCAGTGTGCGCGACCTCCGGGTGAAACAGCAGCGCGTACAGGCGACGCTCCTCGGCGACCATCGCGGCAACCGGAGCATTGGAGCTGGTGGCCGTGACCTGAAATCCGGGCGGCGCGCTCTTGACGAAGTCGCCGTGGCTGGCCCACACACGCAGATTCGACGGAATGGACGCGAACAGGGGCGCGTTCGGCTTGACTTCGATTGTCGCAAGGCCGAACTCGCGGTGCGGCGCCGGCGCCACTTCCCCGCCGAGCGCATGCGTCATCAGCTGCATACCGTAGCAGATGCCGAGGACCGGCACGCCCGCGTCGTAGACGGCGGTCTCGCAATGCGGCGCTCCCACCTCCGACACCGACTTCGGTCCGCCGGAGAGGACGATGCCCACCGGCTGACGTTTCCGAATCTCCGCCATCGGCGTGTCGAACGGCAGTATTTCGGAATATACGGAGAGCTCGCGCAGACGACGAGCGATCAGCTGCGTGAACTGCGAGCCAAAATCAAGAACTACGATGGTCTGATGTGCCACAGGGCGAGCGTGATTTTCGGGTGATCGGCCGATTGGGTGATCGACGTGACTATTATAGAGGTAGTGACGCTGCTTCGGATCATCCTCCCGATCATTTTCGCATCGCTCGCGCTCCCGCCACTCCCGTTGCAATCGTTGCCATCAACGGTGCGCTGGACCATCACACTTCCTGCACGCGCCGTGGCGCCTCCCGTGATTGCGGGAGACCTGGTCGTCGTCGGACTGCAGTCGGGAGACGTCATCGCGTATGGCGCGAAAGACGGCAAGGAAGTCTGGCGCGTGCCGCTGCGCCCGGACCAACCGATGGTTGCCGATCAGACATTGCTGTTCGTCGCGGCGGGCGAAGTGATGCACGCGATGGATGCCGCCGACGGGAAGGCTCTGTGGGAGGCACCTACCGGCACGATTACCGCGCCGTTTCTCGTGCACGGCGGCTGGGTCATCGCTGCCTCCGAAGGACAGCTGGCGGCGTTCCGCGAGATCGATGGGGCGAAGGTCTGGAGCCAGCCGGGTTCGCCACTGCACACCGGGCCGTCGATCGAAGGCGACAATCTGTACGTTCCGCTCGACGAAGGGCGGCTGCTCGCCCTCGACGTTCGAACTGGCGAGGAACGGTGGAGCCGGTTTCCGGCGAAGGGCCCGCTGAGCGAGGTGCTCGCGTTTCCGGATCGCGTCTGGGTCGGCGCTGCGAACAAGGAATTGTTTGTCTATCGCGCGTCGGACGGCGAGATCGAGTGGAAGTATCCGATCGGAGCCGAGCTGCGAGGGCCGCCCGTGTCCGATAACACCCACGTCATCGTCACCGGCAGGGACAACATGGTGCGTGCCTTCAGCCGCAAGAACGGCAAACTCGAATGGCACGCCGCCCTGCCCTACCGACCGGTCGGTCCGATGCTTGCCGGACGCTTTGTGGTCGTGCCGGGGACCGCTGCCGAGATCCAGGCGTTCGAGATCGCGACGGGGAAACTCGCGGGACAGATCAAACTCGAACAGCCGCTGCCCGTAGCGCCGGCGTTTGCCGGCTCGGGCGCGAGTGCACTCATCGCGGCCGTGACCGGGACGATTACCGGCGAGTGGCGGCTGGTCGTCGCGGCTCCGCAGGCACCGCAAGCTCCTCCCGAATAGCCGACGCGAGCCGCGCGGCGCCTTCGCGGAGCTTGTCGTGGCCTGGCGCCGAGAACGACAGCCGCATCAAATTGCGTCCCGCGTCGTTGACGAAGAACGCGGTTCCCGCGACATAGACGACACCGTGCTGCACCGCCCGCTCCAGCAGATGGTCGGCGTCGATGGCTTGTGGCAGCGTCGCCCAGAGAAAGAATCCGCCGCGCGGATCGGGCCCGTGGATATCGTCGCCGAGCTCGCTCTTCAGGGCCTTGATCAGGACGTCCCGCTTGGCCTGGTAGTGGCGGCGCAGCATTGGAATCTGGCGATCGAGGATTCCGCGCCGCGCCGCTTCGTAGACGATGCGCTGATCGAGGATGCTGCTGCACAAATCGCCTGCCTGCTTGGCCATTTCGAGCTTCACCGCTATCGGCGCAGGCGCATCCATCCAGGCGATGCGAAAACCGGGCGCGAGCGTCTTGGAGAAGCTGCTCAAATAGACGACGCGCCCTTCCACGTCGTCGGCCTTCATCGGGCGGACGTCTGCCTCGGTGGTGCAGTCCTCGAAGTACAGCTCGCGGTATGGATCGTCTTCCACGATCAGGACGTCGCGCCTGGAGGCCCACTCGAGCAGCTTCCGGCGCTTCTCGAGGCCGATCAGCAGGCCCGTCGGATTCTGAAAGTTCGGGACGACATACAGGAACGGCACGCGGCGGCCGGCTTTCACGAGCCGCGCGTGCGTCTGGTCGAGTGCCGCGAGGTCGATGCCGTCCGCTTCCTGCGGCACGCCTTCCATCTGCGCTTGAGCATTTCGGAACGCGGTAATCGCGCCGGTGTACGTCGGCAGCTCGACGAGGACGACATCGCCCGCATTGACGAGGACGCGCGTGACGAGATCGAGGCCCTGCTGCGAGCCCGTAGTGATGAGAAGCCGCTCGATTGCCGGCACGACGCCGCGGTTCTTCATGATGCCGGCAATCTGTTCGAGCAGCGGGCGGTAGCCTCGCGTCGGGCCGTACTGCAGCACGCTGCCGTCGCGGCCCGTGAGGAGCTCCTGGGTGATCTCCTGGAACTCACGCCAGGCAAATGTCTCCGGCGCCGGATAGCCTGGAGCGAAGGAAATGATGTCCTGATGCTGCGCGAGGATGGATCCCGTCTTCCGGATTGCGGATTCCCGCATGTTGGCGGCAGCGCCTGAGAGAAACGAGTCGTAGTTGATCATGCGATTCCCGGTCCAGTGATGTCAGACGCCGTGTCCTGCACGCGGATCATCGCGTGGCTGTGCAGGTAATAGCGGTATTGCATGAGGTACGCGCCGAGCGCCGAAAGGCCGAGGAATTCGAACACGATCCCGCGCAGCAGCCATGCGGCGAGCTGGAGCGGTACGATCGCGATGCCGACAAACGGCACGAACGCGATGAGGCCGAGCCCGGCGGTGGCGAGAAACGAGGCGATCGTCGCAATCGTCACCAGCAGCAACACCACACCAAAGATGCCGGCGACCTCGCGTGCGCTCGCCCGTATGAAATCCAGGACGCGCGCGACTGCGTCGCGAACGCCGAGGTCCTCGATCGCGATCGCCATCTGGATGAGCAGGTAGAAAAAGTTGATGAGCGTGAGCCACACGACGAGCGCGCTCGACGCCAGCGCCGCCGCGACCGTCCAACTGAGCAGCCCGATGCCCCGGACGACGGAATAGCCGGCGACGAGGAAACCGAGATAGACGACTGCGGTAATCGCGTAGCCCGCCAGCAGGCACATTCCGACTTTGACGTAGCGGCGGCCGAACCTGCGGCAGCCCTCGAGGAACGGCTCGATGTTCGTAAAGTTGGCGCGGCGCAGCGCCGCCAACCGGAGCGGCGGCCGCTCGATCGGGCCGGCCTGCGAATCGGCATGGGCCAGGATCGCGACGGTGCCGGCTTTGACCACGAACGTCAGAATCGACCCGCCGAGCAGCACCACGAGAAACGACGCCGCGAACGCGGCCAGCGCCGCGGGGTTTGCGCGGAGCGCGCCGATCACGCTCGTGATGATCTGTTTCACGTCGCCGGCCATGATTTCCTCGACGTCGGCGCCGAGCACGAGGACGACCAGAAAGATTCCACCGACGACTGGCACCGCAAGGAGCAGCTTCAACGTGCCCTCGGCAATGAACTGCACCGCGATGAGCGGCCAGTTCGCCAGCGCCAGGCACGCGCCCCGTTTCAGCGATGGTTTCAGCGCGGGCGGATGCGGCATGGGTCCACAATCGATTGTACCCTTTGCGGTATCCTGCTGACTGAGTGCCTTCTCCCCTCTCTCCGCGGCTGCGCGATCGCCGCGTGAGCCGGCGGCGGCTGCTCGCGGCAGGCCTGCTCCTCGCGGTGGCTGCTGCCGCGGTTGGCGCCGGCGGCGAGCTCTGGTGGTTTGGTGCGAGCGATGCGACCGCGGCGTCGCGCGTCGAGCAAACCGTGCGCCGGGAGTTCGACCGGATGACGTCGGTCCTGGCGCGAATCGCGACGGGTGTCGCATCCGATCGCGACGCCGCGCTCGGCCTCGGCGCGGGAGCGGATGGCGCCCGGCGCTTGTTCGATCTCGTGGACCGGCGGCTCGCCGAGGCGGGCACGAGCACCGATGCCGTCGCCGCCACGATCTACGACACGGGAGGCACCGCGCGTGCCTGGGTGGGACGTCCGTCCGACATCCGCTCGCCCGAGCGCCTGACAGGACCCTCGTCGTTCTTCGTGATCCGCTCGCCTATGGGCTTGCGGCTCGTCCACATGCTTCCCATTGTCGACGCCCAGCAGCGCCGCGTGGGATCGGCGGCAGTCGAGCACGTGCTTTCCCCATCCCCTGCGGCCGCGACGATCGCCACGCCCGACGACACGCTCGAGACCCCGCTTGGATCTGTCGCGCTGCGCATGCGATGGGAAGGCGCCGGGGACCGGCCGCGCCCGAACGCGTTCGTGCTCCGTGCGCCCACGGGCGAGCCGCTCGTCGAGGCCTCGATCTCGCCCGCGGAAGTTTCCGCCGCGCGCAATACGTGGCGGCGTCACGTCTCGGCGGTGGTGCTTGCCGTCTTCGGGATCACGATCCTGCTGCTCGTCGGTCCGTTGCTCGACACCCGCGCCCGTGCCTTGAACGCGCGCGCGTTCGTCGCATCCACGGTGGGCGCCCTCGCACTCCTGCTGGCGGGATCGGCGACCCTCTGGGCGGCGCTCGCGATCGGGCTCGGTGAGTGGCCGCCGCCGAGCGCCGCGCTGCTGCTGGGGGGCGTGACCGTGGCCGCGACGGTGGCGCTCGTTGCGAGCCCGCTCGTCCGCGTGCGTGCGGCGCTGCGGACGGCGCGCCGGAGCGCGCGCGATGCGCCGCTGCAATTCGTGCTCGTGCAGCTGTCGTGCGGCGTTGCGGTCGCCGCGCTGCTCGTGCTCTTCGGTCGCGTACTGCCGCGCGCGGTCGATCCGTCTGCGGTGGACTTGCGCCATTTCTCGCTACATCCGTGGAACGCGCCGCGGCTCGGGATCCTGCTCGGGATACTCGCTTGCCACGCGGCCGCGCTCTGGACGTGTACGCTCATCCTCGCCGCTGCGGTTTCCGGATGGCGAATGCCGCGCGGCGCGGCCGCCGCCGCCAGATTGCTCGTCATCTGGATTGCGCCGACTGCCATGGTCGCGATACTGGCGCAGGCTCGCGGATGGATGGTCCCCGCGCTCGGCGTCGCGCTCTCTGCCGCGGTCTGCGCACCGGCGGCGCTCTATGCGGCTCGGATTGCAGGCTGGTACCGCCACGCCACGGTCGCGGCGCGGATTCTCGTGCTGTTCGTCGCCTTCCTCGTGCCCACCCTTTTGCTGTATCCGTCGGTGGATTACTTCGCCGAGGCAGCAATGCGATCGCTCATCGCGACGCGCTACGCCGTTGAAGTTCAGACGCACTCGCAGACGCTGCAGGACGAATTGGAGCAGGCGCGCGGCGAGATCGACGCGATGTCGGTGCTGCCGGCGCTCGTCACCGGAGAAACAACAGTCCCGGCGAGCGCGGGGGGCGATCTGCAGCCCGTCGCCATGCCCGCCGGCGGCGTCGAGCGCGTCGATTTCGTGCGCGCGTTCTCGGTCTGGAGGCTGACGGCGCTCGCGCGTGCGCGCCTCACCTCCGCAATCGAGCTGTACAACGAGTCGAATGCGCTGGTCAGCCGTTTTGCCCTGAACCTTCCGGAGTACTCGGGCGCCGTCCAGACGCCGCAGCTGCAAAGCGCGGCGGCGACTTGCGATTGGGATGTGTTTGGCGAGGCCGTCCCGTTCGGCTCGGAAGAACGGCGAATGCTGCACGCGGAGAAAAAGATCTGTACGAGGCCCGCCGCCGGCGTCCCGGCTGTGCCCGTCGGCACGATCGTCGTGCACGTGTTGTTCGACTACCGGACGCTTCCATTCATCACGTCGCAGAATCCCTATTTCGAAGTCTTTCGTCCGGCCGGCGGCGCGATGGCCCGCGAGGGGACGACCGGCAGCGATGTCGACGTCGCGATCTACGGATGGAGCCTCGATACGATCTACAGCTCGTCGCGCGTGACGTGGCCCATCAGCGACACGCTCTTTTCCCGCGTCTATGACGCGGCCCGCCGGCCGTTCTGGACGACCATCGACAGCGCCGGCTCCCGCTACCGTGTCTACTTCTCGAACGATCGCGTGTTCATTTACGCGATCGGCTACCGCTCGCTGACCGCGTTCGATCATCTCGTCCACCTGGCCGAGCTCACGACGCTGTCCGCCACGGCGTATGTGGCGGTCCTGCTCTTCACCGCCGCGTTCACGCGATTTGCGCGCGAACGACCACGTCTCGGCGGCGCGCTGCTTCGCGAGATCCGCGCGAGCTTCTATCGCAAGTTGTTCCTTGCGTTCGTGCTCGCGTCGATTGTGCCGGTGCTCACGCTGGCGATCGTCATCCGCACGTATTTCGCGAACCTGTTGACGGCTGACGTCGCGCTGTCGGCCGCGCGCACCGCCGCCGTCGCGCAGCGCGTCATCGAGCAGTCGAACGCACTCTTGCAGCGCACCGAAGGATTCGCTCCGGCGAGCGACGACGTGATGGTGTGGATCAGCCAGGTCATCGACCAGGACGTCAACATCTTCGACGGCGCCCAGCTGCTCGCTACCAGCAAGCGCGACCTCTTTGCTTCCGGCCTGCTCGCGATGCGGACTCCAGACGATGTGTATCGGGCCATTGCGCTGCAGCGGCTTCCGAGCTTCGTCGACGAGGACCGTATCGGGACCGTGCCATACACCATTGCCGCCGCGCCGGTGCATGCCGGCGGACAGAAGCTCATTCTGACGGTGCCGCTCGCCAACCGTCAGCGGGAGATCGACCGCGAATTGGACGATCTCGATCGCGGCGTGCATCTGGCGGCGCTCTGCTTCATCCTGCTCGGAGCGGCGATCGGGCTGTCGATGGCCGAGCGCATCGCGGATCCTGTACGGCGGTTGACACGTGCCACGCGACGGATCGCGCGAGGGGACTTCGACGCCCAGATTGCCGTGCGGTCATCGGACGAGCTGCGGCGCCTCGTCGACGCGTTCAACAGTATGGGCGCCGAGCTGAAAGCGCAACGGACGCAGCTCGAACGCACCCACCGTCTCGAGGCGTGGGCCGAGATGGCGCGGCAGGTCGCGCACGAGATCAAGAATCCTTTGACGCCCATTCAGCTCTCCGCCGAGCACCTCCGACGCGTCCACGCCGACCGCGGCGAGCCGATGGGCGACGTGCTCGAAAGCTGCGTGACGTCGATTCTCGGTCAGGTCCGCCTGCTCCGCCAGATCTCCGCGGAGTTCTCGAGTTTCGCGTCGTCACCCACCGCGAAGCCCGCGCCCGTGGACGTACCGGATTTGGTCGCCGACGTCGTCGATCCGTACCGGACGGGACTCGCCGGCCGCGTGGAGATCGTGAATCGTGTCCAGCCGCCACTCCCGCGGGTGTTCGTCGACCGTACGCTCGTCGCCCGCAGTCTCGCCAACATCGTCGAAAACGCGCTCCACGCGATGCCCGGACGTGGGACGCTCTCGATTGATGCCGCAGCCGACACCGATCACGTCGCCGTGCAGGTCACCGACACCGGCGTCGGCATGGATGCGGAGGCGCTGTCGCGCGTCTTCGAGCCGTACTTTTCGACGAAAACGACCGGCACGGGTCTGGGCCTGCCGATCGCGCGGCGGAACATCGAACTGAGCGGGGGCTCGATCGCCGTCGAGAGCGAGAAGAACGTCGGTACCACCGTCACCGTTCGACTGCCCGTATTCTCATCGAACGACAGCCGCTGATAAGAGCGAACAGGAGGAAGGGAGGAAGGGAGAAGGCCCTGTTTCTCTCTTGCTCGAACAGGCACCGGTCAGGATTCAGCGACAGCCGACCCCAAGATCAGACAGGAGGAAGAGAGAAAAGGGAGGAACTATTTTGATTTCTGTATGTCGATATTGCGGACGTAAAGATCAGGCCGAACAATCCTCCGCGTTCCATTCTTCAGCCAGCCCACGTGAAAGTTCATCAGCAACCCGATCGGTAGGCCCGTGAGTTTCAAATAGGTGATCACTTGTGACTGGTGCACCGGCGCAAGTTTTTCCACGGCTTTCAACTCGAGGACGACCGTTTCGTTGACTATCAGGTCCGGCCAGAATACTGCTCCGAGATCCTGTCCGCGATAGACGACCGGCACCCGTCGCGACGCATCGAGCTGATACCCGCTCGCCTGCAGTTCGATGATCATGCAGGCGCGATAAACGGATTCCAGCAACCCTGGGCCGAGCGCTTCGTGCACTCGTATGCCGCAGCCGATGATTCCTTCGGTCAGATCCTCGTGGCCGGCGATATCGTGGAACATGAAAAACGAAATCGCAAAACACGGACCAGCCGCAATCATGCGGCTTTCGTGCGCGAATATGCCTCGGTGTGACCGCATCGTTGCACTTCCGGCAACGCGCGGCGCGGCGCGGAGCGAGAGAAAAGACCATGCGTTCTCCCTTCCTCCTTGTCTGCTGTGTGATCTTGGGGGACCGTCGCGGTCCGATCCGGTGTGGCTGTCGCTGTTTGATCTTGGGGGGTCGGCTGTCGCTGAAATGCCGACGGACGCGTATCACCGAGTTGCCTTTCAGCAACCCGCGGCGCGGAGTGGCGCGAGAGAAAAGACCATGAGTTCTCCCTTCCTCCCATCCTCCTGTTTGATCTTTGGGGACGGCCGTCGCTGAAATGCTGGCGGGCGCGTACCGCTGATGCTGACGCGCCACGGAATCGGCGGGCGCGTGCCGCTGATGCTGACGCGCTACGGAATCGGCCGTTCCGGCGACCCGGCGACGGGGCGTTCCACGTCGGGAAGCGGCGGCACCAGTGGACGCCGCCGCGCTTTGCGGTAGACGTACAACACGAGCGCGGTCAGGGTATAGCTGTAGGACAACACGACGAGCATGTAGCGCGGCTGCGAAACGATCGCGACGAAGATGCCGACGACGAGGAACAGCCGCAAGTACGAGCGCGTCCAGCCGACATCCATCGCCTTCACGCTGCGGAAGCGGATCGTGCTCACCATGAGCAGCGCGGGGACGAGCACCAAGGGGAGACCGGCGAGCGCGATGCGCGCGTCCTGAATGCCGCCGGGGAACAGGTAAACCGTTGACACGATCACGGC
>JBKPTT010000250.1:0-14124 GCA_046735635.1 Acidobacteriota bacterium | reverse complement strand
GCCGGGCTTCGAACGCTGGTTCGAAGGCGAACCGCTGGACCCTGCGCGGCTCCTGTACACGGAGAGCGGCAAGCCGCGCGTCGCGATCTTCTCCATTGCGCATCTTGGCGACGCCGAGCGGATGTTCTTCGTGTCGCTCCTGATGAATCAGATCGTGGGCTGGACGCGGGGCCTGACGGGGACTTCGAGCCTGAGGGCAATCGTGTACATGGACGAGATTGCCGGCTACTTCCCACCCGTTGCGAACCCTCCATCCAAAGGACCGCTCCTGACGCTGCTCAAGCAGGGGCGCGCGTTCGGTGTCGGCGTAGTGCTCGCGACGCAGAACCCCGTGGACCTCGATTACAAAGGACTGTCGAACATCGGCACCTGGTTCATCGGGCGGCTGCAGACGGACCGCGACAAGGCGAGACTGCTGGACGGACTCGAGGGGGCGTCCTCCGCGTCTCTCGATCGCGCTGAAGTGGATCGAATCCTGTCGGCGCTCGGCAAGCGCGTTTTTCTGCTTCACAACGTGCACGAGCAAGGCCTCGTCACCTTCCAAACGCGCTGGACGATGTCGTATTTGCGGGGACCGTTGTCGCGAGACCAGATCGGCGTATTGATGGGCGGACGGCAACCGGCGGAAGCGTCCGCCTCCGCTAAAGCTCCGGCGGACAAGTCCGCGTCCGCTCAAGCGCCGGCGGACACGTCCGCGTCCGCTCGAGCTCCGGCGGACAAGCCCACGTCGGCGGCTGAAATGTCGGATCGCCCGCCGGTCGTTGCTCCGGGAATCGACCAGTTCTTCCTGCCCCCGGCGAAACCGGCGGCGCGCGTCGTGTACTCCCCCGTCGCGCTTGCCGCGGCTCGCGTCGCGTTCTCGGATACGAAAGTTGGTGTGGACGTCACGCGGGACGTCCTCTACGCCGCGCCGGTTGAAGACACGCCGGTTGCGGTCGATTGGGCAAAGAGCACGCAGCTGGACGTCGCGGTTGCAGGTCTGCGGCGCGCGCCGGAGGCCGGCGCGTCGTTCTTGCCGCTTCCGGCTGCCGCCTCGAACGTGAAGAACTACGCGATCTGGGAGAAGTCGCTCAAGCAATGGCTCGGGCAGGGGGAGCGCCTCGAACTGCTACGGCACAAGGACACTGGTCTGACCTCGCGCCCCGATGAGTCCGAGGCGGACTTCAGGATTCGTGTCCAGGACGCCGCGCGTGCCGCCCGGGACCAGGCCGTCGAGGAGGTGAGACGCAAGTACGCTCCGCGCCAGGCGGCGCTTGCCGACAAACTCCGTCGCGCCGAAGCCGCGGTGACGCGCGAAACCGAGCAGTCGACGCAGCAGAGGCTGCAAACGGCGGTCTCCATAGGCGCGACGCTCGTCGGCGCATTGCTCGGACGGAAAGCCATGAACGTGGGGACGCTCGGACGCGCAACGACTGCGGTGCGAGGAGTCGGGCGTTCCATGAAGGAGTCAGGCGACATTCAGCGCGCCAACGAATCGGCCGACGCGGTGCGCGCACAGGTGAAGGAGTTGGACGACCAGGCGCGCGAGGAGACGCAGGCCATCGCCGCCGCGTACGATCGCGCGCCGGAGTTCGAGCGCACGACCCTCGTGCCGAAGCGCGGTCAAATCACAGTGCAATTGGTCGCGCTCGGATGGGACCCGGAATGAATTCGCTTTCCTTTTACCTTTTACCTTTTACCTTAATAGCGTCCACGTCCTGCCGTCAGAGCTCCGTTGCTCGCGAGGCCGAACGCCCGACACGCACCGAGGTCCGCGAGCTCTCCCCGGCACCGGGCGCGCTCGCGCTTCCATTGAAGAACGGCTCGGTAAAATTCGCCGTCATCGGCGACTCGGGGCGGGGCGACGAGGCCCAGCAGGAAGTCGCCAATCAGATGGTCGCGTGGCGGGCGAAGTTTCCGTTCGACTTCGTCGTGATGCTCGGCGACAACATCTATCCGCCGCGCGAGGCGGACGATTTCGAAAAGAAGTTCGAGCAGCCTTACAAGACGCTGCTGGATGCAGGCGTCAGCTTCTACGCGGCCATCGGGAATCACGACCCCGATATCGAGCTGGATTACGCGGGCTTCCACATGGAGGGACGCCGCTACTACACGTTCAAGCAGAACGAGCGCACGATCCAGGGGCTGGTTGGAGCCGGTGTACGCTTCTTCGTGCTCGACAGCCGCGCGCTCGATCCATCGCAGCTCGCCTGGCTGCAGCAGCAGCTGAAGCAGTCCGGAACGGACTGGAAGATCTGCTACTTCCACCACCCGATCTACACGTCAGGCCGGTACACGACCGGCGCGCGCGTGCTGCGGCTTGCTCTCGAGCCCATACTGCTCGGCGGCGACGTGGACGTCGTGCTTTCGGGGCACGAACATTTCTACGAGCGTTTGCATCCGCAGCACGGCATTACGTACTTCATTGCGGGAGGCGCCGGTTCGCTCCGCAAGGGGGACATCAGGCGCGATTCACCGCTTCTGGCTCGAGGCTTCGACACCGATTTTCACTTCGTGCTGATGGAGATCTCGGGCGATACGCTGTATTTTCAGGCGATCAGCCGGAAGGGCGAGACGGTCGACGCGGGGTCGATTACGCGCACGGCCCGCCCAGCTTCACCGCCGTAATCTTCTCGCGCAGTACTTTCGCCCATGCGCGGGCGTCGCGCGCGTCGCCGGTGAGCGCGTCGAAGTCCGTGAACCGTGCCGCGGTGAACAAGTCGGTCAGCTGCTCGTCGGTGAGTTGATCCATCAGCGCGGCGAGCAGTCGCCGCCCCTCCTCTGAAATCCTGCGCTCCTCGAAAGTCGCGCCGCCGTACGGCAATGCCTCCATCGAGACCTTGCACGTGGCACGATCCGTCCAGATGGGGACGGCGCGCCAGTTGTGAAGATCAATACGGTCGGGACCGAACGTCGCGCCGAGATCCTGGATCATCGCGATCGGCTCGGCGCAGCCGCCGTCGGCGAGCTGCTTGCCTTCGGGGCAGACGAGACGCTGATTCTCCCCCTTGTTATCCCAGTGTGCGAGCACGACCGCGAGCAGCCGCAGCGCGTCGATTTCAGCCCGCGGCGCTCCGCCTCGAGCGGGATCGACTCGTTCGAGCTCGAACCAGCTCCAACCCTGACCTTCCGCCGCCTCGATCACCGAACCGGCCAGGCGCCGCTCGATGATCACCGGCGCGAACGTACGGACGCGGCGCTCGTCCATGGCCCCGGCGAAGCAGAACCAATCGATGCCGGTCTTCTCGTTGCAGATGAGCGCCGGGAACGGCAGCGCGGGACAGCCGGCGCACCGGACAGAGCGCACGACGAAGATGTCGTCGGCAGGAAATCCAAGTGCGCGCAACAGCCGCGTCCCCGCGATCTCGGCCTGGAGCTCGCCGTTTCCGCCGCCGTACTTCACCTTCAGCACGCGGCCGTCCGGCAGTCTGCAATGAAACTTGGGCGTCCGGCCGGTCAGCTTCTGCACGGTGAAAACGCATTGGACGTCGTCGCTCGGCGCAAAACCGCCGGGCGGGTTGGCGCTGAAATCGAATTCGTCAATGGGAATCGCGGGTTGGCGCCAGACGCGCGCACGGGACAGCGCATCCTCCCGGATTCTCACCATGCCGTCGACGTTCCCATCCCCGACACCGGGGTCCGGCGCCGTTCTGTCGCCGCAGGTCGAAGAAAACAAAGCGCCTGCGACTAGCGACGCGGCAACGAGCCACCTGCCCCACCGACTCATGTATCCACGACTCTGCAGTAATTGTGCCCGGTGGATCGGGGGTTGCTGGTGAAAGCGTCGGAGACACCACATGAGCAGACGCGACACTGGTACGAAGCCGCCATTGCCGGTGACCGATGAAGTTGGAGGTGAAGGGGGCAGCTTCGCCGATCGGACGATTCAGGTGTCGACCGAGGCGGGGCGGCTCGATCGCACGCGCAGCACGGGCGATGCCCAGACTGCCTCGCGGCCGGTCCGAAGTGAATCCGTTTCTGCAAATGCCGACGAGGACGTAAAGGACGGCACCGTCAAGTACCCGAACGAGGAGTGATGTAATGTTCCGGGGATGCGGTTCGCGCCTGTCCTCCCCGGAACCGCCGTCCTGCTGATTGCTGTCACGGCGGCGTGCTCGCCGAAAAAGATGGGTATCAGCCGGATGGCCGATGCCCTTTCGTCCACCGCGACGTCGTTCACACGAGACAACGATCCGGAATTCGTCCGACAGGCTGCGCCTTCGACGCTGAAGATGGTCGAGATGCTGCTCGATCAGGAGCCGACCCACGCCGGGCTGCTCATGACGGCGTGCAGCGGCTTCGCGGAGTACTCGTACGGGTTTCTCCAGTCCGACGCCGACGCCGGCGATCCCTCGAGCGGGTCCACCCGCGATCTTCGGGCTCGCGCGGCGGCCATGTACGATCGCGCGCGCGGTTACTGCCTTCGCGCACTGGAACTCCGTCACCGGGGATTCAGCGAGCTGATTCGCAAGGATCCGAAATCGTCGCTGTCAGCTGCGACCCGGGAAGACGTGCCGGCGCTCTATTGGACAGGCGTCGCATGGGGCGGCGCGCTCACGACGTCGGACAACCCGCTCGCCCACGTCGGCGACGTCGCGATCGTTCGGGCGCTGTTCACGAGAGCACTCGAGCTCGACGAAGCGTGGGAGAGCGGGGCGATCCACGAAGCGATGATCGCTCTCGAGGGGCTTCCGTTGCTCCTCGGCGGGTCACCCGTGAGGGCGAAACAACATTTCGATCGCGCAATCGCCCTGTCGAACGGTCAGTCCGCGTTTGCCTACCTCACCCTCGCGACGAGCGTCGTCCAGCCCGCGAAGGACAAGGTGGAGTTCGAGCGTCTGCTGAAAGCTGCGCTCGCCGTCGACGTATCGCAGCGCCCGTCCATGAGGCTCGCGAACCTGATCGCGCAGCGCCGCGCCAGGTCGCTGCTTGGACGGATCGACAAATTGTTCTGAGTGGCTCTACCGAAGGTTCGGGATCGACGGCATCGTACGGCGCGCCTCGAGGCTGACGGGCCGGCCGTTGATCGTTTCGTACTCGTAGCGCACGTCGAGGTTCGACGTCCCGGCGAACTTTACCTTGGCGACCGACTCGGTCGCGATCGGCACGCGTACGCCGTCGATTCGGGCATAGTGGCGGATCACGTTGACGAGGCTCGTCCAGAACGAGGGGTTTTTCGCGAGGCGTCCTTCGACGCGCAGAAGCTCGCTGCCATCCTGGCTGAGGACCATCCTCCCGTCGACGAGCAGGATGTCCTTGCGCTTTGGCTTCAGCGTGACGTAGCGCTCGCCTCCCGACGTCGACACATCTTCGAACGTGTAGTTGTCGGACGTCAGTTCGGATCGACTGCACTCTCCACTCGCGACCAGCTCCTGCTCGCGTTTGAGAACAGTCTTGAGAACCTTGTCCCGGATGTAGTCGGAGCCGCGCTCGGAAACGATCGTGTAGCGGAACGTCCGCCCGTCCATTTCGGTCCACGCCTCGAGCCACGCCTCCTGGCCGAAGTGGTCGCTGCGGGCGTGCATGCGGCGGTAGGCGCGGTACTGCCGGAGTGGCTGCTGGTCTCGAATGGAGTCGGGAGCGACGGACGTTTCATCAGCAGGCGGCGCTGCGGTGATTCCCGAAGTAGCCGCGAGCAGGAATGTGGTGGCGATCACCCAACGTGATAACCGGCGCCGTCGATTTGCCCTTCCGCGCTGCTTCATCACGCGCTCCTGCCGCACTCAACGCAAGAAGCGTGCTCAGGGACCAGCTCGACTGTGAGCGGCAGCTCGAGCTCGAACGCGCCGGACTGCCAGGACCCCAGCGACTGCTATGGGAATCGCATATTCCACCAGCATCACCGGGCGAGGCACTGCCCATCGCGCACCATGGTTGAACGCCAGATCCCAGACGACATATGTAGGAATGATTGTTACCGTCCACGTAATCAATGGCAGTGTCGCGGGGCTGAGCAGGAACGGGGTGAAGTAAAGGGGGTACCACGGGTAGATGACGGGGCCGAACGCGAGCGCGAGCGCCATGGGCCACGCCCACGCTCCGGGATGAACGACGTTCAGGCGCCATCGCGCCCACATTGCGGCGACCAGTCCCACGGCCACGGCAACGGCGGCGGACCGTTGAGGACTCCCGACGAGCCGTGCGACGAATCGGAAGAGCTCACCGTTGAACCGTACGTTTTGAACGACGCTCGGGATCGTGCCGATCGAAACCGTGCCTCCGCGGGCGAACGTGAGATAGAGCAGCGTAAGCAGTGCGACCGCAGCCAGCACGTCGCGTACGCGAACTCGTCCCCAGTACAGCGGCGCCAGCACCACCGGCAACAGTTTCGTCGTCACCGCGAGCACGAACGCAATCGACGCGAGCGCCGTTCGCCGTCTCGCGAGCCAATATGCCGACGCCGCAATCCACATCGCGCCGAGCGCGTCGATATGGCCACTGTGCGCGATTTCCAGCATGACGAGCGGATTCCACGCATATCCGAGTGCCAGCCACTCCGGCCGTCCGGTAATGACGAGCCATCGCCAGAGCACGAGGATCGTCAGCAGGTCGCACAATGTCAGCGCCGTCTTCATCGCGCGCGTCGAATCGTGAATCGTGACGACGAGGCGGAAGAAGAGCTCGGCCCCAGGTTGGTACGGCGTGCCTACCCGGCGGCTTGGCATCGCACGCGTTTGGTCGGTGTGGATCGCCGCGACTGAGGGGTCGTCCGGTTTGACGCTGTACGGGTTGTATCCGCGCGTCTGCAGCCGGCCATCCCATAAATACCGCACCATGTCGCTCTCGGGTGCCACCGGCGGTCCGACGAGCGGCACGCGAAATGCGATAGCGAGGAGAAATGCCGCGAGCAGCTGTCGACGAGAGGAGTCCTGAATATCCCACGCGCGCCACAGCATCGCAAGATACGCAGCAGCCATCACTCCTGCGCACGCGAAGAAGAGCGCCGATCCAAGGGGTGCCTGCGTCACGGCCAGCACGAGCACAGCGGCAAGGTATGGCACGCCGGTCATCGCGAGGGACGCCGAAAGAGACTTCATCAGCGAGGCGGTTTGGATTATAAATGACCTCAACCCACATGGGTCGTCTCGTCGCGTTCGTCTTCACCTTCCTCCTTGCAGGTGTTTTCCCAATCTTCGCGCAGGAAGCCGGGTCCCGGTCCGAAGAGGAAGCGCGCCAGCAACAGGAGAAGGCGCGCAAGCTGTCGCACTCCAATCGCAACTTCCTCGAACGCGAGCTGCTCGGGGCGGAGCAGGCAGGCGGCTTCGGCGTGCCACACGGGTTCTTTGTCGCCTTCGGCGACATCAAGCGCGGCTCCGGGATCGCGCTCGGTCCCGCGTACGGTCGTGTCCTCTCCAGCGGGACGCGCGTCGCCGGGAAGGGTGTCTACTCGATCAACAACTACAAGCTGGCCCAACTGAGTGCGGTGACTGCGCCGCTTTTTGCGGACCGTCTCGTGATCAGCGGTCGCGCGCGTTGGCAGGATGCACCGACGGTGCGCTTGTACGCGCTCGGTCCCGATTCGCCGAATGTGCGCACCGAGTATGCCGAAACAAAGACCGAGGCGAGCGGCAACGCGCTGTTCTCACCCTTTCGTCCGCTGCAGTTGGGCGGTGGGGTCAGCTTCGAGGCATTCTCGACCGGTTCGGCGCATTCGGCGGATCCACGCCTGGGGCTGTTTGCGGTTCCGGGAATGGGGGCCGACCCAACCTACCTGCACACGAAGGGATCGGTGGCGGTGGACTGGCGGGACTCTCCGGGATACAGCCGCCATGGCACCCTCTTGCGGGGGACTGTCCACGACTACCGCGACCAGGACACCGGCCTTTACACGTTTCAGCGCATCGACGGGGATGCCGAACAGTACGTGCCGATACTCCACGGCAATTGGGTCATATTCCTCGCGCTTCACGCGTCCACCACATCGACGTCGGCGGGACACGACGTGCCCTTTTTCCTGATGCCGGATCTCGGCGGCGAGGACCTGCGTGGTTTCGCCAACTACCGGTTCCGCGACCGCCATTCGATCTACGTGACGGCGGAGTATCGCTGGTATGCCCAGGAATTCCTTGACGGCGTGATCTTCTACGACGCTGGCAAGGTCGTACCCGACCGGAGCTCGCTCGATTTCTCGAATCTCCGGAATTCATTCGGCGCGGGTCTCCGTCTGCACGGGCCACAAAACACTGCCGTCCGGCTCGAGGTCGCACATTCCAGCGAAGGCATGCGGGTCATCCTGGGGTTCAGCCCGCGGGGCCGATGACATGAAGCGACTTGGCGCCCTCGCGGTCGTTTTGATAGGCGCGTCGACGTTTGTCGTCGCGGATCCTGCTCGCACCGCGACGAAGTTCTACGGCGATGACCCGATCGCGCGGTCGGTGGATACACAGGACGCATCTGGCGCGGAGCCACACGAAATCTCGCTCGCGTACGACGCGCTCATCAACCTGTTCGGCCGGCCCGGCCTGCAGACCGTCGGCCGTGCGGAAGACGTGAACACGATCGATGAAGTGCCTGACTCGAGCTGGTTCACGAACCGCGCCGGTGCGCGGGCGATCACCGTCGAAGAGATGCTGCGCGGACCGAACGACGACCAAGGCCCCGCGCCGGGCAAGTGGGTCGTGAGCCGAAAGGCAAACGGCGTATCGCCGGGTTTCACCATTACGGATCAAAACGGGCGGCGCTACTTCGTCAAGTTCGACCCCCCGGGCGAGCCGGAGCTTGCGACGGCGGCTGAAGCCGTGGTTACGCGTCTCTTCTACGCGCTCGGCTACAACGTTCCGCAGATCCTGGTTGGTACGTTGCGCCGGGAGAACCTCGCGATTGCGGAGGACGCCTATGTTCGGCTGTCGAACGGCTCGCGTCGTGCGCTGCGCTGGTCGGACATCGACGAACAGCTCCGCCGTGCACACCAAAGCCCTGACGGGTCCTACCGCGTGACGCTTGGTGAAGCGGTGGAAGGGAAACCCCTCGAAGGATTCCTCTATACGGGCACACGGCCCGACGACCCGAACGACATCGTTCCACACGAGAACCGGCGTGAGCTGCGCGGACTTCGTGTGTTCAGCGCGTGGATCAATCACACGGACGCCAAGGCGATCAACTCGCTCGACGTCCTTGTCCCCCAAGGCGGCAAGTCGATCGTGCGGCACTATCTGATCGACTTCAACGCGGCGTTGGGCAGTGCGGGCATCGGCCTGCGCGAGCGCCGGGACGGCTACGAGTATCTGGCGGAGTTCGGTCCGGCATTCAAGGCCTTGCCGGCGTTCGGCTTCTACATTCGTCCGTGGTTGACAATCGACTACCCGGAGATGAAAGGGATCGGACGCTTCGAGGCGAAGCGATTCATCCCTGAGGAGTGGCGCCCGCGGGTTCCAAACCCCGCGTACGTGCGATCGCGTCCCGACGATACTTATTGGGCGGCACGGAAGCTCATGACCCTCTCGGACGATCTCATCCGCGCCGCGGTCAAGGCCGGCCAATATTCCGATCCAGGCTCGGAGAAGTTTTTGGGCGACGCGTTGATCGAACGGCGCGACAAGATCGGACGCGCGTGGCTCACGGCGGTCAATCCCGTGGCTGACCCGGCGCTCGCACGCGACGGTCTGCTGATCTTCCGCAACCCGGCGGTCGAGTATGGCTTCGCGCCCGCTCCATCTCGGTATGTCGTGACTTGGTATCGCTTCGATAACACCACAGGGCAATCGACGCGTATCGGGGAGTCGACGACGTCATCCAATTCGACGGCCGCACCTGCCGATGCGCTGGTGCGCATTCGCCCAGACACGACGCTTCCTGGCGGACGCGGCGTGTTCGTTCGCGCCGATATCGCGGCGATTTCAGAACGTTATCCGGCGTGGAGTGCTCCCGTGCAGGCCTACTTCCGCAGTTCGCCGGACGGGTGGCGGCTCGTGGGATTTGATCGCATGCCGAACGCTCCGCCGATGAAGCCGGGATTGGTCGGTGCGGAGCCGATCACCAATCACCAACGACCAATCCCTCATCCCTGATCGTGAATCCCCGATCGGGAATCTGTGAATCGCCGATCCCTGATCCACTACTGTGTCAGATCCGCTGTGACTCACGGAAAGCACGCACGGATCTCGCGCGGAGTTCGCGGAGATCGCAGAGACCAGAGATGCCGTGCGTTCGCCACGGCCGGCCTCCGGCCGGCCACACGGAGGTGGAGAGATCCACAAATACAACCGCCCGTGAGCGGTACGCCGCTTGTATTTGCGGATCTCTCCACCTCCTGTCGCGCGAAGCGCGACGTGGCGACGCACGACCGTCCGCGTCCTCAGCGTCCTCTGCGCGAGGCCCATCGTCCGCCGCTCGCCGGACGATAGGACAAAAGTAGTGACTGGCTGAATCCCTGAACTTGGCGCGAACCGCGAACCGCGCCCTATCCCGGTCTCATCCGATCGTATTCATGCCGAATGTCGCGGTATCCGGATTGCACCAGTAACCGCGATTAGGAGGCAACGACATGAAACGATTTGCGATAACTGCCGGGTTGGCGTGTGTGCTCGCGATGCCAGGCGTCGCCGGCGCGCAGACGACTCGTCCGTCTGCCCAGTCCTCGACGCCTTCCAAGCCCTCGACGGATCAGGAAAAGCCCGCGAGTAAAGCCAGCAAGGCGGGCGCGCAGGCCGGCGCGGCTGCGAGCGGCATCGCGGCGGCAGATAAGACGTTCGTCATTGAGGCGGCGAAGGGAGGCATGGCCGAAGTGGAGCTGGGCCGGCTCGCGACGGAGAAGGCGAGTAATGCTGACGTAAAGCAATTCGGCCAGCGCATGGTTGATGACCACGGCAAGGCCAACGACGAGCTCAAATCGCTCGCGTCACAGAAGAACATCACCTTGCCAACCGAGCTGGATGCGAAACACAAAACAACTCAGGATCGGTTGTCAAAGCTGTCGGGTGACGCGTTCGACAAGGCGTACATGACGGAGATGGTTGCCGACCATAACAAGGACGTCGGCGAGTTCACCCGCGCGTCGAAAACCGCGAAGGACGCCGATGTGAAGGCGTGGGCCGGGAAAACGTTGCCGACCCTGCAGGATCACCAGAAGATGGCGAAGGAGGTCGCTTCGAAGGTCGCCAATAAGACGGGAACTGCGCCCAAGAAACCTGGCACGTCGAAGTAGCTCGCCGGTAGGGCGGGGTCTCGAGACCCCGCTCCACAAAAGCTTATCTCCTGTCCGGCAACAGGGCGCTCACACCCCAGCTCACGATCGTGACGACGAGTGCTCCGAGAAATGCCGATCCGAACCCGTCCAGATCGAAACCGGGTACCAGCGCCGCCGTCAACCCGAAGCAGATTGCGTTGACCACGAAGATGAACAGTCCGAGTGTGATCAGCGTGAACGGCAACGTGAGGATGATGAGAACCGGCCGGATCAGCGCGTTCACGAACCCGAGCAGCGCACCGGCAACGAGCGCAGCTGCAGGCCCGGAGACGTGCACTCCGGGCACGAACCATGCGGCGACCACGATCGCCAACCCGTTGAGGAGTACGCGAAGCAGGAAACGCATTGGCAGGATGGTACTATCGAATTGATGAGTTCAGAAGCCCCGGCGGGGGCCTGGCTGTTCCGCTATCGATCCATTCTGCCGGTTCCTCTCGCGCTCATTCTGATCCTCGTCCCAACGGGAGAGATCTCCTCTCGCTGGCCCGTGCCGCTCGGCATCGTCCTGGTTATCGTCGGGCAAATCGTTCGTCTCTGGGCAGTACGCCACATCGGCACGATCTCCCGCACGCGGACGACGCGATATGGCCCGCTGATGACCGCAGGCCCTTATGCGATTGTGCGAAATCCGCTGTATGTCGGGAACTGCCTGCTGTGGACAGGCTTTACCCTCTGGTCGCGCCTGCTCTGGATGCTGCCGATCGCGTGGCTGATTTTCTTCGCCCAGTATCGCGCGATCGCGCGATGGGAAGCGGCGTTCATACGCGGCAAGTATCCCGAGAGCTACGACGCCTACGCGCGCGAAGTCCGTCCGTGGATGCCGCGCTGGCCGCCGCGATCTGCGCTCGCCCCCGTTGCGCCGCTTCACCCATGGACCGACGTGTTCTTCAGCGAACGCGGCACGCTGATCGCCGTCGTGGTGATGGCGCTGCTGCTCAGCGCGAAGATGCGGTTTGGCTAGCGCCCACGAGCTGATGTGACCTCGCCGCTGCTGTGGGAATGTCCCGATTTCGGATCCGGGTTGACCTTTGACGCGCGTCTCGTTCCTTATCCAGCGGCCTACTTGTTCTTCAACAGCTCGGGGAATTCCGCTTTCAGGGCACGCAGCTTTGGAAGGTCGTTGACGACGATGTAGGGGTTGTCCGGGTGGCGCGCGAGGAAGTTCTGGTGGTACTCCTCGGCAGCGTAGAAGCCGTCCAGCGGCACGACGGTCGTAACGATCGCGCGGTTGAAGACCTTGGCCTCGCTCAACTGCTTGACGTAGGACTCCGCCACTGCCTTCTGATCCCCATTTGCGTAGAAGATCGCCGATCGGTATTGCGTTCCTTCGTCCGGACCCTGCCGATTCAGTTCGGTCGGGTCGTGGGCGACGGCGAAGAACACTTTCAACAGCTGTCCGTACGTGATGACCGCTGGATCGTATGTGATCTGTACCGACTCGGCGTGCGAAGTGATGCCGCTGCTCACGATCTCGTAGTGCGCCGTCATTCGGCTTCCGCCGGCGAAGCCGGATACGACCTCCTTCACTCCCTTCAGCTGCTCGAACACCCCCTCGACGCCCCAGAAGCAGCCGCCCGCGAGCACCGCCGTCTGGTGCGTGCCCCCTGCGGTGACGTGAATGTCTCTGGCGGGATCAGGAAATCGCGATGCTGCCAGGCACGTCAACGCGGCGAGCGCGACAGCGACGGAACAGAAGGCGGTCTTCATGGGCCTCTCATTCATTATAGAATCGCCGCTCGTCTTCGGAGCGCTTTATGAAGAGCACGCGTCGGTCGAATCGGCTCAATTTCTCGGCCATCCTCGTGGCAGGGGCCATTCTGGCCGGCGCGATCGGCATCCCGGCACAGCAGATGGTGACCGAGACGCGGGACCTGGCGCAGGCGCAGGACGAGGACTTTGCGAAATCGGTAGCGCAATGGACGACAGCGCCGAACTACCTGAGCCCGCTCGTGGATCACCTGCCGAAGGTCGACGGCATCCCGTCGCCGAAAGACGTGCTCGGCTATCACGTCGGCGCGCCCGCGAAGCTGACTTACTACATAGATATCCTCAAGTACTATCGCACGCTCGCGGCGGCGACGCCGCGTGTGAAGGTCGAGAGCATCGGCCGGTCCGATGAAGATCGCGAGCTCGTCGTGGTCTGGGTGTCGTCGGACGACAACATGAAGAGCCTGCAGCGCAATCGCAACAATCTTGCGAAGATTGCAGACCCGAGGGGCCTCTCGGCCGACCAGATCAAGCAGCTGATTGCGACGACCAAGCCGCATTACCACCTCATGGGGGGGCTGCACAGCGGCGAGACGGGACCTTCCGAAATGTTGATGGAGCTGGTCTACCGGCTTGCAACCGAGACGTCCCCGCTCATCTTGCAGATTCGCGACAACGTCATCGTCTCGGTCACGCCGGTCGCCGACGCCGACGGCCGCGACAGGAACGTCGACTGGTTCTATCGCGGTCTCGAGAGTGGGCAGAATCCGCAATCCGCAGCCGCAGGAGCAGGAGCGGGAACCGGTGCGACGAACGCGTCGGTGCCGTACTGGGGCAAGTACGTGTACCACGACAACAACCGCGACATTAACCTCTCGCAGGTGTCGATGCGCGCGCTCGCGGACTGGTACTTCACGGCACACCCGCCGATCGTGCACGACCTGCACGAGGCGCAGGCGCTGATGTACACCTACAGCGGCGCCGCCCCGCAGAATCCGAATCTCGATCCCATCCTCTTCGCCGAGCTGCCCTGGTTCTCGAATTTCGAACTTGCGCAGATGACGAAATGGGGAATGCCTGGCGTGTACACACATGCGTTCATGGACGGTTGGTCACCTGGCTACCTGGGATCGGTGGCCTACAACCACAACGGCATGATGCGCATGTACGAGACCCAGTCGGGCCGCGAGGCTGGTCCCGGTGGACGCGGCGGCAACGGCCGCGGCGGACGCGGTGGTGATGAAGGGGGCGAC
>JBKPTT010000249.1:0-14179 GCA_046735635.1 Acidobacteriota bacterium | reverse complement strand
GACTGACGCTGTCCGTTCGCCGACTTCGCTGTCCGTCTCGCGACTGACGCTGTCCGTTTTCATCTTCGCCATTCGGAACGATCAGCGAAGCCCACTGGAACGACCAGCGAAGGCGCCATGAATGGTCAGCTGAGGCGCCATGAATGGACAGCGAAGCCGCCGTGAACGGACAGCGCAGGCGCGAAACGAACAGCGAAGCCGCCGTGAACGATCAGCGAAGCCGCCGTGAACGGAGACCGAAGGCGAAACGAACAGCGAAGCCGCCGAAACGAACAGCGAAGCCGCCGTGAACGGACAGCGCAGGCGAAAACGAACAGCGAAGCCACCGGAACGAACAGCGAAGCCGCCGGAACGATCAGCGAAGCCGCCGTGAACGGACAGCGAAGGCGAAATCGGACGGCGAAGCCGCGTGAACGTATAATCCCCGCCTGGAGGATCCCATGCTCGATCGCCGCACATTCTTGAAATCCCTCGCCGCAACTGCGGCCGTCCCTCCGATCGCGGGCGGCGCACGTCAGACGACGGCGCCGGCGGCGCCGTTCTCGACGAAGATCCACAAGTCAACCTTGATCTCGATGCTGCCGAAGGAGCTGTCGTACGCCGACCGATTTGCGCTCGCGCGCGACGTCGGGTTCGAAGCGATCGAGATGCAGACGATCGACAAGCCGGAGGACGCGCAAGAGATTCACGAAGCGTCGAAGAAAACCGGGCTGAAGATTCACTCGGTCATGAACATGGATCACTGGCGACTGCCGCTGTCGAGCAGCGATCCCCAGGTGGTCAACGGGAGCGTCAAAGGCATGGAGACGTCGCTCCGTAACGCCGCGCTGTGGGGCGCCGAGACGGTGCTGCTCGTCCCAGCCGTCGTGGACGCGAATACGTCATACAAGGACGCCTACACGCGCTCGCAGCGCGTGATCCGCGAGCGCCTGCTGCCGATTGCGAAGGACACCAAGGTGACCATCGCGGTCGAAGAGGTATGGAACAAGTTTCTGCTGAGTCCCATCGAGTTCGCGCGCTACGTCGATGAATTCGAGTCGCCGCTCGTGAAGGCGTACTTCGACGTCGGCAATATCGTGCTCTACGCGTTCCCGCAGGACTGGATCCGAACGCTCGGGCCCCGCATCGTGAAGATTCACCTCAAGGACTTCAACTTCGATCGCCGGAACGGCCGTTTTTTCTGGAAGAACATCGGCGAGGGAGACATCGACTGGCAGGAAGTGCGGCGGGCGCTGAACGACATCAAGTACGCCGGATTCGTCACGACAGAACTGAACGGCGGCGATCGAGCGTATCTGAAAGACGTGTCGGACCGCGTCGACAGGTTCCTTGCGGGCGAGAAGCCGTACGCGGCTCCGGGGGCGTGACGCACCGAGCTGGCGATATAACTTGTGTGACAAGGTATATGGCCGTATAATACTCTGGTGACCGGACGCGAGGAGGACCGCAAGAGCATCGCGCGCGAGCTCCGCCGCGGATCGCTCGAGCTCGTGGTGCTTCACCTGCTGTCGCTGGGCGAAGCGTACGGGTACGAAATCGTCACTTCTCTGGCCGAGCGCACCAACGGTTCGCTCGAGATCACCGACGGCACGCTGTATCCGGTCTTGTATCGCCTCGAACGCGCGGGGTTCGTGGCGGTCCGTTGGGAAACCCCCCAGCGCGGGGTCCCGCGCAAGTACTACCGCCTCACCAAACCCGGCCAGGCCGAGCTCGCACAGCTCACCCACGAGTGGAACGCGTTTTCGAGCGCCATGGCGCGGCTGCTTCGCCAGTCGCCGGAGGCTACATGAATCCGATAGACGACTACGTCGCCAGGGTCCTCGAGCATCTTCCCCCAGGCTCGGAGATTCGCTCGCAGGTCGAGATGGAGATCCGCAGCCACATCGCCGAACGGCTCGAGCATGGGCACGCCGTCGCGGACGCGCTGGCCCAGCTTGGCGATCCTGCGGTGCTGGCTGACTCCTACCTCGCCGCGGTGCCCCTCGTTCCGGTGCCGTTCTGGACGCGCGTCTGGGCGAAGCTGATTGATTTCGCTCTCATGATCGCAGTGATCGCGCCGCTCGCGTGGCTCGCGATGACGGCCGATCACGTCGCGCTCTTCGTCATTTGTGTGCTGGGTCTGGTCGTGGTGCTGCCTGGTTACCCGATTGTGGCGGAGTATCGGTTCGGGCAGACAGTCGGCAAGCACCTGTTCGGACTCCGTGTTGTCCGCGAATCCGGCGCGCGCATCAGCTTCGGACAATCGATCGTTCGTCAGCTGCCGGCATTCTTCCAGGTCTTCTGGATCGACGCGATGTTCGCGCTGTTCACCGACAAGCACCAGCGCGCGTTCGAGCTGCTCTCGAAGACACGCGTCGTGGTGACGCCGACCACGTAAGAGAAGAGAAGAAAGGACGTGTGTCATGCGGACTGTCCGATTGGTTGCCATACTGATAGCTGCCCTCCCGTCGCCGGGTGCGGCCCAGACGCCAGCCCGGCCGGCGACGTTGGATGACGTCCTGCTAGAACTGCGTTCTCTGCGGACCGACATGCTGGAGCTGCAGGCAGCGAGCGTTCGAGCGCAGCTCTTAGCCGCACGGTTACAGGTGGAGGAACAGCGTATCGCCGGTCTGGCACGCGACCTGGCGGAGACCGAGGCGCAGATCCGCGGTCTCGACGCCGCACGCAATCCATTTACGGACATGATGCTGAAAGAGCTGTCCAAGGCACCGGCAAAGCCCGAAGACGCGGAAATGATGTCGGCGTTGAAGGCGCAGCTTGAAAAACTTCAGAATGGGGACCCCGCGCTGAAAGACCGGCAGGCGTCGCTCACTCAGATGCTCGGCGAAGAGCAGGCGCGCTGGGGTGCATTCAATGCACAATTGGAGGCACTCGAAAGAGAACTTCCAGGCCTCATGAAGAAGAAATGAGAGTCGTCCCGCTTTCCGCCATTGCGATTGTGCTGCTGCTTGCATCGATCGTCCGAGCGGAGACCGGCCAGGCAGCGTGGTTGCGGTACGCACCGCTCGACACTGAAGCGGCGCGAAAGTATGAGGCGGAGCTGCCGCGAACGCTCGTAGTCTACGGAGACTCGGCCACGATCGGAAAAGCGCGCGACGAGATCGTGGTCGGCGTCCGGCGGATGATCGGACGCGATCTGCCCGTCGTCGGGGATGTTCCTGCCGAGGGCGCCATTGTGGTCGGCACGGTCGAGCGGGTGCGTGCTGCCGTGCCGCAGCTCGCCCTGCCGGAAGACATCGGTGCCGACGGGTTCGTGCTGAAAGCCGCGAACGCGAACGGAGCGCGTTTTATCGCCATCGCGGGCCAAAGCGACCGCGGCACGCTGTACGCCGCTTTTGCGTGGCTGCGGAGGATCGCGAGCGGGGAAGGTTTCGCTCCCTTCGACGACGTCCAGGCGCCGTACGCGCCGCTGCGCTGGGTGAACGAGTGGAACAACATCGACGGGACCATCGAGCGCGGCTACGGCGGGCGCTCGATCTTCTGGGACGCCGGCCACATCCGGCAGGACCTCTCCCGCGTAGACGAATATGGGCGGCTCCTCGCATCGCTCGGCATCAACGGCATCTCGATTAACAACGTCAACGCGAACCCCCAGGTGCTGTCACCCGAGCTGCTGCCGGAAATCGCCCGTGTGGCCGACGTGCTGCGGCCGTGGGGGCTTCGGCTCGCGATCGCCATCGACTTCGGCAGCCCGCAGTCGCTCGGCAGGCTTCCGACCTACGATCCGCTCGACCCGACGGTCATCGCATGGTGGAAGGCGCGCGCCGACGAGATCTACAAGGTGATTCCTGACTTCGGCGGATTCGTGCTCAAGGCCGACTCGGAAGGGCGCGTGGGCCCATCCGCGTACGGCCGGACGCACGCCGACGCGGCGAACGTCGTCGCGCGCGCGCTCGCGCCGCACGGCGGCGTGATCTTCTATCGCGGGTTCGTGTACGACCACCACATGGACTGGAACAACCCGAAAAACGACCGCGCACGCGCCGCGTACGACAATTTTCATCCGCTCGACGGGCAGTTCGAGGACAACGCCATCGTGCAGATCAAGCACGGGCCAATCGATTTCCAGGTGCGCGAGCCGCCGTCGCCGCTGTTCGGCGCGCTGGAGCGCACGAACCAGGCGATCGAGCTGCAGATTACGCAGGAGTACATGGGACAGGCACGCCATACCGTGTTTCTGGCCCCGATGTGGAAGGAGGCGCTCGATTTCGACATGCACGTCGGCTCGCGCGGCCCGGCAGCGGTGAAGGCACTCGTCGCGGGGCGGACCTTTCACAGACCGATCGGCGGGTTCGTGGGCGTGTCGAACGTCGGTCTCGCACCGAACTGGTTCAACAATCAGCTGTCGCAGGCGAATCTTTATGCGTTCGGGCGTCTCGCGTGGAATCCCGACGTCACGTCGCGCCAGATTGCGGACGAATGGACACGGCTCACGTTCGGCAGCGATCCGCGCGTACTCGACACGGTGACGCGCATCCAGCTCGATTCCTGGCATACCTACGAGAACTACACGGGCCCGCTCGGCCTGCAGACGCTCACCGACATCGTCGGCAATCATTACGGCGTGGCGGTGGAAGCGTCGGAACGCAATGGCTGGGGCCAGTGGCACCGCGCGGACGAAAAAGGCGTGGGCATGGATCGCACCGTCGCGACCGGCACCGGGTTCATCGGCCAGTACGCGAAGCCCGTGCAGGCGGTCTACGAAGCTGTCGAGTCCTGCCCGGACGCGCTCCTCCTGTTCATGCATCACGTGCCTTATACGCACAAGCTCCACTCCGGCAAGACGGTGATTCAGTTCATCTACGATTCGCACTACGACGGCGCGGCGACGGTCGCCGGCTATCTGCGCGACTGGACGACGTTGAAAGGACGAATAGACGACGAGCGATTCGAGGAGGTGCGCGCGCAGCTCGAATATCAGGCAGGGCAGGCCATCGTGTGGCGGGACGCGGTCACCCGGTGGTTCCATCGCGCATCGAATATCGCTGATGCCCGAGGGCGCGTCGACAACTACCCCGGCCGAATGGAGGCGGAAAACGCAAAGCTGGAGGGCTATGTCGCCAAGCCCGTCGCTCCCTGGGAGACGGCGTCGGGAGCAGGTGCGGTGGAATGTCCGCCTTCGCCATCGGCTTCGGCGGGACAAGTGCCTTCGCCATCGGCTTCGGCGGGCGCCGCGTGCAGCGCCTCATTCCAATACTCGGGACCAGCGGGTACTCGCGACATCGTGGTGCAGTATTTCGACGTGAACACCGGCAGCGCGCGCTTCCGGATTCGCGTCGGTAATCGGATCGTCGGCGAATGGCTCGCTGCTGATCGGTTGCCCACACGAAAGATCGATGGTTCTTCGTCGTCGCGCCGGATCTTCGCCGACGTGACGCTGAAGGATGGCGACATCATCACGATCGAAGGGATGCCGGACGGAGGCGAGAGCGCCGCGCTGGACTACATCGAACTCCAACCGTCAGGGGGAAGCAAATGAGGCGATACGTGCTTGCGTTGATAGTGATCTTCACGGCGTCCACTGCCGTCGCCGCTGACAAGCCCGAGCACTGGGTTCCGACAGGGGGCACGGCGCAGCAGCTGGTTGCGACGACGTCGCCGTTCCGGCCGGCGAACGCACCTGCGACAACCCCACCGCCGCCCGCGCCCGCCCCGAGCACGACGCCACCGCCCTTCCGCGTGACGACGCTGAACAATCAGACAGTGCGCATGATCCTGCGCACGAGCATCGGAGGGCGCCGAGTCCGCGTCAAGCTGTCGAACGCATTTGGCCTGGCGGCGGTCACGATTGGTTCGGTACACGTCGCGCGGCGCGGTATGGACGTCGGCATTGCAGCCGGCACGGATCGCGCGCTGACCTTCGGCGGTAAATCGTCGTTCACGGTCATGTCGGGCGTGGTCGTCGTCAGCGATCCGGTCGATCTCGATGTCCCCGCGTTGTCCGACCTGGCGGTTAGCCTCTTCTTTCCGCGCGACACCGGAACGCCAGCGACGCATTCGACTGGATTGCGGCCGACGTACGTATCTACGGAGGGAGATTTCACGGGAGCGTCGGAATTCCCATTGGCCGGAACGACGCAGCAGTATTACTGGCTTTCGAGCGTGGAAGTCGCGGCTCCCGAAGATGCGGCCGCGATCGTCGCGTTTGGTGATTCCATCACCGATGGAGCACGGTCGACACCGGATACGAATCACGCGTGGCCGGCACTGCTCGCCGCGCGATTGGGGCGCAACAAGGCGACCGCGAACCTTGCAGTGGTCAATGAAGGAATCGGCGGAAACCGGCTTCTGACCGATGCAACGGGGCTTGCGGGTGTCAGCGCGCTGGCGCGGTTCGATCGTGACGTGTTGAGCCATCCATCGGTGAAGTGGCTGATGATCCTGGAAGGAATCAACGACATTGGTTCGCTCGCCACGCCCGCGACGAACTTGCCAATCACGGCCGACGATCTGATATGGGTCCTGAAGGAGATGGTTGCCCGCGCACACACCGAAGGCATCAAGGTCATCGGTTGCACCTTGACGCCGTACGGCGGCGCGGGTTACTCGCGCGACGAGGGTGAGGCGATTCGGGTCCAGGTCAACGAGTGGATTCGCACCTCCGGCACGTTCGACGCTGTCGTCGACTTCGAGGCGGCGACGCGCGACACGTCAGATCCCAAGAAGTTCAAGCCGGAATTCGATCCCGGCGATCACTTGCACCCCAACAACCTGGGATACGAGGCGATGGCCAATGCAGTCGACCTCGCAATTTTCGGCGCCAAGGGACACAAGAATTCGAGCGCGACCAAAAAATAAGTACTGCTGAGGTGCCTCCGGGTATATATTCCCCGCGCCATGCCTGAGTACTCAGCTCCAGCACCCTGATTCCCGCACGCGCCGCGCGTGTCGTGGCGACAGGTGGCTGCCTGTGTGCGCAATCGCTCCCTTGCGCTGATGGGATGGGGCGGCGTCGCGTGGATTGTCGTCTTCTGGCGTCTCGGGTATGCAAGCCTCCTCGATCCCGATGAAGCGCACTACGCCGAACTGACCCGCGAGATGCTTCACTCGGGCAGCTGGCTGGTCCCGCTGCTCGACGGCAAGCCCTACATCGACAAGCCGGTCCTCTTTCATTGGCTGCAGGGCGCATGCGTCATTCTCCTTGGCGAGACGGAGTTCGCCGCCCGACTCCCCAGCGCGATTGCCGCGCTCGTGCTTTTCGCCGTGACTCGGTGGGCGGGCGCCGCGCTGCTGGGCGCCGAGGCCGGGTCGCTCGGCGTAGTCATGTTCGCGACGATACCGGCGACATTTGCCCTCGCGAGCATCGCGCTGTTCGACATGGTCTTCGCGTGCTTCCTGTTCGGTGGGCTCGGGTGCCTGCTGGTGGCGGCGATCCGCGGAGGTGAACGGGTCGAAGTCTGCGGCTACGCGCTCCTGACGCTCGCGGTGATGACCAAAGGCCCCGTCGCGCTGGTGCTGGTGTTTCTGTGGATCGTCGCCGCCATCGCGATTTCCGCGCGCACGCGCCAGGCAATTGGCGGTTTGCACTGGAAGCTGGGCCTGTTCTGCGTCGCGCTTGCGGCGTCCCCCTGGTTCGTCTGGATGCACGGCCGATTCGGTTCGGAGTTCGTCGGCGGCTACCTGCTTGCCGGGAACCTGTTTTACTTCACCCGTCCGCTCGACTTCTCGGCGCGCGCCGTCAGCCACACGTTCTACGTGCGCGCGTTCAGCGGGGCGTTCTTTCCGTGGAGCGCGGTGACGATCGGTCGCGGGCTCGACATCCTCCGCAGACGGGCCCACCTGATCGAAACCGCCGAAGCGCTGCTGTGGCTCTGGGTACTGGTGGTCGTCGGCTTCTTCAGCATCGCGAGATTCAAGCTCGATCACTACATCTTCCCGGCGGCTCCGGCGTGCTGTCTGATCGCCGCGCGCGCGTGGCGCGATGCCGCGGACGATCGCCGGCGGGCCTGGAACGCGACGCGCATCGCCGTGCTGGTCATCGCGGGGATACTGATCGTTGGCGGCAGCTTCGGAAGCGTGTACTTGAGCGAGCTCGACCTGCAGCTTCCGTGGATGGCGATCGTGTTGCCGCTGACGCTCGTCGCCGGCGGCATTTGTCTGATGTTTCAATGCGCGCGGCTGCAATGGCGGGTTCCGTACAGTGCGATGGCGCTGGTGGCGACGCTGCTCGCGAGCTATGCGACGGTCGTGGTCATCGGATTTCCGGCACTGGAAAAGATGCGGCCGACCGCTCGGCTCGCGATGCAGCTACGCCGTGCGACGGCGGGGGATGCGCCGGTCGGACTGTACGAGCTGGAGCGCTGGCGCGGAAGCCTCCGCTACTATCTGAACCGTCCCATCGAACGGCTCGCGACCGTCGACGACGCGCGCGCGTTTTTTTCAAGACCGCAGACTGTCTACGCCATCATGCTACGCCGCCATTACATCGCTCTGCGTGAGGAGGGGATCGCCGTGTATCCGATCATCGCGCGCCGGGCGGTGGTCGGGACGAGCGGCCATGGATTGCGGCGGCAGCGCTGGGGCTATCTGGTCGTCGTCACGAACAGGCCCGCCACGTTCAAACCGCCCTGGAGCGAGTAGAACGCCCGCGGCGTGACGGAGTATGCGAAGATCTCCGCACACGCTCCATGACACAGAGTCCGAGACGGATGGCACTCGCATACGCGGGCGCGATCGCCGCGGTGGGCGTCGCCACGCTGGGGACGGTCGGGATTCAGGGGTTGATGGGCACCAGCGTATCGATCCTGTTTTTCCCCGCCGTCCTGTTCAGCGCGATGTACGGCGGCTACGGCCCATCGCTCCTCGCCACGGTTCTGTCGACCGCCGCGCTCGCGTATTTCTTCGTGCGCCCGTACTGGTCGTTCGACATCGGCGCCGACGACATGATTCGCCTCGCGGCGTTTGCGCTCATCGGGCTGGTCACCGCGTCCATCAGCTCGGCGCGCAAACGCGCCGAGGACGCGCAGCGCCAGGCACTGATCGAGCTTCGCGGCGCGCTCGCAACTCTGCAGAAGGTGACCGGCTGGCCGATCTTCGTCGATGTCAGCATCGGGTCCGCGGCGTCTCGTCTTCTCGCGCATGCCGCGACGGTCGTGCAGTGCGATCAGGCGGTCGCGATCTGGGAAGCTGAGGAGGAGCCGTGGGTGTACATGGCGTCCTCCGAACGGTCCCACGAGCCCATCAAGAAGATTCCTCCGACCGAGCTCACCGAACCCGTTCCGCCAGAGTTGCGCGACACCACGTTCATCTCCAGAGATCCGATCGCCGCTGTGATGGAAGCCGCGATCAGTGGATCGGACGCGCCGGTGAGCTGGCGCGGCAGTCTGGTGGCGGAGCCCATTCGGGCGCTGCTCCGGGGGCGGGGACTGGCATCCACGCCGTTCCAGGGCGAGAACCTGAAGGGACGCATGTTCTGCGCGGGACTCGGAGCCGCAGGCGCGGATCTCGCGCAGCTCCTCAGCGTCGTGGGCCACGAGGTGGGAAACTCGCTCGACAGGCTGCACCTCCACGAGCAGCTCCAGCGGGTCGCGGTGCGCGAAGAACGCATCCGCGTGGCGCGCGATCTCCACGACGGCGTGCTGCAGTCGCTCACCGGCATCCGTCTTCGTCTTCAGGGGCTCGCCGACAGCACCAACACGCCGTCGATGCGCGAAAGCCTGCTCGCGGTCGAGCGCGCCATCGCGATCGAGCAGCGAGAGCTCCGGCTCTTCATCGAGGATCTGAAGCCGCTCTCTCGACAGGCACAAGCGGCCGGCGCAATCGCCGATGTGCTGCAGGACATTCGCGATCGCCTCGAACAGGAATGGAACACGCCGATTCAGGTACGCTCGACGCCTCCGGATCTCCGGGTACCGGCGCCCACGGAGCACACGCTGCGGCTGCTGGTGCGAGAAGCCGTCGTCAACGCGCTCAAACACGCGCAGCCCTCGCGCGTGTCGGTGGATATCGAGCGGCTCGATCCGGGGACGCTGCGCGTCGTGGTGGCCGACGACGGGCGGGGGTTTCCGTTCCGGGGCCGGCGCACGCACGACGAATTGCAGGCGGCGAATTCGGGGCCGGTGAGCCTGCGCGAGCGGCTGTCGTCGGTCGGCGGCGCCCTCGCAATCGAATCGATGACGACCGGGTCGCGCGTCGAGATGACCGTCCCGGTCTAGATCAAACCTTTCTGCTGCGCCGAGAGCACCAGCTCGAGCCGCCCGTCCACGCGCATCTTCTCGTAGATGTTGTGCAGGTGCACCTTCACCGTGCCCTCGGAAATCGACAGCCGCTCGGCGATGGCCTTGTTGCGGAGGCCCTGTGCCACCATCCGTACGATCTCGACTTCACGCGGCGTCAGCGCGTCTGTGGCCTTATCGGCGCCCTCACGCGCGATCACGGAATTCAACGCACGGGTCACGGTATCGCGCTCGATCCATTGCTTTCCCTGATAGACGGCGCGCACGCACTCGAGCAGGACGTCGGGCGACGACTCCTTCAGCACGAGGCCCATGACGCCCAGCTTCACGGCCTCCATCACCTCGTCGTCGCGGATGGCGGCGGTGAGCAGGACGCGGCGGCACCGTTCGTGTTTGCCCGCGATCGCGCGGAGGACGTCTATGCCACTCTGGCCGGGCATTCGAAGGTCGAGCACGAGCACGTCCGGCTCGTGCTCGTCTAGCGCGGCGAGCGCGGATGCGGCATCGCGGCACGAGTCGACGACGACGATGTCCTCCTGCCGCTCGAACAGCTGCCGAAGCCCGTGCAGCACGATTTGGTGATCGTCGACGAGTACGATGCGGATGGCCATGCTCAGCTAATGATGATTCGCGGTTCGCGGTTCGCGATTTCATCATTCCTCATTCATCATTGATCATTGACGGAAGCGATACAGTGCCACCAGCGCCGCCCCAATCGCTTGTGAGAGATCCCCGAGCGACGCCGGAACAATCGTGAGCCTTGCCCGCTGCGCGGGCCAGAGATACGGCGCCGCCGCCTCACCGACGGTGCGCAGATATCGCGAGCGGAACGTATCGCTCGTCGACTCCGGATCCATCAGCCCGCCCCCGATGACAATGAAGCGCGCGTCGAGCACCATCGAGAGCGACGCGACGTGCAGCCCCAGCGCACGCGCCTGGAAATCGAAGATCTCGTTTGCGAGCGGATCCCCTTTCTGCGCGAGCGCGCGGAGCGAGAAGGCGCGCTGCTTCATCGGGACGGTCGAGCGCGCGAGCTCGTGGTCCGGGTAGCGCGCCAGCCGCTCCTCGAGCAGGTACGGAAGCCCCGCGAGCGTCGTGTACATTTCCACGCACCCCCACGTCCGGCCGCACCCGCACGGGTAGGGGCGGGCGTCCAGCAGGTGCAGTGGAGCGGGCATGTGTGCCGCCTCCATTCCCGAAATGGTGTCACCGTCGAGCGGCAGGCCGTTGCGATCGACGAACGCGCAGCCGAGTCCCGAGCCTGGCGCCAGCATCATCACGCTCGCGTCCTCCGATCCGCGGGCTCGCTGCGCTTCGGCGACGCCGCCCATGTTGCCGTCGTTGCCGACGATGAGCGAAACGGAACGGCCGGCGCGCTGCTCGAGCGCGCGCGCGTAGCCCGCGTGGACGTCGTAGCCGATGAACGTGGCAGGCAGGTTCGGCGATTTTCCCCAGACGCCGTAGCGCTCGTACGGCCCGGGAATCGCCAGCCCCACGCCGCGCACATTGCTCCACGCGAGACCGTTCACGTTCAAGTAATCCGTGATCGCGTCGGCCCAACCTCCGACCATGACGTCTGGGCCGCCTTCGGAATTGGTCGGCCGCTGCAGCAGTTTCGTCGACACGGCCGACGCATCGGTGCGCACCGCCGCGACCTTCGAAGTCGTCGCGCCGCCATCGGTTCCGACGAACACGTCACGCTCGGCCATTCGTTCCATCCTTGTCATGTGAATCGTCGCCGGCTGCTCGGCGTTCCACCGTCACGTAGAGCGGCCCGGCGCCGAGGAGCGTGATGAGCGTCATGCTGCCTGGTCCGGCGCGGTTCACGGCCGCGAAGCGCACGTGTTCGCCGGGCGCCGCGGCGAACCCGACATTTCTCCATACCAGCGTGTTGTGCACGCGAAGACGATGAGGACCCGCGTTGATGCTGCGCGTGACGATTTGACCGAAGAGGAGCGTCGCGAATGGTTCTCCGTCGAGCGTGACGACGAGCTGGCGGATGCGCACGTCGGACGGGTCGCGGCGTTCAACGGTGAGCACCGCTCGGGCGTCCACGGTCGTCTGCGTCACAGCGATTACATTACCCCATTGGCGGCATCGCTGATTTATCCTCGGTCGATGGAGGCACAGAGATGGAACGTGTGCTCGGCCGCTTCTCCCCGCAGTTCTACGCGCTCATGCGGATCGTCGTCGGACTGCTCTTTGCCTGCCATGGTGCCCAGAAGCTCTTCGGCCTGTTCGGCGGACACCGCGTGGCGCTCGTATCGCAGCTGGGGCTGGCGGGAATCATCGAATTCGTGGGCGGGCTGATGATTGCGGTGGGCTTCTTGACGGCGAGCGTGGCCTTTGTCGCCAGCGGCGAGATGGCGTACGCGTTTTTCAGACGGCATCTGCCGCGGGGGATCGCGCCAATCCAGAACGGCGGAGAGGTCACGGTTCTGTACTGCTTCGTCTTCCTGTATATCGCGTCGCGGGGAGCCGGTGTCTGCGGAATCGATCGCGGCTCACGGCGTTGACGAGCCGGCTTGCCATCGGCGTACGGCTTCGAGCGGGTAGATCAGCATCAGAATGTTGAGCGCGAGGTTGTCGCGAATCCAGTAGGCGAGCGTTGTCTCGATCGCGATCGCGAGTGCGAGGGTCACCCAGACGGGGAGCCGCCCGGCGAGCGCAAACCCGGCAATCATCGCAGCAATGTCCATCATCGAGTTCACCACGCTGTCGCCGTAGTAGTCGAGCGAGATGGTGGCTTCGCGGTAGCGGTTGATGACGAAGTCGGTGTTCTCGATGACCTCCCAGGACGCTTCGATGAGCACGGCCGCGACGAGCCGCAGCCCGGGGGGCACGCGCCGCGCAACCAGCCACAGCAGCGCGTAGAACGCGAATCCGTGGATGATGTGCGTGAACGTATACCAGTCGGTGAGGTGCTGGGAATTTTCGGAGCTCTGCACGACGCCGTGCCAGAGCTTGACGTAGCCGCATTTGCAGATAGGCACGCGACCCATGGCGAGCAGCGCCGCGGCGGCAACCGCCATGATTGCTGCGCAGGCGAGCGCGTAGAGCGCGGGGCGAGCTGCGGCGCGAGTCATGAATACGCGAATCGTAGCATTGGCCCCTGGGAGGGAGGATTTTCATGCTGACGAGCCGCTCCGTGCCTCACATCTTCCTCATCGTTCTTCTGGCCTTCGTCGCTTCGGGCTGTCAGGTGGTCGGGGGGATCTTCAAGGCTGGTTTCTGGACCGGAATCGTCCTGGTGGCGATCATCGCGGTTGGTCTGATGCTGGTCGTCGCCAAGATGAAGAACTGATCGACGGATCTGTGCTTGGCGTCATCCTTGCGTCCAGATGGCGTACCCCAGCTCTCACGCTCCCTGCCGTAGTGGCTCGATGCAGCTACGGCCAGGGAGTCGTCGTGATTATGGACATACGCTGTCCGCGATGCGGATGCGAGGCGGTGCCCGCCGGGCACGAGGACGCCCGCGCTTACTATCAATGCCCAAAATGTAATCGTGTCTGGGCGACCACCCTCGCGTCGCTGTCCGGCAGCGACGGAAAACGAAGTCGTCTGGGGTCGATCCGTGTCCTGGTGGTTGACGATTCCAACGACTTGACACGCCTGGTCGCTCTCTGGCTGGAAGAGGAAGGATACGCGGTCGTCACGGCATCTTCAGGCCGGGAAGCGCTGGATGCCGCCTCGGTGTACTACCCCGACATCGTTGTCCTCGACCTTGTCATGCCGCCTCCCGACGGCTTTGCCGTCTGCGAAGCGCTGCGCAATCAGTTGCCGCCCCAGGTCATTCTCATGACCGGCTTGTCCGACGCGGAACACGTGCGCCGTGCGCTTGATCTCGGCGTCGTGGCATTACTCCGCAAGCCGCTCACGCGCGAAGCGGTAGTCGAGGCCGTTACGGTCGCCGCCGAACGCTGCCATCGCGATCCGCTTGCAAAGCTCCGCTGGCATTTCGGCATGCACCCTCGTGTCTGACGCTGAAATGCTGATTTTCGATT
>JBKPTT010000248.1:0-22861 GCA_046735635.1 Acidobacteriota bacterium | reverse complement strand
AAGCGGGCTTGCCCGCCGGAGCCCTTACAGCGAAGGCGAGGGCGAGGGCGAAGGCGGGTGCTAAAATAGAACGTTTGTGATCCAACTCGCAGGCCTCAGCAAGAGCTTCGGCGATCGCGTGCTGCTCGAGAGCGTGAGCTGGCAAATCGAGGACCGCGAACGCGTCGGCCTGGCGGGGCCGAACGGCGCTGGAAAGACGACGCTCCTCAAAATATTGGCCGGGCTCGAAGAGCCGGACGCCGGATCTGTGATCAAACCGGCGGGCTTGCTCGTTGGCTACCTTCCGCAGGACGGCCTCGACCACAGCGGTCGAACCCTTCTCGACGAGGCGGGACTCGCATTCAAGCCGCTCCTGGATATCCGCGCCGAGATCCAGTCGCTCGAGGAGCGGCTGGGTGACGACTCGGTTGCCGAGTCCTATCTCGCGGCGATGCTGGAACGCTACAGCGACCTGCAGGAGAACTTCCGGCGGCTCGAGGGCTACAGCATCGATCTGAAGATCACCACGGTGCTCCGCGGTCTCGGGTTCTCCCCCGAGGACTTCGACAAGCCGAGCGAAACGTTCTCGGGGGGCTGGCAGATGCGAATCGCGCTCGCCAAGCTGCTCCTGACGCGACCTGGGCTGCTGCTCCTCGACGAGCCGACCAACCATCTCGATCTCGACGCGCGCAACTGGCTCGAAGAGTATCTGGCGGCCTATCCGCACGCCGTCATTCTCGTCTCGCACGATCGCTTCTTCCTCGACGCGGTCGTCACGCGAACGACCGAAATCGGCCTGCGCAAGCTGACCGACTATGCCGGCAACTACAGCAGCTATCTCGTCGAACGCGATGCCCGCATGGAGCGTCTCAGGCAGATGAAACGCGAGCAGGACGACGAGATCGAGCGGATGCAGGCGTTCATCAACCGGTTCCGGTATCAGGCGACCAAAGCCGCACAGGTCCAGAGCCGGATCAAGATGATGGAGAAGATCGTCCCCATCGAGATCCCGCCCGAGCGGAAGCGCGTGCATTTCACGTTCCCCGACTGCAAGAAGAGCGGGCGCACGGTGCTGGACTTGCGCGGCGTGCGCAAGGCCTATGGCAGCCATCTGGTATTCAAAGGAATCAACGTCCATATCGAGCGCGGCGACCGGATCGCGCTCATCGGTCCGAACGGCGCAGGCAAGTCGACGTTGATGCGGATGCTCTCAGGTGTCGAGGCGCCGGATTCCGGCTCACGCGCCGAGGGGCACCAGGTCGTGACGCAGTACTTCGCGCAGGATGAAGCAACCCGCCTGGACCCGACGCTGACGGTCTATCAAACCCTGGCGGGCGACGCGCCGATCCACATGGTCCCGCACATCCGCAACATCCTGGGCGGGTTTCTGTTTTCGGGCGACGACGTCGACAAGCCGGTTCGCGTGCTGTCGGGCGGCGAACGGACGCGCCTCGCGGTGGCGCGGATGCTGCTGCGGCCGTCCAACACGCTCCTCCTCGACGAGCCGACGAACCATCTCGACATCGACTCGAAGGACGTGCTCCTCGAAGCGCTCGAGGACTTCGGGGGCACGTTGATTTTCGTCTCCCACGATCGTTACTTCGTCGACAAGCTCGCGACCAGGATCATCAACATCGGAGGGGGCGAGGCGCTTCTCTATCCGGGCACCTACGAGGAGTTCCTGTGGAGTCAGAAGCAAAGAGAAGCGCAGAAGCCGCCCGAGGTGCAACGGGTGCACAGGGTCCCCGAGGCGCAAAAACTGGAAAAGGCTGCGCATGCGCGGAGGCTGCAGAAGGTGCCCGCGTCGCCCCACGCGGCGCAGCCGACCTACGACGAGCGGAAGCGTCTCGAAACGGAAGCTCGCAAGGCGAAGAAGGCGCTGGATGCGCGCCGGAAGCGGATCGACGATCTGGAGAGCCGGATTGCCGAACGCGAGCAGGCCATCAAGGACATCGAAGCGACGATGGCGGCGCCGGGCTTCTATGACAATCACGAGAGCGCGAAACCGATTATCGACAGGCACCAGGCGCTGATGTGGGAGGTCGGCGACCTGATGCATCAATGGGAAGAGCTGCAACAAACAGATTTGTAATTCCTGCACAATCCTGTAATGCGGGCTCCCGCACACCGCCCGCACACGCGCCCTTTTTCCTCAGAAATCAATCAGTTCGAGACGCAACAGCCGAGGCATAGCGTTTGCCCCTTCCCATCCGGCCGACCAGGCGCGAGTCGGGGTGTCACTCTGCACCGCTACTGGGCGCCGCTGGCAGTCCCTAAACTACAGATGCAAAAGACCTTGGCTGACGTAGAACGGGCACTTACAATATTGGACCTGGACCGGGAGCGGTTTCCGGGCCCCCCCATTATGCCGAGTCGAAAACCGCGGACAGCGGCGGATCGCCCGACCTCCGCGCCGCGTCGCGTTTCAGGGGTGAAACGGGCAACGCCGCGACGCCGCGTCGATATCGCGACGGTGGCAGACGGCTTCTACCGGGACCTGGTGTGGAACCTTCGGAACGGCGTCATCGCGGTCACCCGCGACGGACGCGTCGCGGTGATGAACGAGGTCGCGTATCGGATTCTCGGCCTGACGCCGCGGCCCACCGACATCGGCCGCCCGTTTCCGCAGGTCCTGCGGGAGCGACCCGATGTCACCCGAATCGTCGCGGGGGCGTTCGAGCTGTCGCACCTTCCAAACCGCGCCGAGATGCGGCTGAAGAGCACCGGAAAGGTGATCGGATACACGCTCTCGCAAGTCCGCGACCGTCGGGGGCGGATCACGGGTGCGACGCTCTTCTTCAAGGACCTGACGCGGGTCGAGCAGCTCGAGGAACGCGAGCGGCTCCGGGATCGGTTGGCGGCGCTCGGCGAAATGGCCGCGGCGATTGCGCACGAAGTGAAGAACCCGCTCGCCGGCATCGAGGTGATGGCCGGCATTCTGAGACGCCAGCTTCCCGACATGCAGGACGCGCAGTCGATCCTGCGCGACATCATCAAAGAAGCAAAGATGGCCAACGCCATCGTGCTCGAGATCCTCGACTTCGTGCGGCCGATTCGGCTCCAGGTGGAGCGCACCTCGCTCGCCGACGTCGTGCGCGACGCGATCTCGATGGCGGAGAGCCACGTGCAGCGCGGCGGCGTCCAGGTCGACGTGGCGCTTCCCGCGGATCTCGAGCCGGTCCACGGCGATCCGCACCAGCTTCGGCAGCTGTTCACCAATCTCGTCACGAATGCGTTCGAGGCGATGGGCGGCATCGGGCATGTACGCATCAGCGCGCACGTGCTGCCGGCGGAGGACGAAGGGATCGCCGGCGCGGACGCGCACAGCTATCCGATGGTCCAGGTCGAAGTCCTCGATGACGGGCCGGGCGTACCCCCGGATCTGATGGACAGGATCTTCAGCCCATTCTTCACCACCAAGCCCCAGGGATCGGGGCTCGGGCTGGCGATCGTTCGAAAGATCGTCGATGCGCACGACGGGCGGATCGACGTGAGCGCGCGGCCCGAGCGCGGCGCGCGCTTCCGCGTGAGCCTGCCGCTCGGGGGCGGGCAGGAATTGTTCCGGTAGAGAGAGAGAGGCGTTTCACGTATGGGCCGCATTCTGGTAGCCGACGATCACGATTCACTGCGGCGCGGACTCGTCCGCGCGTTGTCGGATGCCCACCATGAAGTCGACGAGGCACCGAACGGCAACGTCGCGATCGAGAAGCTCCACGAAGGACAGTACGACGTCGTGCTCAGCGACCTGAAGATGGGCGGCAGCGACGGCATGGACGTGCTGCGCACGGCCAAGCAGCTCCAGCCGGGTGCGGCCGTCATCCTCATGACCGCGTTCGGCTCGATCCACACCGCCGTCGAGGCGATGAAGATCGGCGCGTTCGACTACGTGCAGAAGCCGTTCGAGATCGAGGAGATGGAGCTCAAGATCGCCAAGGCGATCGAGCACCGGCGACTCCGCCACGAAATCGAATACCTCCGGCACACGCAGCAGGACATCTACGATTTCGACCGCATCGTCGGCGCGAGCGGCGCGCTCCAGTCCGTCCTCTCGATCGTGAAGAAGGTCGCGAAGAGCAACACCACGGTGCTCATTCGCGGCGAAACGGGGACCGGCAAGGAGCTGATCGCCGGAGCCATCCACCACAACTCGCTGCGTTCGTCGCGCAACTTCGTGAAGGTGAACTGCGCGGCGCTGCAGGAAAACCTCCTCGAATCGGAGCTGTTCGGCCACGAGAAGGGGGCGTTCACGGGCGCCGACAAGCAGCGAGTCGGGCGGTTCGAGCAGGCGGACGGCGGCACGCTGTTCCTCGACGAAATCGGAGACATGAGCGCGAACACGCAGGCGAAGATCCTGCGCGTCCTGCAGGAGCACGAGTTCGAGCGTCTCGGCGGCACCCGCACGCTGCGCGTCGACGTGCGCCTCCTCACGGCGACCAACCGCAACCTGCCGCAGATGGTGTCGAACGGACTGTTCCGCGAGGACCTGTACTACCGCCTCAACGTCGTGTCGATCGAGATGCCCGCGCTGCGCGAACGCAAGGAAGACATCAATCAGCTCGCGACATTCTTCCTCCGCCGCTTCGCCGGCGAGTTGAAGAAACGGGTCGACGGCATCGGCCCGGACGCGCAGAAGCTGCTGATGCGGTACAACTGGCCGGGCAACATCCGCGAGCTCGAGAACGCCATCGAGCGCGCGGTGCTGCTCACCGAAGGCCCGCAGCTCTCGAGCTCCGACCTTTCGCTCGGCGAGCTGTCCACCGGACAGTCGTCAGGCGATGCAAGCCCCGTCGTGAAGATTCCGCCCACCGGCATCGCGCTCGAGGAGATCGAGCGGCAGGCGATCATCGAAGCGTTGAAGATGTCGAACTGGGTGCAGAAGGACGCGGCGGAGCTGTTGTCGATCAGCCCGCGCGTGATGAATTACAAAATCAAGACGCTCGGGATCGATTACGCGCGCGGCGGCCGTCGTCCGATGCCGCCACAGCCGCCGGTTGAGAGCGCGGTCGCTTCGTAACTGCGGGGCCGTAAAGACCCGGCTTACATGTAGGGCGGGGCTTCAGCCCCGCCTCCCTAAGCCTTCGGATGACTCTTGCGATAAGCCTCCAGTAACTGCGCAGAGTTGACGTGTGTGTAGCGTTGGGTCGTGCTCAAGCGAGCGTGACCCAGCAGCTCCTGAATCGAGCGCAGGTCCGCTCCATGCTCCAGCAGATGGGTGGCGAACGTGTGCCGCAGCGCGTGCGGGCTGATGCCGAACCGCGTGCTGCACAACGCCACGTACTTCCTCACCAGCCGATCGACGCTGCGCGTTGAAAGGCGACCACCTTTGTAGTTCACGAACAGTGGCTCTGACGTTCGGTTTCGGCCGCTCCGAATCGCGTCTCGCGAACCGCGAACCGCGGCAGTGAGTTCTTCTCTGTCCTTCAGCCACGCGCGAATCGCGCTTTCCGTCGAACGGTTGAACGGGACAATCCGCTCCTTGCGCCCCTTCCCCATCACGCGCACCACGCGGCTGCTCAAATTCATGTCCTCGAGGCCGAGGCTCACGAGCTCGCTCAGCCGCAGCCCCGACGCGTAAAACAATTCGAGGATCGCCTTGTCGCGGCGGCCCAGCGGCGCCGACGTGTCGGGCGTGTCGAGCAGCCTCGTCATCTCCGCCTCGCCGAGGTGCGCCGGCAGGCGCTGCTCGCGTTTCGGAGTCCCGACGAGGGCCGCAGGATCGCCTTCGATCTCTCCTTCGCGCCGAAGATAGCGGCCGAACGTCCGGATCGCGGCAAGCTTGCGCGCGGCTGAGGCTCTCGAGTTGCCCCGCTTGTGCAGATCGCCGAGGAATGCGCGAATGTGCAGGTAATCGAAGTCCGATGATGCCAGCTCGGAACGGCGGCGCCCGAGGTGCGCCGCGAGAAACGAGATGAACTGCCCGATGTCGCTCTCGTACGCGCGGACGGTATTCGCCGACGCGTTCTCGTTCAGGCGCAGGTGTTCGAGGAATGCCTCGAGTTGATCTTTCACTGCCGGGATCCGGCCGGAACGGGCTGAGACTCCATCCACGCGGCCAGATCCGCAAGGGCCCGTTCAGACATCGCAATCTTCCTATCGGCTTTCTTGCGCGGAATCTTGCGTCCGGCCGCGATGAGCGGGAGCATGATGCCGAAGGTGATGTTGGTCGGTTGATAGTTCCCCGGCTCGGCATGCGAGACGTAGTAGGCGAGCGCCCCGATTGCCGTCGTTCGCGGCGGCGCGCTCACCGGCTCGCCGAGCACGAGCGACGCGGCGTTGCGCCCCGCAATCAGACCCGACGCGGCCGATTCCACGTAGCCCTCGACGCCGGAGATCTGCCCGGCGAAGAACAGATCATCGCGCGATTTGGTCTGCCACGTCTCGCGCAGAACCGTCGGACCGTTGATGTAGGTATTGCGATGAATCATGCCGAAGCGGACGAACTCGGCCTGCTCGAGCCCCGGAATCAGCTTCAGCACGCGCGCCTGCTCGCCCCATTTCATTTGCGTCTGGAAGCCGACCAGGCTGTAGTGGTCGCCGGCCAGGTTGTCCTGACGCAGCTGTACGGCGGCGTACGGTTCGCGGCCGGTCCGTGGATCGACGAGTCCGACCGGCTTCATCGGGCCGAATCGCAGCGTGTCGACGCCACGAGACGCCATGACTTCGATCGGCAGGCAGCCTTCGAAGAACTTCGCCTCGTCGAAATCGTGCAGCGGCGCGCGCTCGGCGGACATCAGCGCATCGTAGAAGCGCGCGTACTCCTCGGCGTTGAACGGGCAATTCAGGTAGTCGCCCTCGCCGTCGTCCACGCCGCAACTTTTACCGGGATCTGACTTGTCCGCCGGAGCCGTGGCGGGGTCTGAAGACCCCGCCCTACCGGTCTTCAGGTCCGGCGGTGGGCCGGGGTCTTTCGAACCCGGTGGGCCGGGGTCTTTCCAACCCGGTGGGCCGGGGTCTTTCCAACCCAGTGGGCCCGGGTCTTTCGAACGCGGTGGGCCGGGGTCTTTAGACCCCGGCGATCGCAAACTCCGCCCCCACCTCGACGCCCTGAACACCTTCGCCATGTCGATCGTATCGGCGAGGACAATCGGGCTGACGGCGTCGTAGAAATACAGATGGTCGCCGCCGACGAGGCGTGCGATGTCGGCCGACAGCGAGTCGGACGTGAGCGGCCCGGTGGCAATGATGACGGGGCCGTCGAGCGACGCCGGGACGCGGGCGATCTCTTCGCGAACGACCGTGATGCGCGGATGTGACGTGATGGCGCGCGTGATTTCCGATGAAAATCGGTCCCGATCCACGGCCAGCGCGGCGCCCGCCGGGACGCGTGCGGCCTCGCCGGCGCGCATCACCAGGGAGCCGAGTCGCCGCATTTCTTCTTTCAGGAGTCCGACAGCGTTATCGAGCTTGTCGCCGCGGAAGGAGTTGCTGCAGACCAGCTCCGCGAGTCGATCGGTCTTGTGGACGGCCGTCGCGCGCACCGGCCGCATTTCGTGGATGATTACATCAACGCCGCATGTGGCGGCCTGCCACGCGGCCTCGCTTCCGGCAAGCCCGCCGCCGATGATGTGGACCGTGGGCATTGAATTGGATGCCTGGCCGGAAAGGGCCGCCCTACGCCGGCGCGAGCTCCTCCGACCTGACGTAATCACAATCTTCCTTGTGACACATCAACTGACGCCCATGCCGTTTCGTGATCTTCTCGACCAGGAACTTCTCGCCGCATTGCGGGCAGGGCTCGAGCACCGGCTTGTTCCAGAGGACGAAGTCGCAGTCAGGGTAATTCGCGCAGCCGTAGAACACCTTCCCGCGTCGTGACTTCCGTTCGACGACGTCGCCGCCGTCTTTCGGACAGAGGATGCCGGTGGACTTCTGCTTGACGAACTTGCAGTTCGGATAGTTGCTGCAGGCGGTGAACTCGCCGAACCGCCCCTGCTTCAGCACGAGGTTCGAGTCGCATTTCGGGCACTTCTCGTCGAGAATCTGATCCGGCTTCGCCGCCGCCATGCCCTGCTTCGTCGTGATGATCTTCCGGGTCGTCTTGCAATCCGGATAACCGGTGCACGCGAGGAACTGCCCGAAGCGTCCGCGCTTGACGACCATCGGCTTGCCGCAGTTCTCGCAGGTCTCCTCCAGCCCTTCGCCGTTTTCGGCGCCGGGCTCCGGCGTCTCGAGCTCGCGCGTGTTCTCGCAGTCCGGATATCCGCTGCACGCGAGGAACAGGCCGAACTTGCCTGCCTTGATCACCATCGGCTTGCCGCACTTGTCGCAGTCGATGGCGGGATCCGGCGGGTATCCCTCCTTGAGATTCAGCATCTCCTTTTCGGCGCGTTTCAAGTCCTTGACGAACTTCTTGTAGAAGCTCGAAAGCGTCTTCTCGTAGTTCGAGGCGCCTTCCTCGATCTTGTCGAGATCCTCCTCGAGCTCGCGCGTGTAGTTCACGTCGAGGATGTCGTCGAACGCGGGGCTGAGCAGCTTCTCCACGAGCATCATGCCGAGCATCGTCGGCTTGAATCGCCCGTCGATCTTGTTCACGTAATCGCGCGCCTGGATGACGCTGATGATCGACGCGTACGTGCTCGGTCGGCCGATGCCGTTTTCTTCGAGCGCTTTCACGAGCGTCGCCTCGCTGTAGCGCGGGGGCGGCTGTGTGAATTTCTGTTCCGGCTTGAGCTCTTTCAGATCCAGCCGATCACCCTCGTTGAGCGGCGGCAGAACACCGGAGCCTTCCTCGTCGTCGGTGGACACGGCGTCGGCACCGGCTGACGCGCCGGCCTGAAGGCCAGCACTACCGGGATCCTGGCCGTAAACGGCCATCCAGCCGGGGAACTTCGGAACGGACCCCTTCACGCGGAAGGTGTAATCAGCGGCGTCGATATCGACGATGGTTTCATCGAATGTCGCGGGCGGCATCTGCGACGCGACGAACCGGTTCCAGATCAAACGATACAGGGAGTACTGATCCGGCGTGAGGTGCGGACGCACCGTCTCGGGGTCGTATTGCATGGACGTCGGGCGAATCGCCTCGTGCGCGTCCTGCGCATCTGCCTTCGCCCGGTACATGTTCGGCTTCTCGGGCACATAGTCGGTGCCAAACTTGGTCCCGATGTATTCGCGAACCTCCGCGAGCGCCTGGTCCGACACGCGAGTCGAATCGGTTCGCATGTAAGTGATGAGGCCCACCGAGCCCTCGCCAGGGATCTCGACGCCTTCATAGAGCTGCTGCGCGATCATCATCGTCTTCTTGACGGGGAATCGCGCCGCCTGCTGCAGTTTGCTCGTGATGAAGGGGGGAACCGCGTTCTTCTTGCGCTCCTTGGTCGTGACGCTCGCGACCATCCAGGTCGCGCGCTTCAGGTCCGCGAGAATCGCATCCGCTTCCGCCTGGTTGGTGACCTTGATCGTGTTGCCGCCGCGCTTGAGCAGCTTGGCGTCGAACTCCGGTGGAACGGGACCGGCGAGCCGGGCCGTGATGTTCCAGTACTCCTCGGGAACGAATTTCTCAATCTCGCGTTCGCGATCGACGACGAGCTTCAGTGTGACCGACTGCACGCGTCCAGCGCTCAGGCCTCGGCGCACTTTGTCCCAGAGGAGGGGGCTGATCTTGTAGCCGACGAGACGATCCAATACCCGACGCGCCTGCTGCGCGTCCACCATCTGCTTGTTGATCGCAGTCGGACGCTCCAGCGCCGCCAGCACGCCTTTCTTGGTGATCTCGTTGAACATCAGGCGGCGAATCTTTTTCCGGTTCGCCGACCCAAGCTCCTCGGCGAGGTGCCAGCCGATGGCTTCTCCTTCACGGTCGGGGTCGGTGGCGATGAAGATGTCCTCAGACCCCTTGGCGGCGTCCTTCAGCTCCTTCAGAACCTTCTTGCGGCTCGCAATGACCTCGTACGAAGGCTCGAAATCCTCCTCGACATCGACCCCGAGCTTGCTCTTGGGCAGATCGCGGACGTGCCCCATCGAGGCGATCACCTTGTAATTGCGGCCGAGATATTTGTTGATGGTTTTCGCCTTCGCCGGCGATTCCACCACCACGAGTGCCTTTGCCATACCCTTAGAACCTTAACATTCCCTTGTGGGCAGCCTCATGAACCGGCCTCCGCCGGCCGCTCGAACCTGCCCTTGGAGCTCCAGTTCCATCAGCCGCGGCAGCAGCTTCGATGCCGACATGGCGGTCGATTCGACGAGCTCCTCGAGCCCATAACTTTCCCCGGCTTCCATCCTCGCCAGTAGAGGGTCTTCGACGAGTGACTTGGAAACCTCGTGCGGGCTCAACGACCCGGGCCAGCCGATTTCCTCAAGAATATCGTCCGCTGTCTCGACGACCTTTGCTCCGTCCTTCAAAAGACTGTGGGAGCCGCGGTTACGCCCGCTGAGGACGCTTCCCGGAACCGCCATGACGTCCCGTCCCTGGTCCATGGCGCACCGGGCGGTAATGAGGGAGCCGCTCTTCTCGGAAGCTTCGACGACGACGACCGCCAGGGAGATCCCGCTGATTATACGGTTTCTGAGCGGAAAGTTCTCGGGAAGAGGTGGGGCGCCCGGCCCCAGCTCGCTAACGACAACCCCTGCTTTCGCAATATCTTGCGCTAAATCAGCGTGCTCGGCCGGATAGATTCGATCCAGCCCGGAACCGAGAATCGCGACCGTGATTCCACCGGCCTCGAGGGTGCCGCGATGCGCAGCCGAGTCGACACCGCGGGCCAATCCGCTGGCGACTACGACGCCCCGGTCGGCCAGTTCGCCCCCCAGTCGTGCGGCAACGCTGACTGCGTATGGCGTCGCTGAACGAGAGCCAACGATGGCGACGGCCGGTCGCACGAGCTCGGCGACCGCGCCCTTTGTCCAGATGACGGGTGGCGGATCGAACGTGCAGCTCAGGAGCGGGGGGTACCGCGAATCGAACCAGGGAATCGGGGTGATGCCGAGCGGCTCCGCGGCCGCGAGTGCTTGCGTCGCCGCCGCTCGTGCCGCGTCACAGACCTGCAGCACATCAGTTGTAGCGGCCAGAGCACTAACGAGGGCAACGAGCGTGACGGTTGGATTCTGTTGTCGGAGTTCTTTGAAAACCGCTGAGGCACGGCTGCGCGAAACCGGGAGCATCGATACGCTGACGGCGGTGTGAAGGTCCACGTGCTTCTCCCGACGCCAACGTCAAAAGGGGCCGGCGCCACTGGGGCTGCTTACGCAGCCGCACGGCCCGACCCCTCTGTCCTCATTATAGGTGACGTGTGTCGCCCGCAGCAACGCGCGCCGGTTACGAGGTGCGTCCAGCGCTTACGGATAACTCCGGTATTCCGTGGCAGACCAGCAGGTTGGCGTGAGAAATTGAATGGTACATCCATTGCTGGATCACCCAAGTCCTCTGGCGGCTGTCCCTCCGGAAACCGCTTGCGACACCTCTGACGGGTGACTATAGTGGAGCCAACATCCATGAGATTTCGGGCCCGGATTGTTGCTCGAGGCGTAGCGCTCGTCGCGTTGCTGACGGCCTTTGCGTCCGCCGCGTATGCCGACACGCGCTCGCAAGCGAAGTCGCAGGTCGACTTCGGCATCAAGGTGGCGCAGAACGGGCTTTGGAAGGAAGCGACCTATCGCTGGGAAAAGGCGGTGGAGATCGATCCTACCTACGCCGCGGCGTGGAACAATCTCGGCATCGCGTACGAGCACGAGGGACGATTCGAGGACGCGCGAAAGGCGTACGAAAAGGCGATCGCGCTCGACCCGAAGAACGTCCTGATTCATCAGAATTACGATCTGTTCAAAGAAATCAATGACCGCGCGAAACGTCGCAACGATCGTTAGCCTCACGCTGCTCGCGTTGGTCAGCGGATGCACCAATTTCTTCGAGGTGCCCATCGAGACGCCGCTGTCGCCGAAGATGGACGTGTCGGCGTTCCGCCGCGTGCTCGTCGCCGGCTTCATCAGCGGCGGCACCGACGACGTCGACGCAAACCTGGAAACCGTGCGCCTGCTGCGAAGCCAGCTCCGATCGAAGTCGGGCCTGCGCGTGATCGAGGCCGACGTCCTGCCGCTCGCCGAGCTCGCAGCGGACAAGATGCGCAGCGCGCCCGCGCCCGTGCCGCCCTTGCCCACGGCGTCAACGTCCGCCGCAACCGGCGACGGCTCCGCGACGACGTCGTCCGGGGAAGGACAATCCATTCCGCCCGTCCCGCAGTTGCCGGCCTCACCGACGCAGCCTCCGCCGGCGGCCGCCGAGCCCAAGTCGGCTCCCGGGGCAGCGGCCGAACCGAAAGCCGCGTCCTCGGCGGCGGCCGAGCCGAAAATCCGCAACGCGAAAGATCTCGAGAAGTACCAGGCGATCTTTGCGGATGTCGCGTTCTGGAAGAAGATCGGCGAGGAATACGAGAACCCGCTGATCGTCACGGGCACGGTGCTCTTCACGCCGCAGCAGTCTGCGGGCTTCATCACGCGGAATCAGGAGCAGGTCGATCAGTACGGCCGCCGCGTCATCGTTCCGCAGCGCATGTACGTGGAGCGCAAGGGGTTCGCACTGTCGCCGAAGTTCATCTTCATCGACGGCCGCACGGGCACCACTCTGCACACCGAGACGATGCACGAGGAGATTCTGTACAACTCCCAGCAGAACACGCCGGCCCTCTCGTCCTACTTCGAGCTGATGGACAAGGTCATCCCAGCGTTCCTCGGCACGCTCAGCACCCAGAAAATCCGCGGGACCAGAGTTCTCCTCCGCTAGGCTCGCGTGCTTGCCCCGCCGTAGCCCCGGTTGATTTCAAGGGCGGAGGTGGGGTAGACTAAGTCCTTTGTATACAGGATAAAAGCTCGTTTCTAGGGCTTGCCGGAGGGCGTGAACGTGTTCGCAATCATTCAGGCTGGCGGACGCCAGGTGAAGGTCAACCCAGGCTCCGTCGTCACGATCGACCGCGTCTCGGCAGAGCCGGGCAAGGAAATCACCTTCGACCAGGTGCTGTTCCTGTCAAAGGACGGCGGTGAGATGCTGGCCGGCGCTCCCTTTGTCGCAAACGCGAAGGTCGTCGGGATCGTCGATGGCGAGTCGCGCGGGCCGAAGATTCGCGTCTTCCGCAAGAAGCGCCGCAAGGGATTCCGCAAGACGCGCGGACATCGCAGCACGTACACGCGCGTGCGCGTGACCGATATCCTTATTTAACATTCGTCACTCGGCATTAGCATTCGTCACTCGGCATTAGCATTCGCCACTCGGCATTAGCATTCGGCATTCGGCATTCGGCAATTAGCATTCGGCATTCGGCATTCGCCAATGCGTTCGGCATTCGGCATACGCCACTCGGAATTCAGCCATGGCTCACAAAAAGGGACAGGGAAGTTCGCGCAACGGCCGCGACAGCAATTCGCAGCGCCTCGGCGTGAAGCGCCACGACGGCAACGTCGTGACCGGCGGTTCGATCCTCGTGCGTCAGCGTGGGCGACGGTTCCGTCCCGGGCTGAACGTCGGCCTCGGCAAGGACGACACGCTCTTTGCGAAGATCGACGGCAAGGTGAAATTCGAGGATCACGGCGCCCGCGGCCGCGTGATCAGCGTCCTGCCGCTGGAATAATCGGCACGTGACGGTAGGGCGGGGTCTTGAGACCCCGCCAATCTCCTACCTCGTGTTCGTAGACGAAGTCGACATCCACGTCGCAGCGGGCCACGGCGGCCGGGGCGCGATGGCGTTCCGGCGCGAGAAGTTCGTTCCCCGCGGCGGCCCGAGCGGCGGGGACGGCGGTCCCGGCGGCAACGTGTACCTCGTCGCGAACGCCAACCTGAACACGCTCCTCAACTATCGCTTCCAGAAGACGTTCGAAGCCGGCCGTGGCGGGCACGGCGAAGGGTCGAACCGCACGGGGAAGAACGGCGCGGACATCGACCTCGAAGTTCCCACAGGCACGTCCGTGTACGAAAAGCGCGAGGACGGCGAGTACGACCTCGTCGCGGACCTGATCGAAGACGGGCAGCGGGTGCTCATCGCAAAGGGCGGTCTCGGCGGACAAGGCAACGCCGCGTTCGCGACATCGACCAATCGCGCTCCGCGCAAGACGCAGCCGGGACTTGCCGGCGAGGAGAAGGATCTTCGGCTTCATCTGAAGCTGCTTGCCGACGTCGGGCTGGTTGGCTTTCCGAACGCGGGGAAATCGACGATGATCTCGCGCATTTCCGCCGCGCGTCCGAAGATTGCCGATTACCCGTTCACCACACTCGTTCCCAACCTCGGGGTCGTCGGACTGTCGGGCGATCGCTCGTTCGTCGTCGCGGACGTGCCGGGACTGATCGAAGGCGCGCACGAAGGGCATGGTCTCGGCGACCGCTTTCTCAGCCATCTCGAACGCACGAAAGTGCTGGTCCACCTGGTGGACGTGTCGTCTGCGAGCGGACGCGATCCGGTTCATGATTACGATGTGATCACTCGCGAGCTCGAATTGTTTTCCGCGCGAGGAGCGGAGCGGGGCGATGGGGTCGAGCGATTGTCGGGGAAGCCGGTGATTGCCGTCGCGAACAAGATCGACGCGCTGGACGATCCGGATCGCCTCGTGCGTCTGCGCGCGTATGCCGCGGAGCTCGGCGTCCCATTCTTTGCAGCGTCTGGCGCGACCGGCGAAGGGATCGACGCCTTACTGGAAGCGATCTGGCGTGAAGTGGCACGCGCGCGAGAGCGCGCGGCCGAACCGCGAAGCGCGAACCCGCCTGCCACGCCGAAGCCTCGACACGCCAACCCAGAGGCGAAGGCGGGCCAACCGCGTCTGCTGACCGAATGAACGCGGCTGCGCGGATCGGGCTGCTTGGCGGGACGCTCGATCCCATTCACGTCGGGCATGTCGAGACCGCGCGGGCCGCGAAACGCGCGCTCGGCCTCGATCGTGTGTACGTTCTCCCCTCGCACGTTCCGCCACATCGCGCGCACCAGCCGCTCGCGTCGGGTTACCATCGATTTGCGATGACCGCGCTCGCGATCAACGGCATCGAAGGGCTGACGGCCAGCGACATCGAGCTGTGCGCGCCCGGTCCGTCATACACGGCCGAGACGCTGACGAGGTTTCGCGAGCGCAGCGGACTCCCAAGTACGCACATCTTCTTCATCACAGGCGCCGACGCGTTTGCAGAAATTGAAACGTGGTACCGGTATCCGGATGTCCTCGACCTCGCGCAGTTCGCGGTCGTCGCGCGGCCGCGGTTCGGTGTGGAACAGTTGCGGCAGCACTTACCTGCGTTGGGCGAGCGAATGATCAGCGTGAGTGCTCTCGAAGGCCCGCGAAGCGCGAATCGCGATCCCGCGATTTTTCTCATCGATGCAGCCACTCCCGAGGTGTCGTCGACTGAGATTCGCAGACGTCTTCTCGCGGGGGAACCGATTGCCGGGATGGTACCGGAATCGGTCGAACGACACATCCATCAACACCGTCTCTACTCGATCAGTCCCGATTCCCTCACGGCAGATCACTTGCATGGCGAAAACTGAAAAGCGGCGGACGACGACCACGGGCACGAAGAAGCGTTTGACAGGCGACGTCGGGAAGGCTGTGCGTGCCGCCCTCGACAAGAAGGCTCAGGACGTCGTCGTGCTCGACCTGCGCCAGACGCCGGCGTTCACCGACTACTTCGTACTGTGTACTGGACTGAACGTCCGGCAGGTGAAGGCGATTGCCGATGCGATCGAGGAGGCGCTACGCGCCGCGAAGGTCCGCCCGTCACACGTCGAAGGGTACGAGCGCGCCGAATGGGTCTTGATGGACTACTTCACGTTCGTCGTCCACGTTTTCACGCCGCCCACGCGCGCCTTCTATGCTCTGGATCGGCTGTGGGGCGATGCTGAGCGGATCGAGGTTTCCGAATGACGTCGCCGATGCGCTGATTTCAGTTCTCCTCGCACCGTCATGCGCGGGCTGCGATCGGCTGCTCGACGCACCTACACGCGGACCGGTCTGTCAAACCTGTTGGAGCTCCATCGTCCCCATTACGCCGCCGGTTTGCGACGCCTGCGGAGATCCGATCCCGTCGTGGCGAATCATCAGCGCGGAACAGCAGCGGTGCGCGCGATGCCGCCGAGCCGGCGCGGTGATCAGCCGGGGTCGCGCGATAGGTGAGTACGCGGGTGCGCTCCGCGCGATTGTGCACGCGTTGAAGTACGGCGGCCGGCAATCCGTTGCCAAACAGCTCGCCTCGCGTCTGACGATCCACGGCGGCGAAGTGGTCGAGGGCGCGCACATTGCCGTGCCGGTCCCGCTGCATTGGCTCCGCCGACGGCAGCGCGGCTTCAACCAGGCGGCCGAAATCGCGCGTCATTTGCCGATCCCGGTGCGCAACGTGCTGAAGCGCGTCCGCTCCACGCCGTCGCAGACCGAACTCCCCGCGGCCAAACGTCACGCGAACGTGCGCGACGCGTTCGGGCTCCGGCGGGCCGCCGACGTGCGCGGGCTCGTCGTCGTGCTCGTGGACGATGTGAGCACGACGGGCGCGACGCTGAACGCGTGCGGGCGCGTGCTGCTGGATGCGGGTGCGCGGGAGGTGCGCGCGCTCACGGCCGCGCGGGTCACGAGCCTTCCGCGGTGATCCCTCGACGGCCTACCTCTCGCCGGCGTAAATCAGCGGCAGACCATTTCTCGAGTTCCCAAGAACGATCACCTTCGAGAAATGTCCTATAGCTCGAGCCGAAGAACCTCTCCAATGGCTACCGACTGGCCGTGGACACTCACGTAAGCCGCGCCGTCAGGACCAATCGCGAGTCCGGTCGGGCGGTCGAGCCCGCTCATGACGGTTGTTCGGGTGCCATCGGGCGCGACACGGATGAGGACGCCGGGAGCGGTCAGGCCCGTCACACCAGTCGAGTGTTGCAGCACGTACAGGTTCCCCTCACGATCGAAGGCGACTCCGATGACCGCCTTGAAACCGGTGAGGAACGGCTCCGGCGCGGCGCCAGGGATCAGCCGGAAAATGGTGGAGGCGCCTTCGCGAAAGGGTGCGCCGGTCAGCTCGCCGATGTAATAGGCGCCATCAGGCCCCACCGCGATGGAGGTCGGCACTGCGTCGCCGCTGCTCGCCTGGGAGACGGACGGGATGATCGCAAGGGTCGAGATATGACGGCTGGCGTCTACCAGGAGGACGTCGTTTCCGCCTGCGTCCACGACGACGACTCCGGCCGGGGCCACCAGCAGTCCGAACGGATTGCTGTCGACGACGCGCGGCTCAGGGTTGAACTGCTTCTCGTAGTCGACGAGGTCGGCGACGAAGCGCCACTGCCCCCCCGGGGTGAAGTGAACGAGGCGCCCGAACCCGTCTCCCAGTACCTGGCGCATGAAATCCACAGTTCGAGGGGCGGCCTCGAGGCCGATCGTTACAAATGCCTCGCCGAGCCCGAGCATCGCGACACCGTTGGGACCCTCCGCTCGCCCGCTTGCAATGCTCCAGGAAGGCAGCCCCTCCAGCACACGTTCCTGGCGGTCCTTCCAGAAGCGGCTGACAGCACCGGTCGGGCCGGAGCACCCGACAGGCCCCCCGGCCGACCCGCAGGTGCACTGGCTTTGAGACGGATCGGAAAAACAGGATTGATCGGACGGACCGCGTCCGGCTTCCGCGACGTAGAGCGCACCGTCGGGACCGAATGCGAGTCCGCGCGGATTGTCGAGGCCGCTCATCACCTGCGTCACGTGTGGCGGTGTCTGGGTTGCCGCGGAGAGCAACGCGGGGGTCGCCGCGCGATCGGTCAGCGCCGAAACCATTGCCAGCACTGCGGCGGCGATCAACACCCTGGCTCCCACGCCAACTCCGATTACGTGCGTGTGCCCGTCTGAACCGGGTACGTCCTGTCCGTTTGGCAGAACTGATCCCATGGCCCCTCCTTCCAGGCGTCGAGGTCGCATCGGTCGGGAAGGAGCATGGAGCGTGGCAGTTTGAAAGTCACCACCTGCGCTGGTAGCAATCGTGCTGAGGCGAGCACCGAACGCCGAAAGCGGAGATGCGAGGTGCGCTCAAACGATCCGGCTGCGAAGCGCTTTCGCGACAGCCTCGGATTTCGAATGGACCTGGAGCTTCTCGTAGATGCGCCGCATGTGAAAGGAGATGGTATTGACGGAAACGCCAAGCTCCCGGCCAGCGGTCATGTAGTTGTGGCCGTCCACCAGCAGACGGAGCAACCGCGTTTCGTGCGGCGTGAGTTGATAGTTGGCGCGTTCCGGCGGCCGGATCTCGCGAAACAGCGAGATGACGCGGCGCGCCACTTCGGGGGACATCGCCGCGCCGCCCGCCGCCACTTCCTGAATACTCTCGAGGAGGCGGGACGGGGCGGTTTTCTTCAGCACGTATCCGCAGGCTCCGGCGCACATCGCGTCGAAGATCCGCTCGTCGTCGTCATAGATGGTCAGCATGAGTACTTGAACTGCCGGATACGCGGCTTTCAGCCGGCGAACACCTTCGATGCCGGACATGCCCGGGAGTCCGATGTCCATGAGGACGACCTGAGGAAGCGGCGGCCGCAGACCAGCGAGCGCGTCTTCCATCGAGCCGAACGTCGCGGCGCATCGGAATCCATCGGTTCCATCGATAAGCGCGGCAAGCCCCTCGCGGATTCGGCGCTGGTCCTCCACGATGGCGACGCTGACGGCCGCCGGTTCAATTGGAGCGCCCTGCTGTGTCACCGTGTCAATGATCGCCATGCTCGCGGAGTCGTCTGCGGATGAAACCCACCTCAACCTATACCCGGCCGCGCGATTTCGCACCACCTATACAGGTGGTGGCGTATTGCGCGGCTCGGATGCGCCGGCGGCCGGTTTGCGCCGGCGGTGCAAAGGCACGGTCAGCGCAACGAGTAACCCTCCCGTGGCAAGCGCATCGATCCGCAGCGTGCCGCCAAGGTCCGTCGCGCGCGCCCGCATGCCGGACAACCCGTGGCCATGAGAGGATCCGTCGTCGGTATCCGCTGACGTCGTGCGGCCGCGCCCGTCATCGGCGATAGTGAGTCGCAGCGCGGCGCGGTCAATGCCCAGAGCGATCGACGCGCGCGTGGCGCCCGAGTGGCGGGCGATATTCGTGACGCTCTCCTTGAAAATAAGGAACACGTGGCGGCGCATGTCGGCGCCGAGCCGCTGATCCTCCTGGGCGTGCGGCGCCTCGAACGTGAACTCGATGCCGCGCGCGGGAAGCATGTCGCTCGCAAATCGGCGCATGCGCTGAGTCAAATCTGACAGTCGATCGCGTCGCGGGTTGATGGCCCACACGATCTCTCCCATCGAGTCCACCACTTCACGCGAGGTGACCGCGATGTTCATCAGGGCGTCCGCGACGATCGGCGGTAGCGCCGCGGCGCCGCGTTGCTGCGCCACCTCACTCAGGATCGCGATCTGCGAGAGACTGGACCCGATATCGTCGTGCAAGTCGGCCGCGATGCGCGTGCGCACGCGTTCCACCTCGAGCAACCTGCGCACGTGGTACCGATGCCCCGCGAACACACCGATGAGCAACAGGGCGGCGCCCGTTCCGGCGAACCACGGCCTGCGCCACAGCGGCGCGAGGACCGCGAACTCGACCACCGCAGGACGCGTGCTGACGACGCCGCGGGAATCCACCGCGCGTACGAGAAAACGATATCCTCCCGGCGCGAGATAGCCGAACGTGACCGAGCGCTCGCGCGCGGGGACGCTCCACTCGGCGTCTACCCCGTCCAAACGATACTGATACCGCACGACCTGCCCGCCCTCGAAGCTGATGGCGAAGTAATCGATCTGAAACTGCCGCTCTCCGGGCTGCAGGACCAGACCGCGCACTTCCGCCGCCCCGAGCTCGCCCGGAGAATGGAACGTGCCCGCTACTCGGATCCGTCCAATCGCGACGGGGACCGGCTGGCGTGTATCCGGGTGGTCGGGGAACAAGCGAGAAACGCCCCTCGCCACCGCAAACCAGAGCGCGCCGTCACGTGCGAGGTACCCGGCTTTCGCCTCCATGGACGCGAGGCCGTCGGCTGTCGTGTATCGATCGATCGTGCCGGCCTCGGCGTCCAGACGGATGAGTCCCTCACTCGATCGAAAGTACAGTCGGCCGCGTCGATCCTCGGCGAGCAGGACGACGCCTCGTGGGGTGAAGTTTCGCGCGGTATACGGGACCAGCGTTGGCCGGTCCGCAGACGGATCGTCGACGCGCCACAGGCCGAGGCCGCCAATCCACAACCGCCCGCGGCGATCCAGAAGCAGGCTGGTGCCTCCCCATGCGCGCGCCGGGCTCGGGATCCAGGTGAAGCCGCTTCCCCGATAGCGCGCGACCCCGCTTCCGTTCCAGAATCCGATCCACACGCTGCCCGAACCGTCTTCCACGAACCAGTCCGCAGGATCGAATGCAGGCAGGCCGTGTTCCGAACCGTACCGATGGAACGTGCCGGTCCTGCGCTCCCATCTGGTGACCACCTCGCGGGACGGCACGCGCGTGGCAATCCACACATCCCCGCGCGAATCTTCGAAGAGCCGGGATATCACGCCGCCAGCGAGGCCGTCGCGTCTCGAGTAGCGTGTCTTCCACCGTAATCTCGAAAGCTGGCCCGCACTCGGCGCGGCAGGAAACCGGTACAGATCCTCGCCGTTGCCAATCCACCATTCCCCCGCATGATCCTGAAGGACAGCCGGGAAGGTGCCCGCAGCGGGCGACGGCGGCAGCTGCGGGCGAACAGCGTTGAAACGGCGGCCGTCGAACACGTTCACGAACAGCCTCGCACTTACCGCACATAACTCGCCGGCACGCGTTTCGAAGATCAGGGGCGCTTGAAAATCAGAGAGTCCGTCCGCGTGGTCGTAGGTCGTAAAGCCGCCGCGCGCGAGCCGTGCCGCGCCTATTGCGGTCCCGACCCAGAGATTGCCGGCGGTGTCCTCGGCGAACGCGTCGACGACAGTGTCGAGCGCCTGCGTCCCGCTGAACAGGCGCAGCCGCGTTCCGTCGAAATCTCCGACGTTCGCATCGCTGCCGACCCACACACGCCCGTCGCCGGTTTCGTAGAGCGCCCTGACGCGAGCGGCCGCCGCACCCTGCGGAGCGGTAAACCAGCGCGTCGCGCCAAGATCGTCGATGCGCCGCTGCACGCGTGCGATCGTCGGTGCGACGCGCGCATGCGCTCGATCTATCGCAAGCAATCCTGCGCTGTGGCCAATCAGCATCCGCCCGTTGCGGCTGAGCAGCACCGTCCAGACATGATCCACGCCCGCAGCAGGCCGAATCGCGTACCACACCATGGATCCATCGGGCAACCGGCGCACGAGCCCGCGCGACGTGCCGATCCACAAGACGCCCTCGCGATCCTGCTGAACGCTCCACACCTGAACGGCATCGTCGGCATACCCAGGGTTGTCCAGGGACACGCGCCGAAAATGCCCTCCGTGCGACTCACGCTGGAAGACAAAAAGGCCGCCGTCGGTGGCCGCCCAGATCCGGCTCGTCGAGTCCCTGAACAACACGTTTACCCGATTCGTTGCAGCCCGATCGCCGACCCGGAACACGGCGAAGGTCCGCGGACGTGCGTCAAGGGTCACATCCGTGCCCAATGACAAACCCGCAGCCGCGTTCGGATCGAATCGCGCGACCCCGCCGCCATTGGTGGCGACCCAGTACACGGCTCCATCCTCGAGGATGTCGTTGACCGACTCGCTCGGCAGCCCGTCATCCTCGTGGTAGGAGACAAAACGCTCGCCGTCGAATCTGCCGAGCCCGCCCGGCGTACAGAACCAGAGGAATCCGTGCGAATCCCGCATGATGCGGTTGATGCGATCGTGAGGAAGGCCGTCAGCGATCGTGTACACACGAATGGGCAGTCGCTCTGCCCGGGCCGCTCGGGGCGAGAGCACGACGAAGGCGGGTATCAAGAGAGCGGCGGCGTACGCACGCGGATGGATCGGCCGCTGCGCCCTCAAGCTGATGTGTCCTCGCATCAACCACCTCGCGCGGCTCGAGATTATAGGCGGAACTGGACGGGCGGTTACTCCGCTCTGAGCGCGGTCACCGGATCGACGCGAAGCGCGCGGACGGCGGGGATCAGCGACGCAATCAACGCGACGACAACCGTGAACGTCGCAATGCCTGCAAACGTTGCCGCGTCGGTTGGCCGCACGTCGTACAGCAACCCTGCGATGACGCCGCTGAGCGCGAGCGATGCGCCCAACCCGAGCACCAGGCCCAGAATCACCAGCCAGAGTCCTTCAGCGAGCACCATCCTCAAAATGGCGCCGCCCGTCGCGCCCAGTGCGAGGCGCACGCCGAGTTCACGCGTCCTCAGCTCGACCGAGCCGGCAACGACTCCGTAGATGCCGACGGCCGCCAGGAGGGCGGCGATTGCACCGAACATGACAAACAGCGTGGTGTTCAGCCGTCGTCCGGCCATCATCTGGCTGACATCATCGTCGAGTGGACGCACCATCTGCAGCGGGATGAGCGGGTCGATCTGGTGAACGAGTTCGCGAACCGAAGCCCCCAATGCCGTCGGCTCACCAGTCGTGCGCACAAGGAGCGTCATGTTGTTGTCGGGTACCTGCGCGTACGGAAGGTACGTTTCGGGACGTACGGCTGCCTCGTACCCCGTGCGCCGCGTATCGCCGACCACGCCGACGATCGTCAGCCACGGCGCTCTCCCCGAGAGCGAGCCGTACTTGATCCGCCGGCCGAGCGGGCTCTGGTCGTGCCAGAACATCGACGCCATCGTCTCGTTGATGATGACCACCGACGGTGCGTCCGCCGAATCGCGTCGGTCGAAGAATCGGCCTTCGCGAAGGGGAACGTCCAGGACGCGGAAGTAGTCCGGCGTGATCGCGTCGAAGGGGACTTCGACTGCTTCGTCCGGCTTGAAGTCGGGCCGTCCTTCGATGCTGAAGTTGGTGGAGTTCGGCGTTGCGCTGAGAAACACCGTGCCAATCGCCGCCGCGC